>CAZQTO010000195.1:0-1528 GCA_964596375.1 uncultured Zetaproteobacteria bacterium | reverse complement strand
CCGGCACTGGCGCTGGCCATCGGCGTGCTGCTCGGTGGCGCACTGCAACTTGCCATCCAGTTTCCGGCACTCAAACGCATCGGCTGGACACCACGGCCTGTCTGGAACGCCACCCACCCGGCCGTGCTGCGCACACTGAAACTGTTCGGGCCGGCCGTGGTCGGGGTCGCCGCAGTACAGTTTAATATCCTTGTCGGCACCATTTTGGCCACCTTGCTGCCGGTCGGCGCTGTATCCTATCTCTACTACTCGGATCGCATTGTGCAGCTTCCCCTGGCCCTGTTCGGCATCGCCATGGGAACTGCCCTGCTGCCGGCCTTATCTGAGCATTTTTCCAAAGGGCAACATGCGGAGGCCGTGACCGAGTTGCGCCTCGGCCTCGGCTGGCTGACCTGGATTGCACTACCTTCAATGCTGGGCCTGTTGTTGCTGGCAGAGCCGATTATCACAACCCTCTTCGAAGGTGGGCGCTTTACCCATCACGACAGCATCTCAACTTCCCACGCCCTGCAGGCCTATTCATTCGGACTGATTGCCTTCTGCTGGGCCCGCGTACTCGCTACCGCCTGCTATGCAGAAAAGGATTCAAAAACACCAATGCGTTACGCCGCCATCAGTGTTGCCGTCAATATCCTACTGGCCCTCATGCTGATGTGGCCGCTCGGCTTTGTCGGCCTGGCTCTGGCTACCACACTGGCATCCTTTGTTAATGTTGTCCTTTTGCTGCTGCATCTACGCAGGCGGCATGGCCGTATCCTTGATGCAGACAGCTTCCGGCGGATGCTGCGTGCTGCCTTTACCTGCCTGCCGATGCTGCTTTTTCTTTTTGGCCTGAATATGTTCTGGGCCTTCCCCGAAGAGGGTAAAATATTGCAATACATATGGCTGAGTGTTGCCGTTATCGGCAGCGTCGGCACCTTCCTGCTTTGTGCGCAGATGTTCGGCGAGCGATTGATCCCACATCGCAGACCTTGAAAAATAAGGCCATACAGGCATTCAGTGCTGCATTAATAATTACTGGCAATCACTTGATTGATGGTATATGTTGCGCCACTGCAAATGGTTTATAGTGCGTTATTGGTTGTCTGGGGTTCGCCCGATGCTCCACTGTCACTTTTCATCAGATGCCTAAAATAAAATAAACAAACGTTTAGAGGTATATACACAATGGCTACAGGTACAGTAAAATGGTTTAACGACTCCAAGGGCTTTGGTTTCATCGCTCAGGACGACGGCGGAGATGACGTATTCGTTCATTTCTCAGCTATCAGCGGCGACGGTTTCAAGTCTTTGGCAGAAGGCCAAAAGGTGACTTTTGACATCGAGCAGGGCCAGAAAGGCCCACAGGCAAGGAACGTACAGCCTGATTAATCAGGTTTGCATCTTTTTCTGATTTAAAACACCCTGCCTTCCGGCGGGGTGTTTTTTTTGATACCGGTTCACATTAGGGAAGGTTTGAATAAGTGCGTCTCCGCACTTATTCAGTACGCCAAGGCAAAAGCGCGGTTTTGCCTTGGCTCACAAAATC
>CAZQTO010000194.1:0-1557 GCA_964596375.1 uncultured Zetaproteobacteria bacterium | reverse complement strand
TTGCAGTGCAGTGCTGACCATTGCCTTTGCAGCGACGCCCGCGTTGGCGGCGCGCATGCAGGCCGAGCCTGCGCTATATCCGGTAAGCAGCGTTGTGGCTGACAAGCATGCCGATATTGTTTATCCCTCAATTGCCGGCCACAGTCTTGTTTACAGCGTACGCACCTCCGATGCGTACAGCGTTGTGCAGGCGGATGTATCCAACCCGGCCAGCGAGGTGAGTCGCATCAAGCCCCGCTATCTCAATGAGGCATTCCGTTTCGGTGTGGCCTTGCAGAACGGGGCCATCGGTTATGTCAGCAACCGCGTGGGGCCCGTGTCGGCATGGATGCGACAGGGTCGCGGCGATGGGCATGTGCTCCTTGCCAATATGGGAAGCTATAGCGGGTCGCTGGTGCCGATGAACCTGCATGCCTCTTACGATGGAAATGTCTGGTGTTTTGACACGGCCATGGAGAAGGTGCTGCAGACTCGCGCTATCCAGAAATTCGATGAGTTGGGAGTGCATCAGGAGTTGATAGGTCAAACCTGGCGCTATTATGATTCCAATAATTTCGAGCACAAGATGGGCTATAAAGCCACTGAGAGCGGCGTGCTTAGTAAATTCGAGAATCCATCGCTGTTCATCTTCGAGCGTGGCAAGGGGCAATTGACCATGATTCCCAATGCGGTGAGCGGCGCCATCTCTCCCGACGGCAAGCGTATTGCATTTGTGCGCAATAGCGGTGGCAACTACGATATCTGGATGCAGGATATCGATGGCAGTGATCTGGTGCAGCTGACCGATTCGAAATACGGTGATTTTGAGCCGGCCTGGAGCCCGGATGGCAAGCGCATTGCCTTTGTTTCCAATCGGCACAGCAAGGGCGAAGTGCTGGAAACATCCATCTATGTGGTGGATGTGCAGAGCGGGCAGGTGCAGCGCCTGACCAATGCAAGAAGCGCCACCGATGGCGCACCGGCATGGAAGGACAGCCACACCATTATCTTCCATTCCAACCGCAATCTGACCGATCCGCAGGCCGGAACGGGTTCCCGCTGGAGTCTGTGGCAGGTTGGTTTTTAACACTTATTTTGCAAACAACAAAGGAGATTAACTATGCGTAAATCAATGTTTGTTATCGCAGCCCTGCTGGCCTGGAGTGTTCCGGCGCAGGCTGCTGGCATGATGGACTGGCTGGAATCGAAGGGCGTGACTGCGTCTACGGGGGCGGCGGGCCAGAAGGCTGAGGTGACGGCTGACGCCGCGGCACTGCTTACATTGGAGCCGGGCGAGAATGAAATGTATGCCAAGCCGTCACCGGATGGGCGATACCTGCTGACTGTGTCCAGTAAGGGCAAGCAGACCCGGGTGTCACGCCGCTATGTGGAAAACGGGGATCCGGCAAGCGTGGTCACCGAAGATGCACATGCCTTCGATTCTGTTAATTGGCGTGATTCAGGGCATGTCTATTTCCTCTCGGATCGGGCCGGTGGTCTTGGCCTGTGGGAGAAGATATCCGATGGTGTGGGCATGCAGCGTCGCCTGATGGATATGCGCGGCAGCTTCACAGAGCC
>CAZQTO010000193.1:0-1669 GCA_964596375.1 uncultured Zetaproteobacteria bacterium | reverse complement strand
ACCTGTCGCACCTGTTGGTGGAAAAGCAGGCTGCCGTGCGCAAGGCCGGTGTACTCAAGTTTCTGCGTTCGGATGCCAAGTCACAGGTCTCCGTGCGTTATGTGGATAGCAAGCCGGTGGCCATCG
The DNA here is from genome assembly GCA_964596375.1 of uncultured Zetaproteobacteria bacterium. GTDB lineage: Bacteria > Pseudomonadota > Zetaproteobacteria > Mariprofundales > Mariprofundaceae > UBA1543. The sequence continues at coordinate 1,543 of CAZQTO010000193.1, read as the reverse complement.
ATGCTGTGGTGCTGTCTACGCAGCACAACCCGGATGTGACGCACAAGGATTTGTCCGAGGCGATCATGGAAGAGGTCATCAAGCCGATCCTCGATCCGACGGGTCTGCTGCATGCCGGAACCGAATATCATATCAATCCGACCGGTCGTTTTGTGATTGGCGGCCCCGTGGGTGACTGCGGTGTGACAGGGCGCAAAATTGTCGTCGATACCTACGGCGGCTTCGGCCATCATGGTGGCGGTGCTTTCTCGGGCAAGGATCCGACGAAGGTGGACCGTTCCGCCTGTTATATGATGCGTTACGTGGCCAAGAATATTGTGGCGGCTGGCCTTGCCGAGCGTTGTGAAGTGCAGGTGGCCTATGCGATTGGTGTTGCGCACCCGCTTTCCGTGATGATCAATACCTTCGGCACCGGCACGGTGGACGAGGAAAAGCTGGCCAAGGCAGTGCGCGAGGTGTTCGACCTGCGTCCGAAGGGTATTGTGCAGGCGCTCGATCTGCTGCGCCCAATCTATGCCAAGACTTCCGCCTACGGTCACTTTGGCCGTGAGTTGCCGGAATTCACCTGGGAGCGTACCGATAAGGTTGCCGAGCTGAAGGCTGCTGTCGGCAAGTAATTGAACAGCGCCGGTGATGCATCTGCATTTCCGGTAAGGACAGGGCCAGGTGTTAAAGCACCTGGTTTTGTTTCCAGACTGAGGAGCACTGCAGTGCCGCGAAGGCGGTACCAGGCTCAGTCGCAAAACGTTTAACGGTGCTCATATTTTTATGCCTGAATGATTCATAACAATCATGGGCGAATATAGGAGTATGAGAATGTCTGATTTTACCGATTACAAAGTGGCGGATATGTCCCCGGAAACCATTGCATGGGGCCGTAAAGAGCTGAAAATTGCCGAGACCGAAATGCCTGGCCTGATGGTAACCCGCGAAAAATATGCGGCTTCACAGCCATTGAAGGGCGCGCGCATTGCTGGCTCCCTGCATATGACCATCCAGACAGGTGTGCTGATTGAAACCCTGACAGCCCTTGGTGCTGAAGTGCGCTGGGCATCATGCAATATCTATTCCACGCAGGATCACGCTGCCGCAGCGATTGCCGCTGAAGGTATCCCGGTCTTTGCTCACAAAGGTGAAACGCTGGAAGAGTATTGGGAGTTTTGCCACTCAATTATGGAGTGGCATGATGGCGGCACACCGAACATGATCCTTGATGATGGTGGCGATGCCACCATGTTGCTGATTCTCGGTGCCAAGGCTGAAAAAGACATATCTGTACTGGATAAGCCGGGAAGCGAGGAGGAGGAGTACCTCTTTGCATCGATCAAGAAACGACTGGCCAGCCAGCCCGGTTACTACACATCACGCCGTGATGCGATTCAGGGTGTAACCGAAGAGACCACAACAGGTGTACACCGCCTGTATCAGATGCAGGCAGCTGGCGATCTGCCATTCCCTGCCATCAATGTGAACGACTCGGTCACCAAGTCCAAATTCGACAACCTCTACGGTTGCCGCGAGTCACTGCTGGACGGCATCAAGC
>CAZQTO010000192.1:0-1680 GCA_964596375.1 uncultured Zetaproteobacteria bacterium | reverse complement strand
CGAGATCAAGCCTGCCGCCGTGAAAATCAAGCAGGTCGCCTGTGAGCGGGTCGAGCATCATGGCATTGATGGTAAAATCGCGCCGTTCGGAGGCGGTTTTCTCATCAAGCCACGGGTCGGACCGGACATCGAAGGCGCGGTGGCCTGCCCCGTTCTTACGCTCGGTGCGCGGCAGGGCAAGATCGATTTCCATGCCCTCGGTCCATAACTTGATGACACCGAACTGCTTGCCCACTTCCTGGCAGCGCCCGAGTTTATGCACCGCAGTCATCAGTTGATCGGCATCCAGGCCGTATATCTCAAGATCGAAATCCTTCGGGGTATGACCAAGCAATATATCGCGCACCGATCCGCCGACCAGCCAGGCGCGCCCGCCACAGTCGCTGATACGGCTGCAAACGGTGTTCAGGACGGCAGGAAGAGACTTGATGTCGGCTTGTCGCATGGACTCATTCCACGTTCGACAAGCGAGCTTGGCAAGTCTATGTTTGCCTGCGCAAATTAAGCGAGGAGTTCATCATGCGTTGGTCAGGGATGCAGCGGGGAGATAACCGCTATTTTAAACGTAAAAAGGTTACCGTGGTGGGGTCCGGCAATGTCGGCGCGACAGCCGCATTTCTTGCTGCGCAGAAAGAGCTCGCCGATATCGTGCTGCTCGATGTGATCGAAGGCGTGCCGCAGGGCAAGGCCCTGGACATGTTCGAGGCCTCGCCGATTCAGGGCTACAACGCCAACGTTTTCGGTACCAATGATTATGCCGATACCGCGGGTTCCGATCTGGTGATTATCACCGCCGGCATTGCACGCAAACCCGGCATGAGCCGTGACGATCTACTGTCCACCAACGTCAGGATTGTCGCCGATGTCACGAAAAATATCGTGCAGCATTCGCCCAACTGCATCCTGCTGGTGGTGACCAATCCGCTGGATGCGATGGTGTATACCGCCATGAAGGTTTCCGGCTTTCCCCGTTCGCGCGTTATCGGCATGGCCGGCGTGCTGGACTCGGCGCGTATGCGCTCCTTTATCGCCTCGGCACTGGAGGTGTCGATTCACGATGTAACCGCTTTCGTGCTTGGTGGGCATGGCGATACGATGGTGCCGCTGGCGCGTTATTCAACCGTGGCTGGTATTCCGATCACCGAGTTGATGGATGCGGAACAGCTGAGTGCGATTACCGAACGAACAGCGCAGGGCGGAGCGGAAATCGTCAAGCTGCTGAAAACCGGCTCGGCCTTCTATGCGCCGGGTGCTGCGGTGGTGGAGATGGCCGAGGCCATCCTGAAGGATCAGAAGCGGATTCTTCCCTGTGCGGCCCTGCTTGAGGGCGAGTATGGCGTTGACGGCTATTTTATGGGCGTGCCATGCAAACTTGGCGGTGGCGGCATGGAAGGGGTCATCGAGCTTGATCTGAGCGATGATGAGATGGCGGCCCTGATGCGTTCGCTGGATGCGGTGAAGGGTCTGGTGCGTGACGTCGATGCGATGGAACATTTCTGAGGAGATAGCGTGAATATTCATGAATATCAGGCCAAGGCCGTTCTAAAAACGGGCGGAATACCCGTTCCCGAAGGTATTCCCGCCATGAGTGTGGATGAGGCGGTGGCGGCTACCGGGAAACTGGGTGGCTCCGTCTGGGTGGTGAAGGCGCAGATTCATGCCGGCGGGCGCGGCAAGGCG
>CAZQTO010000191.1:0-1716 GCA_964596375.1 uncultured Zetaproteobacteria bacterium | reverse complement strand
GGGTTACAAGGTGCTGATTGCGGGTCTGGGCCCCGCAGGCTTCACCCTGGCGCACCACCTGATGAACGAGGGGCATGGCATCGTCGCTGTCGATGGTCTGAAGATCGAGCCCCTGCCGGTCGATATCTCCGGCGTCACGCCGCTTGGTATGCGCGAGGATTTCAGGCCGATTAGAGACGTGACCGAGCTCTACGAATCGCTGGATGAGCGTGTCATGGCCGGTTTCGGCGGCGTTACGGAATACGGCATCACCGTGCGCTGGGACAAAAACTTCCTCAAAATCATCCGCCTGCTTCTGGAAAGGCGCAAACAGTTTGCCATGTTCGGCGGCGTGCGCCTGGGAAGCACGCTGACTTTCGACGATGCCTTTGCCATGGGCTTCGATCACATCGCCCTGTGTCTGGGGGCGGGCGCGCCGACCTTTATCCCCATGCGCAACGGTATGGCGCGCGGTGTGCGCCAGGCCTCCGATTTTCTCATGGCCCTGCAGCTGACCGGTGCGGCCCGGGCCGATTCGATTGCCAATCTGCAGATCAGGCTGCCTGTGGTGGTTATTGGCGGCGGGCTGACGGCGATTGATACCGCTACCGAAGCCCTGGCTTACTACCCTGTACAGGTGGAGAAGTTTCTCACCCGTTACGAGTGGCTGTGTGCCGAGTGTGGCGAGAAACAGGTGCGCGCTGCATGGGGCGAGGAAGAGGGCGAAATCGCCGATGAATACATCAGGCATGCCCGCATCCTGCGTGAGGAAAGAAAGAAGGCTGTGGCCGGTAAGCGCGAACCGGACATTCTTTTCCATCTCAACGAGTGGGGCGGGGCGACCGTGGCCTACCGCCAGCGCATGATCGATGCGCCGAGTTACCGTTTCAACCATGAGGAGATCACCAAGGCGATGCAGGAGGGTATCCGCTTTGCCGAGCTGTTGAGTCCCGTGTGCGTGGATGTGGGCCGTTTCGGCCATGCCAAGGCGATTGAATTTCAGCGTATGCGTCGGGTTGAGAACGAACAGACCGGGCAGGGCGGTATCGAGCCGACGTCTGAAGTCGTCCACCTGCCGGCGCGCGCCATCCTTGTGGCCGCAGGCACCCGGCCCAATGTCGTGCTGCAGGAGGAATACCCCGATCAGCTTACCCTGGATGGCAAATATTTTCAGGCCGTGGATGCCGATGGCAACAAGGTGTCGCCCGAGCACAGCACCAAGCCTGCACAGGTCCATATGCTCAGCCATATCCGCGAGGACGGGCGGGCCATCAGCTTCTTCGGCGATCTGCATCCGTCGTTTGCCGGCAATGTGGTCAAGGCCATGGCCAGCGCTACGCAGGGTTATCCGACGATTGATCGCATCCTGGCCAAAAGAGAGCCATCGGGCATCAAGCCCAGGGCCCTGGCAGGGCTTTTTGCCGATGAATTCATTGCCAGTGTGCACAGGGTCGAGCGGCTGACTCCGAACATTGTCGAGGTCACGGTGCATGCGCCGCGCGCGGCACGCGCTTTCAAGCCGGGGCAGTTCTACCGCCTGCAGAATTACGAGGCCCATGCGATGCGCGTGGAGGGCACGGTGCTGGGCATGGAAGGCGTGGCACTGACCGGAGCCGAGGTGGATGTCGAAAAGGGTCTGGTCTCCATGATCCTGCTGGAGATGGGTGGCTCCTCCGACTTGTGCGCGCATCTCAAAGTTGGCGAGCCCGTGGTGCTGATGGGGCCGACAGGCCATCC
>CAZQTO010000190.1:0-1766 GCA_964596375.1 uncultured Zetaproteobacteria bacterium | reverse complement strand
ATCCGCCGCCATGCTGTACAAGGGCAACTGCGGCTCGGCCATACGCTCGCCGGTCCATTGGCCGATGCTCTGTTTCCTGCCGGTCTTGTAGTCGATGAGGATTTTATGCCCCTGGGCATCGAGATCGAGTCGGTCGGCCTTCAGATTCACGGGAAAGCGCACGCTGCCGCCTTCGGGCAAGTCCAGACGATAGGGCTTCTCGCAATGCTCCACACGGAAAGGCGGGCGTTCACGCTCCACACTCAGCCATTCGGCAAGCACCCGGCGCATGCGCTCGCATTCAAACTGCCGCACCGCATCGGGCAACGGATTGCGCAAGCCTTCGCAGGCATGCGCAATCGCCGCTTCGATCAAGCTTGCCATGCCCACCTCGTCCAGCTCAAGAAGTGCAGCCTGCGATGCAAGGCGCGACCAGATATATTCCAGCGCCAGATGGATCAGCGAACCCTTGGCCGCAGCATCGATACCCGGCTCGGGTGTTTCCAGCGCGGCAATGCCCAACCGATGTGTGGCGAAGGCACGGAACGGGCAAGCCGACTGGTTTTTTACAATAGCCGCCCCGCCTCTGATTTGCTCACCCTCGAGCAATGCAACGTCCGGCGCATCTTCGTAGGTTTCAACATCAATGCCGACCTGCGGGACGGTATCCATATCGCAAGGCACTGCCTCGATACCATCCAGCAAGGGCGAGGCGTTCAGTTCGCGCCCATCGCGACGGCGCGCGAAGCTGATATGCACGCGCGGTGCCGCCTGCATCAACTGATGCCAGAGAAAGCTCGATTCGGCGTATGCTGCTGCTGCACCAACCCCCGGCAAGCCGTGCCGACGCTGTACGGCAAACGGCAACAAGGGTACAGGCTGCGCGGGGATCGGTAATGCTTCCTCGTCAAGGCCAAGGGCGAATACAGCATCAAAGCGCAGCCCTTTCATCCGTTCAAGCGGCAGCACCTGCACCTGCGGATACATGGCTGGCGCGGCCAGCTGCATGGCATTGCATGCGATGGAAAGCAGTGACAGAAAGCTGCCCCAATCCATTGGCGGACTCACCGCATCAGCGGCCACCAGACTCCCCAGAGCTTCGCGAAAAGCATTGAGTTGGCGAATCTCGCCATTACTGCGAGGCAGCGGTGCATCCTGCCCCTCGCCCTCGGTGCGAAGATAACCGGCCGACTGCAACAGACCATGCACGGCATCAACCCACTCGCCCGCCGGGCGCGCCGCACCATGCCACAGCAGCATGGCCTTGAGCACAGCGGCAAGCTGCGGTGCATCGCCCAGCGCATCCGAAGCAAGCAGGGATTTGAAGCTGATATAATGTCGTTTATCGGCCCGCAGCTTTGCATCGAGGGCTGCGCGCGCCTCCCGTTCGGCGACAAAGCCCTTGAGACCGGGTGAAAAAAGCAGGGGGGAGAAGTCGGCATAGGGTGCGCCCGATTTACCGGCAAGTTGCAGCAAGCGCGTCATCTGGAAAACCAGCGGCATGCAAGCCAGGGGCTCGCCGGCCATCAACACCGCCTGCATGCCATCGGCCAGCGGAGCCTCCGGCATAAGGGTCGCATCAAGTATGCGCCTGAGGGCTGATGTATCTGTCACCTGACGGCTGATTGCCACGCCGATGCGCGCCATAGGCTCGCCGGCGAGAAGCTGCGCGATGCAGCGCGCGACGTGGCGATATTCGGCCTCGGCATCGCTGCAAGCACTCAAGCCGGGCTGCAAGGCGACATCTTCAGGCCTCAAAATTTCGATGCATACCCCGTTATCCGCCA
>CAZQTO010000189.1:0-1785 GCA_964596375.1 uncultured Zetaproteobacteria bacterium | reverse complement strand
CCTCCGCTGACGGCATTGATGTAGCCATCGTACGCAACAATATGGATACCCGCCCCGAACTGGTGCATTTTCTCAGTTGCCCGATGCCGCCACGCCTGAGCGAACCGATTCTCCGCCTTGCCGAACCGGGCGTGAACGAGATCGATAGCATGGGTTCCCTGCATGTGCAGCTCGGCCACGCCTATGCAGCAGCAGCTATGCAAGCTTTCGCAGGCGCCGGCCTGCACGCAGGCGATATTGCCGCCATCGGCTGCCACGGCCAGACCATCCGCCATCGCCCCAAGGATAAGCATCCCTTTTCCCTGCAGATCGGCTGCGCCTCGACCATCGCCGAGCGCACGGGCATCACCACCATCTCCGACTTCCGCAGCCGCGACATCGCAGCCCACGGTCAGGGCGCACCGCTTGTGCCCTTTGCCCATCGCCAGTTATTCGCCTCGGAAGATATGGACACCGCCGTGCTCAATATCGGCGGCATCGCCAATATCACATGGTTGGGCAAAAACGGCAGCACCACCGGCTTCGACTGTGGACCGGGCAATATGCTGATGGACGGCCTGATACTGGCACTTTCCGACGGGCGCAACAGCTATGATGAAGACGGCGAACTGGCGGCATCGGGCCGGGGATGCCAGGAGCTTCTCGACAAACTGCTGGGTATTCCATTTTTGAGCAGAACGCCGCCCAAATCGACGGGGCGGGAAGAGTTCGGCAGGCAGGTGATCAATACTATTTTAGGCTGGCCGGACATCAGCGATGCGGATCGTCTGGCCACGGCCTGTGCGCTGAGTGTGGAAGCTATTGCGGGAAGTGTTCGCTTTCTGCCCAATCCGCCAGGGCGCTGGCTGGTCTGCGGTGGCGGCGCATGCAACACACACCTGATGCATAGCCTCGCCAAGCGCCTGGCTCCGGCAAGCATAAGCGGCACGGAAGGTTTCGGGATACCGGAGCAGGCTGTAGAAGCTGCGTGTTTTGCCGTGCTGGCCCTGCAAACCCTGCGTGGTGCGGTCAATACGGTCGCCGAAGTGACGGGTGCTGCGCACGCGGTTTGCGGCGGCAGCATCGCCCCGGGAAACAACTGGTCGGCCCTGTTGCGCGACATCCCCACTTGGACCCGCTAACCCACGCCCTGTCGGGCTCTGTGCTGGCCCGCGCCCTGCCGGGCAAGCCTCTGCCAACCCGCTATGTGATTCTTTTAGTGCTGTTCACGATGGCCCCGGATGCTGATTTCGTACTCAAGTTCATCTCCGACACCACCTATCTGCAATACCACCGCGGCATTACCCATTCGCTCCTGATGCTGCCGCTATGGGCATGGCTGTTTTATGCGCTCACCCCGGCCAAACGCGCAGAGCAGAAACTCGCGCCCTGGCTGATCGGCATAGCCATTGCGATGCATATCTTCCTCGATCTCATCACCTCTTTCGGCACCATGCTTCTGGCGCCTGTTTCCGACTGGCGCGCCGCCCTTGATCTGGTGTTCATCATCGATCCGCTGTTCACCGCCTGCCTGCTGTTGCCGCTGCTTGCCGCCATTTTCCTGCCAAAGAAGGCGCGGGCACTTGCCGTCACAGCGCTGCTGCTGGCTGCTTCCTATCTGGGGCTGACCGTGTGGGCGCATGAAAGAGCGCTCGAGCTTGCCCGCAGCGAACAGCCCGGGGCACAGGCCTATGCCGCCCTGCCGCTACCCTTCTCCCCCTTCCACTGGCAGCTGATTGCCTCATGGCCGGATCACTACAAGCGCAGCGCGGTCAATCTGTGGCCGGATTTTACCGGCAGTACACC
>CAZQTO010000188.1:0-1922 GCA_964596375.1 uncultured Zetaproteobacteria bacterium | reverse complement strand
CATCAGGGGCAGAGTATGGGCACGATAGCCAGGGATGTGATCAGTCCGCGCACCCGTCTGCTTTTCCTGCTGGTGATCTTCTTCCTCGTAGCCCTGGCCATGGGTGTTTTTGTGCTGGTGATTTCCGGTCTGTTTGCGGCACCGGATGCGGTAAACATTCCACCCACTGCCCATCCCGAGGCGGTTTTCCCAACCTATGCCCTGATGCTGATTGCCATGCTCATCGGGTTTCTTATCCATCGCCGTAATATGCCGTTGTGGCCGCTGATCGGCGTGGGTTTTGTGCTCATGCTGCTGACCACATGGATAGGGCTCTACCTGCCGGTGACCGGTATTTCCGCATCCACCTGGAGCTGGAGCCTGCTCGTCTATGCCTTTGCCGCCAGCGTGCTGCCGGTCTGGTTGCTTTTGCAGCCCCGCGACTTTCTCAATTCACTGCTGTTATATCTGGCCATGGCATGCATGCTGGCCGGCTTTTTTGTGATGTCGCCGGAGTGGGCGGCACCGATGATTAATGCGCATCCCGAGGGCGCGCCGCCCATGTTTCCTTTCCTGTTCATCGTCATTGCCTGCGGAGCGATTTCCGGGTTTCACGGGATGGTCGCTTCGGGTACGACAGCCAAGCAATTGGATAAGGAAACGGATGCGCCTTTTGTCGGCTATGTCGGCATGATTGGGGAGTCACTATTGGCCCTGCTTGCGGTACTGGCTACAACGGCCGGGGCGTTCACCAGTCATGAGCAGTGGGCCAGCTTCTACGGCTCATGGGAGAAAGCGGCCGGCCTGCATCAGAAGCTGGGCGTGTTCATTCAGGGTAATGGTCAGTTCATTCATCAGTTGGGTGTTCCTCTGGATATGGCGATGGCCTTTATCAGTGTTGTCGTGGTTGCCTTTGCCATGACCAGTGTGGATACAGGGACAAGGCTGCTGCGCTTTAATATTGAAGAAATCGGCCACACCCTCGGCCTGAAGCTGCTTGGCAACCGCTATGTCGCCACCCTGCTGGCTGTGGCTGCTATCGGCTTCTTCGCCTTTTTCCGCGTGGAGGGCAAGCCCGCCGGGCTGTTTCTGTGGACGCTGTTCGGCACCACCAACCAGATTCTCGCTGCCCTGACGCTGCTTACTGTGACCATTTATCTTTACCGCAAACGCCGGCCAGTGCTTTATACTCTGCTGCCCATGCTGCTGGTACTTGCTGCAACCGTATCCGGGATGGTCATGGGTATCATCGAGGCCGCCGGCAAGGGGCAGTGGACGGTAGCTGCGGTCGGTGGCCTGATTCTGCTGCTGGCCCTGTGGGTGCTGTTTGAGGCGCTGGTGGTGGCGCTGCGCATCAGGGCTGACCATCAGAGCGCGGACTGTCGGGTCAAACAGGGAGGATGAAATGAGCGGATTGATGCTGACCAAGCTTGTGACACAGATCCTGCTTCCGCCGGGAGGGCTGATACTGCTGGCCTTTACGGGATATCTGGCGCGCAGAAGATGGTGGTGGGGAAGGGCGCTGCTGATCCTTTCGCTTGTCGCGTTCTGGCTACTATCTACCGCGCCGCTGCGCGATGCCCTGACAGGTTCGCTGGAATATGCTTCTCCACCGCTTCGTTCCGATACGATCGCATATATAAAGAAGCTGCCAGCCGGCACGACGGCGATTGTACTGCTCGGCGGGGGTCTTTATGAACAGGCGCCTGAATACGACGGCTCGGATGAACTGGCACATTTTGCCATGATGCGCACCATCTATGCCGCAGATGTTGCGCAGCAGACTGGTCTGCCTGTTTATGCCACCGGAGGTCGCCCCTTGAGTCAGGCCCGCGAATCCGAGGGTGCGGTGATGCGCCGCTGGCTGTTGCGCTTCGGCGTTGCAGAGGAGCAGGCCTTTGCCGAAGAAGCCTCGGAAAACACCTGGCAGAATGCCATCTATT
>CAZQTO010000187.1:0-2000 GCA_964596375.1 uncultured Zetaproteobacteria bacterium | reverse complement strand
CACATCCGGGCTGCCGGTGAAGCTGAGCATGCGAATCTCATCTCCCGCCAGCAGGCCGGCAACCTCATCGTGCCCCATGGGCAGCACATTCAGACTTCCCGCCGGAGCACCGGCATCGCTGATGATGCGTGCCAGCAGCAGGGCGGAAATCGGGGTGGCGCTGGCCGGTTTGATGATGATGGGATTGCCCACGGCCAGCGCCGGAGCGACCTTGTGCGCCACCAGATTGAGCGGGAAATTGAACGGGGTGATACCCAGAATAGGGCCAATGGGTTCGCGCCGTGTGTAGCCTTCATAGCCCTCGCCGCGCTGCATGCCATCCATGGGAACCTGGGTTCCACAGAAACGACGTGCCTCCTCGGCGGCCCATGAGAACACAGCAATGCTGCGCTCCAGCTCCAGCTCGGCAAATTGACGCGGTTTACCACCTTCGACAATCAGCGCATCAACGATCTCGCCGCGTGATTCCTCCATGCCCTCGGCAATATCCCTGAGCAGGGTGCTGCGCGCATAGCGCGACATCGCGCCCAGTTTGCCGGCGGCCTTGCACGCTGATATAACCGCTTCCCTGACCTCTTTGTGCCCGGCCATCGAGGCAGTGGCGATACATGTGTCGTTGTAGGGGTTGCGCACCTCGAAGTCCCCGGTACCTGAATGGGCTTCGCCATGAATCCACAGATAGAAATGCGGCGTCTTGGGCATCTATGCTTATCCTCCCTTTCCTGCCGGCTGCTTGTCGGGTGTTTATTCCTTATAGCACATTTTCTTAAACAAGGGGTTGTTGGCGGAATTCGCTGACGATGAAATCAGGGCAGGAACCGGCTATGCTCTGGATATCGGGGCTGACCCTGAGATGAAGGGGAGTATCGCATTGCATGAGTTGACATTGAACCACGGTCTGGACTTCATGGACCTGTATCACCGCGAAGGCCTGACTGAGATCGACAGGCTGTTTGTGGTGGCCCTGCAAGCCTCGGATGCATCCCTATATAGTCGCCTGATGGCGGGTCGTGCCGATCCTGCTTCGCTGCATAAGGCGGGCGAGGCCGATCTGCTTGTGGCGCTGGCGCCGCATGTCGAGGCATTCATCGGCGGGCTGTTCAATATCGAGCAGGAAATGCAGGCGCTTGTCGCAAGCCACGATAACTTAAGCCCGCTCTATGCCTGCAAAAAGCAGTTCGTGCAGCCTGCCAGTAAGAAAACAGGTGCCGATGTGATTGAAGACGATGCTGCGCTTAAGCTCGCCGGTAAACTCGCCGCCCTGTTCGGAGAAAAGTTCAGCGAGCTTGCCTTCGCCACCCATGTGCTGGCTTGGCTCACGGACAAGGATGCGCATGCCGCGGCTCTGGACAAGGCTCGCACCTATGCCGTCTGGGCTGTGCGCAGTCAGGCCGGTAGAAAAAGGCATGCCGAGGGTGTGCTGTTCAAGCTGGCCGCTTCGCTTGATCCCATGCACTTCGTACCGCTTGAGCAGGTGCACTTGCATGGCGCGGATGCCACACAGGGGCTGCGCGACACACTGCGTCATCGCCAGGGCTTCAAATTGACCGATGCAGGCACCGACCTGAACGGGGCGCTCGATCAGGCGCATTATTGTGTGTGGTGCCATCATCAGGGGCGGGATTCCTGCTCCACAGGCATGAGAGATAAGAAGGCGGGCCCGGAGGAACACAAATTCAAAAAGAGTGTCTTCGGCCTGCCGCTGGCCGGTTGCCCGCTGGAAGAAAAGATATCCGAGATGAATGAGCTTGCCGCAGGCGGGCACATGCTCGGGGCGCTGGCCGTGGCCTGCGTGAACAATCCCATGGTGGCCGCCACGGGGCATCGCATCTGCAACGATTGCATGAAGGCCTGCATCTACCAGAAGCAGGAGCCGGTCAATATTCCCGAGATCGAATCGCGCATGCTCAAAGAAGTTCTGGCTCTACCCTGGGGTTTCGAGGTGTATGGCCTGCTGACCCGCTGGAATCCGCTGAATCTGGCTCGTCCGCTGCCCAAAG
>CAZQTO010000186.1:0-2095 GCA_964596375.1 uncultured Zetaproteobacteria bacterium | reverse complement strand
GCCGATCTGCGCTATACGCTGCCGGATATGACTGTGTTGCACGGGAGAAGCTGTGAACGCGTAGCGCGGCGCGGTAAATACCTGCAGTTCTTTTTTGATGATCTGTTGCTGGTCTGGCATCTGGGTATGACTGGAAGATTTCATGTATTACCGGCGGCAACTCCCCTGGCCCCGCATGAGCATGTTCGTTTCGCTCTTTCGGGTGGCGACTGTCTGAGCTATCGCGATGCCCGCCGATTCGGCTATGCCGGCCTGATGGCAAGCGATGGCTGGGAGGCGCATCCATGGTTTGCCAAGCTCGGCCCAGAGCCTTTGGGGGATGCGTTTGATGGCCAATGCCTGAGCACCTTCTTCCGTGGGCGGAAAAGCTCTATCAAACCGCTGCTGATGAATGCGCAAGTCGTGGTCGGGGTGGGTAATATCTACGCCTGCGAGGCGCTGTTTCACGCAGGTATCCATCCTGAGCGCGCTGCCGATCGTATCAGCGGGGCACGCCTTGGCCTGCTGGCCGATGTGGTGCGCGAGGTTTTGGGAGAAGCCATTGAATCGGGCGGTAGCACAATCAGCGATTTTGCCCGTGTGGACGGCAGTCCCGGTTATTTTTCCCATGCATTCAAGGTTTATGGTCGCGAGGGGCAGGCATGCGTTGCTTGTAAGTCCATGATTCGCCGTATGGTGCAGGCCGGCCGCAGCACCTTTTACTGCCCGCATTGCCAGCATTGATGGCGTTTCGCATCACACTTTATTTTCATATAATGAATTGAAAATTAAACGTTTTTTTATCTATCTAACATCATAAGGTCACAAACTACGCCTACGCTCTGTCCATCAAATCCAGACAGGAGCAAAACTATGTCTACCAATGCAGTCAAACAGGCCATTGCCAATTACCTGGCAGCCGTCGAAAAGAAATATGGTGCCGATGTCCGTGTGAACACCATGGTCGAGCATCGTGAAGGAACCGATCTGGTCATCAGGCAGGGTAAGAAGGCTCCGCAACTGATTGATCTCGGAACCCTCTACAACCTGACCAATATGCTGAAGGCCGGTGCCTGATAGCAACAAGTGGAACCCTTTGAAGAGGCCGGCAAATGCCGGCCTCTTTTTTTTGCTTTGGCCGTTTTATTCCATGGGGCATGATGTGTATGATGCGCGGCCCACGGAGGCTTTGTGAAACAGGAACTGGAATCATCCCTACAACTGGCTGTTGAGGCCCTGCTTGCCGAGCACGGTGACGAACATGATGCGGCAAGTGTGCCCCAGGTTGTTCTGACGCGTCCGAAGATCAGGGAACATGGCGACTATGCCTGCAATATCGCCATGCCCTTGGCCGGAAAACTGGGTAACAAGCCACGTGATGTAGCGCAGCGACTGCTTGAGCTTGTGCAGTGGCCGCCGACTGTTTCTTCCACCGATATCGCCGGTCCCGGATTCATCAACATCCACCTTCAGGAAGCCAGCGAGGCCTTGATTCTTGCGCGCATTATGGCGCAGGGAAGCGATTACGGCAGAGTGACAGACAGCGATGGTCCTTCGGCCTGCGTGGAATTCGTTTCCGCCAATCCGACCGGGCCGATGCATGTCGGTCACGGGCGGGGAGCCGTGGTGGGCGATGCACTGGCCAGTGTGCTGGCGGCTCGCGGTGTGCATGTATCGCGCGAATATTATATCAACGATGCCGGGGCGCAGATCGGCAAGCTGACGGATTCCCTTTGGTTCCGCATGCGCGAGCTCTCCATCCCCGGTTTTGACGAGGAGCTGCCTGAGGGTTGCTATCCCGGCGATTATATTGTCGATGCTGCCCAACAGATTTTGCAGCTGCATGACTTTGCATCCATGGATGCTATGTCGGGCGGTGAGCGCGATGGTTTGCTCGCCGAGCTGTGCATCGATTGCATGATGGGCATGATTCGCGACGATCTGGCTGCCCTCGGCATCCGTTTCGATACCTTTTTCTCGGAAAAAACGCTGCATGCCAGTGGCGCCGTGCAGGCATTAATCCGGCAGTTGCGCGATGACGGCAAAGTCTATCTTGGCACGCTGCCTCCGCCGATGGGCAAGGAAGTGACGGATTATCAGCCTGTTGAGCAATGGT
>CAZQTO010000185.1:0-2123 GCA_964596375.1 uncultured Zetaproteobacteria bacterium | reverse complement strand
CACGCGGGGTTTGGCGTGGAAGGCGATGCCCATGCCGGCGGCTTCGATCATCGGAAGATCATTGGCACCATCGCCGATGGCGATGGTCTGATGCATGGGGATATTCCACTCAGCGGCCTTGGCGAGCAGAGCGGTGCGCTTGCTGTTGGCGTCCACAACCTCACCGATGAAACCGCCGGTGAGCTTGCCGTCCACAATATCAAGCTCATTTCCCAGAGAGAAATCGAGGCCGAGGCTTTTTTCGAAATGGCTGGTGAAGAAGGTGAAGCCGCCTGAAACAAGGCCCGTTTTCCAGCCGTGTGCCTGCAAGCCCCTGATCAGGGATTCAGCGCCGTCGGTGAGCCGGATACGTTCATCGAGCACTTTTTGCAGCACTCCTGCATCAAGCCCTTTGAGCAGCTTGACGCGCTCGGTGAATGAGGCAACGAAATCGAGTTTCCCCTCCATGGAAAGCTGGGTGATGGCGGCGACCTGTTCCTTGATGCCCATGAAATCGGCGATTTCATCAATGCATTCGTTTTGAATCAGGGTGGAATCCATATCCATCAGGAGCAGGCCCGGTTCGGAAAGGCGAGGGGAAGGTTTCAGGGCCGTGATGGCGATATCGATATGCAGGCGCTCGGAAAGGGGGCGCAGGCGCGCGGTCATGGTTTTGGGTTCAACTGTGCCGGTAAGCTGCATGCGGCAGTGGCCTTCGCGCGTGCTGACCTGAAGCACGCCGATGCGTTCGAGCATCAGCGATTCGCACAGCTCCTTGAAGGTATTGAAATCGTCGCAGCCGTGGATATGTGCGTTCATGTGTGGAGCATCAAGTTCGGATGGCCAGATATCCAGCCGCTTGCCCTCCTGCATGCTGATGCGTATCTGCACCTCCTGTAGCGTGCTACAGCCGTAGTGCTCGCGCAGCTTGTAGGCATCATGCGTGCTGCACACCAGCAGCTGTCCGCCGCCAGGCGTGGCAAACACAGGGGAGTTTATCTGGATCGGTAGCTCAAAGGATGGTGGAAGCAGGAAATTAGTCAGCATATATGTCTGTCCTTATCGGGTGTTGTTTGGGCCACGCTCATAAAGGCTGTGACCTTTACAGGGTATCGAAGTTCCTGAATCTTTCGATATCCGGGATGCTGATCTTTTTCCCCTCGACACTCATCAGCCCCAGATCTTCCAGTTGGCGCAGGGTGCGCGACAAGGTTTCCGGCGAGATATTCAGGTGCGAGGCGATAACGTGTTTGCTGGCCGGTAGTTTGAAATGTACACCTTCCGCGATTTGTTCGCCTTTTTCGATATAGCGAAGCAGATAGCCGATGACCCGCTGAGTGGCATTGTGCAGGGTCAGGGTGGCAATCTTGTTGGCAAATTGATGCAGCTGGACGCTCAGATTAGCGATGAGGATGCGTGAAAAATCGGGATTCTGTCTGAGACAGGTATCCACCGCATTCTTGCCGATAAACAGCACCTCGGCATCCTGCATGGCATAAGCATTCAGGGGGTAGGGCTGACTGAGGAACATCACGGCTTCGGCGAAATGATCGCCGGCAACGGCAATCTTGGCGGTGTGTTCACGACCGTCAGGGGAGGTAAAGGCAAGCCTGATACCACCAGAAAGTACCAGATAAAAACCGGTGCATGGATCTCCCTGATGAAACAGGGGGTTCCCCTTGGCAACCCTGATGATTTTCGAGCCAGCGGCAATCACATCGAGTTCGGCGGGCTGAGTGCTGCGGAACATAGCGTCGTCTGAAATAAGCTCGCGGATATTCAGGTTGCGGATATGAGTGCTGTTAATGACGGGCTCCCTGCCAAACGCATTGGCGTATGCAGGCGAGCCTAAAAACAACAGGGCCGGCGTCAAGCCGGCCCTGTGTAGCACTTGTCAGGTATCAGGCTTCCTGCCCGATCTCCTGTCCGACTTTCTGCCGGGTCCGGCTTTCGCCCTTGCCGATGGTCAGCAGGTCCCAGACCAGCAGCACGATGCCTGCCGTGGTGACCAGACCGAACAACATGCGCCACTGCATGCCCTGCACGAACCATGGATGCACCTGAGCCGCGAAATAGCCCGACCAGGTCGATCCCTCGATGGCGCGCTCGATCGTCCGGCCGAGCGCGGCGAGCACCGGGGCAAG
>CAZQTO010000184.1:0-2149 GCA_964596375.1 uncultured Zetaproteobacteria bacterium | reverse complement strand
GCACCGCGCTGTTTTCCTGGCTTTATGCCCGTCATCTGGGCGGTGAATTTGTGCTGCGCATTGAGGATACCGATGTGGAGCGCTCCACGGATGAAGCCACGCAGGTGATTCTCGATGGCCTGAAATGGTTGGGGCTGGACTGGGACGGCGAGCCGGTGTTTCAGGGGCTTAGAAAAGCCGAACACGTGGTTGCTGCCGAACAGCTGATTGAAGAGGGGCATGCCTATCGTTGCTATTGCAGCCGTGAGGAATTGGATGCCATGCGCGAGGAGCAGCGCGCGAACGGCGAGAAACCGAAGTATGACGGTCGTTGCCGGCATCGTTCCGACAGACCCGAAGCTGCGCCCTTTGTGGTGCGTTTCCGCTCCCCTGATGAGGGCGAAACCGTGGTGCGCGATATGGTGCTGGGCGATGTGGTGTTCAACAATGCCGAGCTGGACGATCTGATTATCCTGCGCACCGATGGCAGTCCGACGTACAACCTTGCCGTGGTGGCCGATGACGCCGCTATGGGCATTACACATGTGGTGCGTGGCTCCGATCATCTGAACAACACGCCGCGCCAGATTCAGCTTTATCAGGCGCTCGGCCTCACGCCGCCGCAGTTTGCCCATATCCCTCTGATTCACGGCCCGGATGGTGCCAAGATGAGCAAGCGGCATGGTGCCGTAGCCATCACCGAGTACCGCGAGGCTGGCTACCTGGCCGATGCCGTGGTCAATTACTTGGCAAGGCTTGGCTGGTCGCATGGCGATGATGAGGTGTTCAGCCGGAATACCTTGATAGAACTGTTCGATCTCGCGCAGGTGGGTAAGACCGCTTCGCGTTTCGACCAGCAGAAGCTCGACTGGCTCAATGCGCATTATCTGCGCGAATCGACTCCCGCAGTTTTAGCAGAGGAGCTGGCCGGCCTGATGGATGTCGATACTTCCAATGGCCCTGATCTGGAGTCGGTGATTCCAAGCCTGCAGGAACGCAGCAAGAACCTGCTGGAACTGGCTGCCGGTGCGCGCTTTTTCTACCAGCGCCCCGAGGCTTATGATGAGAAGGCGGTGAACAAGAATTTCAAGGAAGATACCGATGCCCTGCTTGCGGCCTTTGTGCAGCAGGTGGAGACACTTGATGACTGGTCAGCAGAAGCAATTCATGCCGTGATAGCTGCGGTGTGCGAGCAGTTTGAGGTTGGCATGGGCAAGCTGGCGCAGCCAATCCGCATCCTGATTTCAGGCGGCTCTGTTTCCCCGCCGATTGATGCCACGCTGGCCCTGCTCGGGCGTGAAGAAACACTGCTGCGCATCCGGCAGGGCAGGGAAAAGCTCAGCGCCGGTTAATCTTTTGCCTGCTTGTCCGGCTCCAGATAGATATAGGTAAAGCCGGCGGCTACACCGAAGCCGCCTTCCAGGCCGCCGATCGGTTGCAGGGCAATGTTTCCATCGCGTCTTTCGATGGGTGCCGAGTTTCCGGCGGAAGCGCCTACGCTTGCCGAACCTCCAGCCCCTGAATATTTGCCGGCCAGCTGATGAGTGCCCGGTGTGGCCTGTCTGGCAAGCACAGAGTATCTCATTGTTTTACGTGAGCCGAGGTTCACATCAAGGCCGAGCTTGATGCCTGTTTCGCCCTTGTAGTACTCGCTCGGGCCTCCATCCTCAGGCTCGAACTCACAGCGAATTCCCTTGGTTGAATGGATCAGCAGATTGAGGCCTGAGTGGGGGATGACGTTGCATGTCAGGGTGCCGATTATTTTATTGGGGTTTTCAGGTTGCCTTGCCAGTGCATTCCCGGCGGGAGCAAGCAGTGCGATCAGGCAGAGAAAAAAAAGTATTCGTTTCATGGTCAACTCCTGGCGCCGCGCGCCATCCCCATTATAGCCCAATTGCTAAGCAGTGCTAACGCACTAAAGACCGAGACAAATTAATTTTTAGGACAATCGGTTACGGAAATCCTCGTAGGTGAAGCGGCGGATGAGCTCGAGGTCGCCAGACTCGCGCAGGATGACGATGTCCGGATGGCGCACGCCGTTGAACATCGTTGTCTTGACCATCGTGTAGTGAATCATGTCCTCGAAGATCAGGCGTTAACCGGGCATGAGCGGTGTATCGAATGAATAATCACCGATAATGCTTTCTTTCACCAATCAATCGGTTCAGGG
>CAZQTO010000183.1:0-2154 GCA_964596375.1 uncultured Zetaproteobacteria bacterium | reverse complement strand
GCCCCGCCATGAACATCTCTTCCGGGTCCTGATTGTGCGATTTGGCCATGCGTTCGCATAGCACGCCAACAGCAAAGGCATGTGCCCACAGGGCGCGTATAAAGTTCATGCCCAGAGGCAGGGTGAAGCCATACAGTAGCGATGAAGCCAGGACAATATGGCTGGCTTCCTTGAATCCAAGCCTTGCAACCGCCTGGGTTAATGTACCGACAGGATGTCCCATCGAATTGAAATGGGCGGAATTGGCGATTTTGAGTACGGTTGCCGATATGGCCTGGTCGGTTCGGATGGCTCTTGCGAGGTGTCCGGCATTGGCATTGTCGAGGGCAATGAGTTTTTTGATGCGCGTAAAGCTTTCCGGCAAGGTCGGGATATCTTCCATCATCTGGATAAGGGTGATTGAATCCTCGCGACAATACATATTGTTATATATCGGCTGGGCTGAAGAATTCATTAGCCGCTTGTTTTTTCCGCTGAACTGTTCCCCCTGAATCCGGCCTGAAAGCCGTCCGGTATTGTCCACCGATGAGTGGGGTGAAGAGCGATTCAGTGCCGATTCGCTCCAGGCGCAGCGGATGTTATTTGACAGCAAATACCTGAATGGGTTTGGAAATACCCCGGACCATGGTTTCCGGCATGGCTTCCAGAACGATTTCCCGCTTGGTTGCCTGGGAAACCTCCTCGCTGATAAGAATATCAGTGCCCCATTTTTTGTTCAGGCCTTCAATGCGTGATGCCGTGTTGACGGTGTCACCAATAACGGTGAATTCCATGCGGTCCCTGCTGCCCACGCTCCCGGCCACCATTTTCCCGCAATGGATGCCGATACCTATTCTGAGTACAGGCTTGCCGGCTTTTGCCTGTCCCTTGTTAAAGTTGCTCAATGCAGCTCTCATCTTCAATGCAGCCTGCACTGCATGATGGATGTGATCGGGTTGCGGGGTAAGAACGCCGAAGACTGCCAGCAGGCTGTCGCCCCCGAATTTGTTGATCCAGCCGCCTTCTGCCTGAATGCTCGGTTCAACGACAGAGAAGTACTCATTAAGGATGCTGACCACCTCTTCTGCCGACATCTTTCCGGACATGGCGGTAAAATCACGGATATCTGCAAACAGCACGCTGGCCTGAACCTCTTTACCGCCGAGATTGATGCCATGCTGCATCACGTCATCTGCCAGCTCTTTGGCCACATAGCGTCCAAATGCATCGCGCAGACGCTCCCGTTCCATCAGCTCGCTTACCATGCGGTTAAATCGTCTGTAGATGCCGGCATACTCGTCACTGGTTTTCTCCAGCAGGGAAGTATCCAGCCGGCCTTCTTCCACCTGGTGCATGGCATGGGATAATTCACCGACCGATTCACTTACCTCGCTGGCCATGCGCAGGAAAATAAGCAGCGACAGGGCATAGCCCACGCCCACGATTAGCGTGACCCAGCCGATCATCGGCGGTATGAATACCAATAATTCTTCATGTCCGGACTGAATCAATTCATGGCGAATGCGTATCAACAGAGTGGCGCCGAGGATGAGCATGGGCGGCAACACAACAAGGCTGGATACAAACAGCAGTTTGCGTTTCATGTCCACACGCATAATGCGTTGTCTCTGATCGGGCGTAAGCTCGCCGCATTGCCCGTGTGCCTGGGTAATCACCCGGACCATGAGCTTAGCCACCGCGTAGAATTCGAATATGGCATGTCCGACACCAACCATGAGGGAAACCATCAGGGCAATCATCAGCTGCCAAAGCTCCAGGCCGAAGTCCAGATACAGGTTGGCAATGAGCGTCATCAGTGAGAAGCCCAGGCCGAATGCCGGCGCCTGATAGAACAGAACGCGCCGGGCAGAAAGAAGCTGGAAGTTCCTTGCACGGATCAGCGCCTCGGCAGCAATCCGGGAATCGACTTGTTCGGGCGGGGTTTCGAGGAAAATTTGAATCGGGCGGAAATCCCGCCGCAGTACAAAGCCGCCGACGATCAGCAGGGCAATGGCGCCGCAGGGCACGATCATCGTAATGCCGATCAATTGCTGATGAGCTGTCAGGGCAAGGCCAAAATAGAGGAGCAGGGTGCCCGATAGAATGGGCCACAACACAGCAGCCAGGCTAATGCCGCGCAGGTTTGGGTAGATTTCACTGGCCGGTACATCTGAA
>CAZQTO010000182.1:0-2171 GCA_964596375.1 uncultured Zetaproteobacteria bacterium | reverse complement strand
CTCCGCGCATCTTGCCGCAAGCGAGCGCCCCTTTGCCCTCAGGATGCGCAGCGAATCGCGCCGGGATCTGGCTTGGCTGGGCAGCATAACACCACTGATCGAACAGGGTGGTTACCTGCTGTACGTGCTCGAAGCCAAAGACGGAAGCACACCTTGAAACTCTCCGTTATCATCCCCGCCTTCAATGAGGAAGCCCGCTTGCCCGGCACGCTGCGCGCGGCCTATGCCTGGCTGAGAGCACACAGCGTTGAATCCTTCGAGATTCTGGTGGTCGATGACGGCAGCCTTGATGACACCTGTGAACGTGTACTTGAGATGCTGCCCGGCATGCCCGAGTTGAGACTCGTGCAGCAAACCGAAAATCGTGGCAAGGGGGCTGCTGTGCGCCGCGGCATGCTGGAAGCAAAGGGAGATATCCGCCTGTTTATGGATGCCGACCATTCCACGCATATCAACGAGATGGAGAAGGTCTGGCCAGCGATTGAGGCCGGAGCCGATGTGGTCGCGGCCTCGCGCCAGCATCCTGACTCGGACATCGACCAGCGCCAGTCGTGGCTGCGCGAGCACATGGGGCAGGGCTTCAACCTGCTGATGCGCGGTATGGTCGGCCTTGATATGCAGGACACGCAATGCGGCTTTAAGGCATTCACTGCTGACGCGGCGCAGGCGATCTTCAGCCGTCAGAAGCTGGAGGGCTTCAGCTTCGATGTGGAACTCCTGTTTCTGGCCCACAAGCTGGGTTTTAAAACAGTGGAAATCCCTGTTCGCTGGGTAAACGAACCAAACTCCAGGGTGCGTATGCTGCTAGATCCAATGAAAATGTTTGTTGATCTGATGCGCATCCGCCATATGCACGCTTCCGATGACGGGCAGTGAGTTGAGCAAGACCTCGCGCTGGCGGCAGCATCTGACCCTCGACTTGCCGCAAAACAAGGCGAATCGACCGGTATGGATCCACGCCTGTTCGGTCGGCGAGGTATCATCTGTCACCCCCCTGATCGAGAGCCTGCTGGACAAGGGGCACCCGATTCACCTGACGGTCGTCACCGACACCGGCTTTGCCCATGCTGAAAGGTTGTTCGGTAACGCCATCAGCATCGCCTATCTGCCCTGGGACTTCCCCGGCCTGATGCACCGCATGATTGCTCATCTCAATCCGCGCCTGCTGCTACTCACCGAAACTGAATTCTGGCCGGGCATGCTGCGCAGCTGCCAAAAGCGGAACATCCCCGTTATCGGTATCAACACACGCATTTCCGATCGCTCATTTCCGCGCTATCGGGCTACCCGCTGGCTGTGGAAACGCTGGCTGGCAGGCGTATCCCTGTTTCTGGCACAGAGCGACATCGATGCCGGCAGGCTGGCCTGTATGGGGGTGGAAGCCTCGCGTATTACATCTGTGGGCCATCTGAAATACGCTGTCAGTCCACCACAGGTGGATAGCGAATCCCTGCGCCAACGCTTGGATTCCACAGGTTCTCGTCCGCTGTTGCTGGCCGGCAGCACGCATAACAACGAGGAAGAAATACTGTGCCGTATGCTGGATGGCTGGAAACGCTTATCCCCCGATCTACTGCTGGTACTGGTGCCGCGCCATCCGCAACGCTTCACGGCTGTGGCTGAACGCATGGCGGGGCTTGGCGTGCATACCAGCCTCTGGTCGGAGGGGGCGGCAAGCAGCGATACTGATATCGTGGTGATTGATGAAATGGGCGTCCTGGGCCAGCTGTACACCATTGCCGACCTCGTTTTTATCGGTGGCAGCCTGATTCCCCACGGCGGCCAAAATCCGCTGGAGGCTGCGGTATGCGGACGCGGCGTTATCGCCGGACCGCACACGCACAATTTCAACAGCATCATGCAAGACTTGCAGCAAGCCGATGCTGCAGTGCAATGCCGTGATGCCGCCGAGGTGGACTTGGCGGTGCAGCGATTCCTCAACCATCCGGATGAGCTGCGTAGCCTGCATGCCCATGCTGCGGTTTTTATGCAGGACAGGTCCGATGTTGCCAATCGAATGCTGAAGGCCATCGAACCCTGGCTGTCTGAATCAGGCAGAGAGACGGCATGAGCATGGCGAGCCGAATCGAGGCCATATGGTGGCGCAAAGATACCCCGCCCCTGCTGCTGCGCTGGGCCAGTGCGATCTACGACCTCATCAACCGGCGCAA
>CAZQTO010000181.1:0-2223 GCA_964596375.1 uncultured Zetaproteobacteria bacterium | reverse complement strand
CATTGTGCAGGATGGTCCTTCCTGCAACAATTCGCAGCTATGACAGCACACATTCTGGACGGCAAGGCCGTCGCCACACGCATACGCAAGACGATGGCTGACGAAGTCGGCGCGCTCATCAACAAGCATGGCCGGGCTCCCGGGCTGGCTGTGATTCTGGTTGGTGAGGATGCCGCGTCGGAAGTCTATGTACGTAATAAGAAGAAGGCCTGCCTGGACACCGGCATCGAATCTGCCGCCTTCTCCCAGACCCTTCCCGCCCAGACCACCCAGCAGCATCTGCTCGGTCTGATTGCCGAGCTCAATGCCAATCCGAGGGTGGACGGTATTCTCGTTCAGATGCCGCTGCCCGCACAGATCGATTCCGAGGCCGTGATCGAGGCCATTGATCCAGGCAAGGATGTCGATGGCTTTCATCCCTACAATGTCGGACGACTGGCGGCGCGCATCCCGAGCCTGCGCTCCTGCACGCCCTACGGCTGCATGAAGCTTTTGGAAGAAACGGGGCTGGATCTGCACGGACAGGAAGCGGTGATTGTCGGCGCTTCCAATATCGTCGGCCGCCCGATGGCCCTGGAGCTGCTGCTGGCCGGAGCCACGGTGACTGTGGCACACAAATTCACCCTCGATTTGCAGGCGCATATCGAGCGCGCCGATATCGTGGTGGCCGCAGCGGGCAAGCCGGGGCTGGTGAAAGGTGAATGGATCAAACCGGGGGCTGTGGTCATGGATGTCGGTATCAACCGGCTGAGTGACGGCACGCTGACCGGCGATGTTGAGTATGCCGTCGCGGCTGAACGGGCCGGCTGGATTACGCCGGTGCCGGGCGGTGTCGGACCAATGACCATTACCATGCTGCTGGCCAATACCGTGCAGGCATATCGCGAACATCTTGGAGATATACTATGAATGATGCGGCGACTCAACTGGCACAAACCCCGCTGCATGCAGAACACATTCGCCTGGGTGGCAAGATGGTGCCCTTCGCCGGCTTCGATATGCCGGTGCAATACCCCGATGGCGCTTTAAAGGAATACACCGCGGTGCGCGAAGGCGCTGCCGGTTTGTTCGATATTTCTCATATGGGACAGGTGAGGGTCACGGGGCCACAGGCCTTGGCTTTCCTGCAATATGTGACGACCAACGATGTAAGCAAACTGGTGGACGGACAGGTGCAGTATTCCGCACTTTTGAATGAGGCCGGCACCTTCATCGATGACATCACCACTTATCGTATCAATGATGATACATACTACCTGTGCATCAATGCCGCCAACCGGCACAAGGATGTGGCACACCTGCTGGCCTGTGCGGCAACCTTCGACGTGACGGTGCTTGATGAATCCGACGACACCACCCTGCTCGCCCTGCAGGGCGCTGTGGCACAAAAGCTTTTGCAGGAGCTGTGCGATGTCGACCTGGAAAGTGTCGGCTATTACCGCTTTGTCGAAGGCCGTTTGCTTGATGCGCAGGCCATCGTGTCGCGCACTGGTTATACCGGTGAGGACGGTTTTGAATTGTATCTGCCCAATGCAGCGGCGACGTCCATCTGGGATGCCCTGCTTGCAGCGGGCGCCGTGCCGATTGGCCTGGCCGCACGCGATATGCTGCGCACCGAAATGGGTTATGCTTTGTACGGCCATGAGATTTCCGCGGATGTGACACCTGTTGAGGCCAAGCTGATGTGGATCACCAAGCTCGACAAGGGTGAGTTTATCGGACGGGATGCGGTTGCCGCGCGCAAGACACAGGGGCCTACCCGGGTGTTGATTGCGCTGAAACTCACGGAGCGCGGCATTCCGCGTGAACATTATCCGGTACTGGTGGATGGCGTGCTTAGTGGCGAGGTAACCTCCGGTATGCATTCGCCAATGGCCGGCGGGCTTGCGCTGGCCTATGTGAAACCGGAACATGCCGCACAGGGCGAACTGGCTGTGGAGATTCGCGGCAAGGCTGTGGGTGCCCTGCGCACAACGACACCGTTCGTGCGCAGCAATGTAAGGAAATGAATGGCGCCGGTTTTTTTTGTAGGGTTTGAAGAATATTGGAGGGCGAGATGACGATTCCTGCTGATCTGAAATATACCAAAGAGCACGAGTGGGTGCGCATCGAAGGCGACACAGCGACCTTTGGCATCAGCGACCATGCACAGGAAGCTCTGGGCGACATCGTGTTCGTCGAGTTGCCGGAAATCGGCCGCACGCTTGCTGCCGGCGATGCCTT
>CAZQTO010000180.1:0-2296 GCA_964596375.1 uncultured Zetaproteobacteria bacterium | reverse complement strand
ATCCGCGCGCTGTAACCGCCCATGAATTGGCATTGATACGTGCCACATTGATGCCCGGTGCCATACGCAGCGCCTCCGGAATACTGGTGGCACCGGAACGGCGAATATCCTCGGCCGATATCACAAAGACTGCAGCGCCGGCGTTGCGCAGTAATTCCTGCTTGCGCGATACAGAACTGACCTCGACATTCAACAGGTCTTCAAGCGACATGTTCAGGTATTTATTCCCCTCGGCCGCGCCGACCTGCAAGGGCAGCAGGATGCATAAAACAAGAAGGAAAAAAATCAAATGCCGGAACGTTATCTGCAACAAGCATGCATTCATGGTACACCTCAGTTAAAAACGTTTCGTCAGTTTGACTTAAAGACGATTGAATGAACAGACTATGAGCAAATGGAATGCCAGAGTTGCCTGTTCTTTCGTGCAAGGGGCAGATGTTTTTCCGGCAGCATGGCCGGGAAGCACCATCAGACCGAACCGTCAGGCGTGAACTATCAGCTCTGGCTATATCCGCACAGAGGATGGGCTAATCATAAAGCTGTGATATGCCCGCCGCATAAGCCGGCAAACCGGGAGAATCAGACAATCATGCCGGCACCGACGGTATTGTTGGTGAAGGTATCAATAACAATAAAGCTGCCTGTAGTGCGATTGTCCGCATAGGAATCGTAGAATAAGGGTTTGAGCAGCTTGAAGGTAATCTGGCCGATCTCGTTCATTTCAAGCTCGTCCGCACTCTCTTTGTCGAGCGAGTTAATATTGCGCCGAAAATCGATACTGTTGACCATCGCCTTGACGGTGCTGGTGGTGTGCTTGATCAGATATTTCTTACGCACGCTTAGCGGCTCGCTGCCGATCCAGCAGACGTTGGCGACCAACTCCTTGGTGGCCGACGGCACAGCTTGCGGATGCACGAGCATGTCGCCGCGTGAAATATCAATTTCGTCCTCTAGGCTTAGCGTGATGCTCTGCGGTGCGAATGCCTCTTGAAGATTGCCATCGAAGGTGACGATCTCGGCCACCTTGGAGCTAAGCCCGGTCGAAGCCACCACCACCGCATCACCGACCTTCACGGTACCCGAGGCAATCGTGCCCATAAAGCCACGATAATCAGGCAGCTCTGCGGTCTGCGGGCGGTTAACCAGTTGCACAGGAAAACGGAACGGTTTGCTGTCGATGTCGCCAAGCGCCGGTAGCGTTTCCAGTGTCTCCAGCAGGGTCATCCCTTCGTACCAGCCGAGATTTTCTCCACGCACGGCCACCATATCGCCCTCAAGTGCGGACATCGGAATGCAGATCAGATCCTGTACGCCCTGCTTCTTGCAATAGTCCTGCATCTCGCTGCGAATGCCCTCGTAAATCTTCTGATCGAAGCCGACCAGATCCATCTTGTTCACGGCCACAATCAGGTGCGGGATGTTTAACAGGCCCAGAATATGCGTGTGACGCCTGGTCTGCGGCATCACGCCGTTGCGCGCATCGATCAGGATGATGGCGGCACTGGCGGTGGAAGCGCCTGTGACCATATTGCGCGTGTACTGCTCATGTCCCGGGCAATCGGCCATGATGAACTTACGCTTCGGGGTGGCAAAATAACGGTAGGCGACATCGATGGTGATGCCCTGCTCGCGCTCGGCAGACAGACCATCGGTCAACATGGCCAGATCAATCTCCGCAGCCGAGGCGACAGTTTCCGCCCCTCTCTGCTTGCGCACGGCCAATAGCTGATCCTCGAACGCACCCTTGGTGTCGACCAGCAGACGACCGATCAGCGTCGATTTGCCATCATCCACGCTGCCCACGGTGACCAGGCGAAGCAGTTCGATTTCTTTGGTCATCTTGATATTTAATTCCGTCATTTGTTGAACCCCGAACCCTAGAAGTAGCCTTCTTTTTTCTTGTCTTCCATGCTGTTGGAACCGTGATCGATGATGCGTGTTTCACGCTCCGAACGGCGCGCCGCGGCAGCCTCGATGACAATCTCATCCATATTGGTGGCATCCGAACGCACAGCCCCTGTACACGGGCTGCAACCCAACGTGCGGAATCGGCTCATCACCATCTTCGGCTCCTCGCCTTCGAGCAACTGATCCTTCATCTCTTCATAATAGGGAATCAGCATGTTCTTGCGCTCCACCATCAATCGCTCCTTGGCGAAATACAGCGGAACAATCGGGATCTTCTCCTCGCGGATATACAGCCAGACGTCCATCTCGGTCCAGTTGGAGATCGGGAATACGCGCACCGACTCACCATCGTGAATACGGCCGTTGTAGATACTCCACAGCTCGGGGC
>CAZQTO010000179.1:0-2341 GCA_964596375.1 uncultured Zetaproteobacteria bacterium | reverse complement strand
ACGTTCAGCGATACCACGATGCGGGGAAAGGTCACCTGCGGAAACAATCCAACCGGCATCTGAAATGCGCGAATCGCCCCGACAACGGCAAGCAGCAACAATAAAGTCAGCAGGGATCTACGGTGCCCCTGAATCCAGCCGGATAGGTTCATTGTACTGTCACTGCTGTAACTGCATCGCCATCGACCAGTTCAGCCACACCAATCGTCACGACAGCGTCTCCAGCCTTAATCTCACCCTGAATCAAGGCATGCCCGTCTTTCTCAAGCACAACCTGAACGGGCACACGCACGGCCTTACCCTGCTCAATGCGCATCACATACGCTGCATTGGCATCGCCATACATCACCGCCTGCACTGGGATCACCAAGGCATTTGAATACATGCGCGCAGAAACATCCGCTGATACCGCCATGCCGGGCAGGAACGACTCGGTTTGCCTGCCGGACAATCTCACCAGCACATCAGCCAGACGGGTTTGCGGATTGACAGCACGCAGAACCTTGTCAACTGATGCTGCTACTTTTGCATTGGGATTCATGGCCGGACGAATTTCGATGTGATTGCCCGGCAAAATCCAGCGCACATCCTCGGCCTCTACGCCAAGCAGAACCTTCAGACGATCCGGATGGCCCAACTGCAACACGGTTGTCCCTGCCGCAATACGCTGGCCTGCCTGCGCAGGAACCGTTGCAACCACTGCATCGAAAGGCGCACGAATCTCACGAATCGAGTTGCCGAGTCCCTGCTGTTTGAGTTGTCGCAATTGCGACTGGCTATCAGCCAGAGCCTTCTCCGCCGCCGCCAATTGGGATGTTGTCGCCAACTGCTCAGCCAGCAGGCTTTTGATACGAACCTGTTCGGATTCTGCAAAGCGGACAGCCGAAAGAGCCTGCTGATAGGCAGCGGCAGCAGCTGGATCCACTACAATCTCGGCCAGCAATTGATCCTTGGCAACTGGTTCACCAGCCAGCACTGGTAAGCGGATAATCTGTCCTGCATAGGCCAGATTGATATTCTGCAACCAGGCGTCGTCAAAACTGACCTTGCCATACACATGCAGGGTTTCATCCACATCCTGCTGCATCACTGGCGCTGTCTGCACCCGATGCAGGACAGTTTTTTCCGCAAAGGCAGCCGATGGAGCCATGCCCAATATCAATAGCAAGGACATGATTTGAAGATATTTCATGGGTGAAGCTCCTGTGTATCACTCAATTGGGCCGGGATATTTGAAGTCCGGCCACCTGAGGCCTCATCGGTCAACAGCACTCCGGTCAGTGTTTCCAAAGCCACACCCTGCTCAAGCAATGCCTGCTCCAGCGTGAGAGCTCTGGCCTGCTGAGAAAAATAGGCCGTGCGCAGAGTGGTGAAGGTAAGCATATCGACATCACCGGAGGCGAGAGCCTTGGATAATTTCTTTGCGCTTTTCTCAAGTTCCGGCAAATGCCCGGACAATGCTTTCCACTCGCCAAAAGCCAGTCGCTGATCTTCGGCCATTTTACTTGCCTGCAAATAGGCTGAAGTCAGTTGATAATGGAATTCGTCATGCAGGCGCTGGCGTGAGGCGCGAGCCATCGCAACATTACCCCTGTTTCCATTCAATATAGGCAGATTCAGATTGATGAACGGCCCCAACGTCCATAGCCCGGCTGTATCCCGCAGGCTATTGGCACCGATACTGAAGGAAGGGAACTGCGACAGTATCTGTTCGCGCACTTTGGCTTCCTGGCTAAGATAACCTGCCTGCAAGGCAAGCATATCAGGGCGCTTTGCGCCAATTGTCTTCAGCACCGATTCAAGAGCCTTTCCCTCCAGCGGAGCCGGTATCAGGGAGCCGATATCTGCGTTTTTGGCCAGCATAAGCGGTACCGATGGATCCAGTCCGAGCAACAGGTGAAAGTCATGCATGCTGGCATTGAGCTGACGTCTGGCCTCTTCGACTGCCGCCTGTGCATCCATCATCGGGGCCAGTGAAAGGCCTTCCTGATCAATGGTGGCATTTCCACGGGCCAAGGCATCGTTCAAGCTTTTCCACGTGTTTTCCGCCTGCTGAAACTGATCCTGTAGAATTTCCAGTTGCTGCTGTTGAATCATTGTGCGCCGCCAGAACATGCGCGCCTGCTGGATAACCTGCCACTCCTGCCACAGCACGTTCAGATACGTTGCTTTGGCCTGCTCGGTGGCTGCATCACGGCGTGCTCCGCGCGTCAGGATCTGCTGTAGATCAATGCCCAGCCCGAAGCTCTCGCCTGTTTTCAGGGCTGGATCCTTGCTCTTTGGGAAATCAAGAGATGTGGAAACCTGTGGATCGGGCAACAAGCCTGCGGCATACAATGCA
>CAZQTO010000178.1:0-2351 GCA_964596375.1 uncultured Zetaproteobacteria bacterium | reverse complement strand
GCCGATTCTGGTGCTTTTCGAGATCGGCTTGTTGCTGGCCCGTGCCGGAGGGGATACCGACGGCGCAGCGGTTGTTGATTCCGGCAGTGATGTATAGGTAGAAGCGAGAGGAGAGGAGCATTAGCCGAAGATATTCAGCCAGTGAATTCCTTGACCGGTTTTTGTAGCCTGCCTACACTCGCCAATCCGTTCAATATCCTCCATTCAGGGAGACATCAGACATTTCCATGCGTGAATTCGACAAGATCAAGCGTCTTCCCCCCTATGTATTCGCCGTAGTCAACAAGCTGAAGATGGAGTTGCGCCATGCCGGCCATGACATCATCGACCTTGGCATGGGCAATCCCGATCAGCCGACACCGCAGCACATCGTC
Organism: uncultured Zetaproteobacteria bacterium; assembly: GCA_964596375.1. Classification (GTDB taxonomy): domain Bacteria; phylum Pseudomonadota; class Zetaproteobacteria; order Mariprofundales; family Mariprofundaceae; genus UBA1543. The sequence continues at coordinate 1,977 of CAZQTO010000178.1, read as the reverse complement.
GATAAGCTGTGCGAAGCCGCACAGGACGGACGTAATCATCGTTATTCGGTATCCAAGGGTATTCCGGGCCTTAGGCGCGCTGTCTGCAACTGGTACAAGCGCAAGTTCGATGTTGATCTTGATCCGGAAACCGAGGCCATTGCCACCATCGGTTCGAAGGAAGGTCTGGCGCATCTGGCTGTGGCTATCACCTCGCCGGGCGATCTGATCCTGACCCCGAATCCGGCTTATCCGATTCATCCCTATGGCTTCATCATTGCCGGGGCCGATATCCGCCATGTGCCGATGGGGCCGGGCTATGATTATTTCGAAGAGGTGCAGAAGGCGGTTAAGGACTCGTGGCCCAAGCCGAAGATTCTGGTGGTGAATTTCCCATCCAACCCGACAGCCGAGGTGGTTGATCTCGATTTTTACGTCAAGCTGGTCGATTTTGCTCGCGAGAACGGTCTGATTGTGATCTCCGATATCGCTTATGCCGAAATCACCTTTGATGACTACAAATGCCCTTCTATTTTACAGGTTCCGGGGGCCAAGGACGTCGCCGTTGAGTTCTACTCGCTGTCCAAAACCTACAATATGCCGGGTTGGCGCATGGGCTTTATGGTCGGCAATCCGGAAATTGTTGCCGCTCTCGCCAAGATCAAGTCCTACCTCGATTACGGCACATTCCAGCCATTGCAGATTGCTGCCTGTGCAGCCCTGAACGGGCCACAGGATTGCGTGGAAGAGATTCGTCTGATGTATCAGTCGCGCAGGGATGTGATGATTGATGGCCTGCACAAGATGGGCTGGATGGCCGAGAAGCCGAAGGCCAGCATGTTTATCTGGGCTGAGATTCCGGATGAGTTCAAGGCCATGGGCTCCCTGGAGTTCTGCAAACAGATGCTGGAGAAGGGCGGGGTGGCTGTATCTCCGGGTATCGGTTTCGGCGATTATGGCGATCATTATGTGCGTATCGCACTGATTGAGAATGAGCATCGCACCCGGCAGGCGCTGCGCGGTATGCGCCAGTTCCTCGGTACCGGCGCATAGATTTTTTGTTTAAGCCATTGGAGTTTTTAATATGACAGAATTGAGAGTGGGTCTGCTTGGCCTGGGCACCATCGGTACCGGCGTAGCCCGCATCCTGATCGAGCAGAAGGACCTGATCAGCCGCAGGCTCGGTAAGTCTGTGCGGCTTGTTGCCGCAGCCGACCGTTTTCTGGACCGTGATCGTGGACTGGATTTTACCGGCGTGCGTTTGTGCGGGGATGCGGCGGAGATTGTTGCCGCTGATGATGTCGATCTGGTGGTCGAACTGATCGGTGGTTATGAACCGGCTCGCAGCTTCGTGGTACAGGCGCTGGAGAACGGCAAGCATGTGGTCACAGCCAATAAGGCGCTGATTGCCAAGCACGGCGAAGAACTTTTCCCGATGGCCGCCGCCAAGGGATTGCAGATTGGTTTCGAAGCCGCCGTGGGCGGTGGTATTCCGTGCATGAAGGCTTTGCGCGAGGGGCTTGCCGCCAATGCCATCCAGTCGGTATATGGTATTCTAAACGGCACCTGTAATTTCATCCTCACCAAGATGGAGAATGAGGGCGCGGATTACGCCGATGTATTGAAAGAAGCGCAGCAGCTTGGTTATGCCGAGGCCGATCCGACATTTGATGTCGAAGGCATCGACACGGCGCATAAACTTTCCATCCTTGCCGCCATGGCCTTCGGCTCGAAGATCAAATTTGATGAGGTTTATACCGAGGGCATCAGCCGGATTTCGGCTGCCGATATCATGTCGGCGCACGAAATGGGTTACCGGATTAAATTGCTCGGTATTGCCAAGCCGCATTTCGATGGCAAGCAAGAGCAGGTGGAGATGCGTGTGCATCCCACACTTGTACCGCTGAGCTCGCAGATTGCCCAGGTGTCCGATTCCTACAATGCGGTGCAGATTTCGGGCGATTTTGTCGAGCACACCATGTATTTCGGCCGTGGTGC
>CAZQTO010000177.1:0-2482 GCA_964596375.1 uncultured Zetaproteobacteria bacterium | reverse complement strand
GATCCCAGCCGCCAGCCTCGCGCGCCAGCCGCAAGGTGCGCACGGCATCTTCGGCATTAAAACAACCAGCCGTGTTGGGCAGAATCACATATTTCTTCGGGTCGATATAATCGAGCAGGTTTTCCTTGCCCGGATCGGTTATATTCACGCGCCGGATAGCCACCGTAATCATTTCCGCCTCAGCCGCTTCGGTCGCAGCCCTCGTGGTGGCAAAGTCCTTGTACTTGCCGGAACCAACAATCAACCTTGAGGTGAAAGTATAGCTTCCTACTTTAAAGACATCTTCAGTCATTTCCGCTCCTGCTCTCAGCCGCCGCCAATCATATGTACAATCTCAATGCGATCGCCTTCTGCCAGTGCCGCAGTTGAATAGGTACTCTTCGGCACCACTTCCAGATTGCGCTCGATGGCGATCATGCGCCCTTCCATACCCAGCTCGGCAAGTAACTCGCTGATGCTGGCTGCATCCGTGCTGCGCTCTTCCCCGTTCAAAAAGATATGCATGAAGGTTAACCCCGATGTCTATTTCAGCAAAAAAGGAGCTGTTTTTGGCCAGTTTTCATAAAATATGCGGCATTTTCATTCAATATCAATTGACCGCCATTTTTTCTCTGCGTAGCTTGGGGCTATGCTAGCAGCATCAGTGACCGTGCCCAATCCCCCGCAAGAGGGAGCAGAGCGCAAAGATTCGACACTACCGCCCAGGATTCTGCCAACGCCGCAAAACTGGCGTGGCGTTTCACAGGGCCTGAAGGATGCAAAAGTCCTGCTGCACCTTCATTATTATGCCAAAGCCGAGGATAGCCTTCTGCAACTCCTTGAGTTCGCCCCTATGGAAGGAAAAGCCTGGCATCTTCTTGGTCGCTGCCATCAGGAACAAGAGCGCCACGCCAAGGCCATCGAATGCTTTGAGCGGGCAGCCTGCTGCTACAAAACCCATCAAGACAGCGAAACACCCCCCGCTTCTGCAAGGCTGGCTCGCCTGATGTGGAATCAGGGGGAAGAAGATGAAGCGCGCTCCATGCTCGATATGCTACTGATGCGGCAACCTGAAGATGCATCACTGCTTGCCATGCAGCAGGAATGGCAGGGAGACATGATTTCGATCCGACAGGAGGCCGCTGAATGACGCCGCTCAACATCCTGATTATGCATGGACCCAATCTGAATCTGCTCGGCTCAAGGGAACCTGAACATTATGGCCGGCAAAATCTGGCTACTATTAACGAATCGCTGGTTTCTCTTGGGGAGACCCTGGGTTGTGCTGTGACCACCTTCCAGAGCAATCATGAAGGCGAGCTGGTGGAGCGCGTGCATCAGTCCGCGGGCCAGGTGGACGGCATTGTTATCAACCCTGCGGCATACACCCACACCAGCGTGGCGCTACGTGATGCGCTGCTCGGTTGCCATATTCCCTTCATCGAAGTGCACCTGTCGAATATTCATCGTCGAGAGGAATTTCGCCAGAAATCCCTGCTGGCCGATATTGCCACCGGCATTATCGCCGGATTCGGTCCCAGTTCTTACACCCTGGCCCTGCGTGGCCTGTGCGAGCATTTGCGCAGCCAGCAAGCCATTGATTCTTAAACAAGGAGATTTACATGGATATTAACCAGATTCGCAAATTGATGCGGCTGATCCAGAATTCTGACGTCACAGAAATCGAGGTCACGGAAGGAGAACAGACCGTGCGCATTTCACGTCGAGGCGCTACTCCCGATGTGCAGCACTACATGATGCCCCAACCGCAGTTCGCTTCAGCCCCGGCGGCTCCCGCACCGGCAGCATCGCCTGCACCGGCAGCACCGGCTGCGGCAGAAGAGTCGGTGAATGTCGTAAGCTCGCCCATGGTCGGCACTTTCTATCGGGCTTCTTCACCGGATGCTGAGCCATTTGTAAGCGAAGGCAGCAAGGTCAAGAAGGGTGACACGCTGTGCGTCATTGAAGCCATGAAGCTGATGAATGAAATTGAGGCTGAATATGCCGGTATTGTGGAAAAAATACTTGTCGATAACGCCACGCCGCTCGAATACGGTCAGCCTATGTTTGTTATCAGCCCGACGGCCTAGGGACTACGCATGTTTAGTAAAATTCTGATTGCCAACCGCGGAGAAATCGCTGTCCGCATTATCCGCGCATGTAAAGAACTGGGCATTGCCTCGGTTGCTGTCTATTCCGAGGCCGATCGCGAGGCCATGCATACACGCCTAGCCGATCAGGCCGTATGTATTGGCCCTGCCCCCAGTGGCCTGTCTTACCTGAACATCCCGGCCATCATGGCCGCCGCCGAGATCACCGATGCCGAGGCCATTCACCCCGGCTACGGCTTCCTGTCCGAAAACGCCGAGTTCGCCGACATCGTGCAGGCATCCGGCTACACATGGATCGGGCCTTCCCCTGAATCCATGCGCATCATGGGCGATAAGGTGTCTGCAAAAAACAAAATGCGCGAGGCCGGCGTGCCGCTGGTGCCAGGTTCCGA
>CAZQTO010000176.1:0-2509 GCA_964596375.1 uncultured Zetaproteobacteria bacterium | reverse complement strand
GCCGCCGAGAGTGACCTCAGCCGTGCGATAGCCCTCGGTGGCGGCAGGTTTGAGTTGCCAGTTGTGTAGTGCTTCTTCGATATGCTGTCGCTCGGCCTCTGTCAGACCCTCCATCTTCCTGTCTTGAATCAGGCTCTTGCAAAGCAGTTGAACCAAGCGCTTGGGCAGCATATGCGATAGTGCTGTGGACAACTGTGCCTTCGGATGTTCGGCCTGCGAGCTTGCCAGTTCGGCGGCAAGGTCACGACCGGGCAGCAGGTCCACACTGATGTCATCGCCCGGCTGCCAGATGGATGATATCTGCAGGATGGCCGGTCCGGAGAGACCGCGATGGGTGAATAGCATAGCCTCGCTGAAGGCGCTTCCCCGGCAGCGCACTGTGACATCCAGCGAGATGCCGGCCAGTTCCTTCAGGGCCTGCATATCGCTACCTGTGAAGGTGAAGGGCACAAGACCTGCACGCGGCGGCACAACAGGGAGTCCAAACTGTTCGGCCAGCTTCAGACCGAAGGGGGAGGCGCCGATCTTGGGCAGTGAAAGCCCGCCGCTGGCCACAACCAGTTGCCGGCAATGCAGCTCTCCTCGGTTGCTGTTCAGGGCGAAGCCGTTTTCCTGCTGAGCAACCGATTGCACCTCGCATTTCATGCGCATCTCCACATCCCCATCGCGGCAGGCTGCGAGCAGCATCTCGACGATGTCGCGCGCCGAATCGTCGCAAAATAATTGCCCGTGGCTGCGTTCGTGATACGGGATGCCAGCCGCTTCGACCATGGAGATGAAATCGGCTGCAGTGAAGCGGGACAGGGCGGATTTGCAGAAGTGCGGATTGTTGCTCAGGTAGTTCTCTGCGCTGGCGTAGAGGTTGGTGAAATTGCAGCGCCCGCCACCGGAGATAAGAATTTTCTTGCCCGGTTTTTCGGCGTGGTCGAGCAGCAACACGCGGCGACCGCGCGAGCCGGCCACGGCGGCACACATCAGGCCGGCTGCACCGGCACCGATGATGATGGCATCGTACTGGGGAGGATTTTCAGGCATGGGGCGATTGTGTCAGGGGGACTGGCGAGGGCAAGTAGGAGGGGGCTGCTAAGGTAAGGGGGTTTCTTCTTCTTTGCGTGCCCAAAGAAGAAGAAAGAAAGGGCACCCACGGGTAACTGTGAATTCCTGGGCCGTGTACTCGCCCGTCGGGCGCAAACCGGTAATGAAGCCCCCTTTATTTGCGCAAGGCCCCGCCGGTCAATCACCCGTCCCAGCACAGTTACAAGTGGGACCCAAAGTCAGAAACAGGATGTTGTTAGAAATTAACCACCAGGGAAATGGCGGTTTCGATGTCTGTCTTCTTGATGCCGGTATTTACCTTGCTGTTGTGCGCTACCTTGAACGATATCTTGCTTGCCAGATGCGAATTCAAGGCATGCTGCAGGCCGGTGATTGATTCGCTTGCCCAGCCGCTTTTCCCGCCTTCGGTTGAGGCGTCCTCGGTAAAGGTCGCAGTGTCGTTGATCTTCCACTTCACATTGGTTGCCGCGCGCAGAATCCCCTCGCTTTTTTTGCTCAGGTCGGTGTATCTGGTCTGCCGCAAACCGCCACCGAGTTCCCCCTTCCAGAGAAACTCGTCCGTTTTAATCAGGTCGCGCCCATAACCGGTCGTTTCGCTGAGGCGGCGATTGAATCCTGCAAAACGATCGCTTTCAAAACCAAAGCGGAAAAACACATAGTCGCGCTCGGTGACTTTCCAGTCGTCCTGAAGGCTGACCTTATAAGACTCAGCCGTGGTTGTGTTGTTGTTTGAGGAGCTGTTGGCACTGCCTTTCAATGTCTGGCGTGTTGATTCGCCTTCGTGCACGGATGTTCCCTTGGCGTTTACCGCCAGGGTTTTGGTGTTGCCCGAGGTTTGCACTGCCCCGAGTTCGATGTTGTTGGTAAATGCGCTGGGCGTTTCTTCAGCATGGGTTGAGAGCGGGGTTATGGCGAAAGGGGCTATGGCGAAAATAGAGATGAGAGGGATAAGTAATTTTTTCATGAATCAGAGATCGGCGGCGGTCAGGTTGGCGAAGGTGTCGCGCAGATCGGCGCGGCGGGCGAGTAACAGCCGGGCGAGGAAGAAGGAGACATGTTTGAGTTTGATCAGGATGAGCAGCATGACGATGCTGGAAATGCCCATCGTCCACAGCCCGCCGGACAGGCCTTTATCAACCAGCATGGCATAGGTGAAGAAATAGACGCACATGGTGAGGGCGAAGATGGTGCCGATGACTACGGCGATGTTTTCCTGTGTCTTTTTGATGGTTGCGAGGGCTTCTTCGCGCTGGGTGCTGCTCATGCATTGTCTCCTGTGTCCTGCTGACGGGGGATGCTATCCGCTGGGGTGCTTGCGGCCAATGGCGGTTTGTTTTGTTCATTCTTTGTGCGCACAAAGAACGAAACAAGACAATTCGGCAGGAAAGCCGAATTGGACGCCCGCAGGGCGGGGCGAAGCCCTGAGGAGCATGGACGCTCCGAATCAAAAGCA
>CAZQTO010000175.1:0-2586 GCA_964596375.1 uncultured Zetaproteobacteria bacterium | reverse complement strand
CATCAACGGAGGCGTGTACATCAATATCCATGCTCAGCCGGGAGCACGCCGCGAAGCTGTGTGCGGCATGCATGGCGATGCGCTGAAGATTGCCGTACGGCAGGCTGCGCAGGATGGGAAAGCCAATGCCGCCATCGTTGATGTTCTGGCTGAGGCATTGAATATTTCTCGGCAGGATATCGAAGTGAGCTCCGGCCATGCCTCTCGGCGCAAGCGGTTGTTTGCAAAAGGTGATGCTCTGAAGATTGCCGGGCGCATCAAGGAACTGCTGCGTGATGGTTGAGCATCGGCTGGAGGAATGAGTAGCACATGATTAAATCCCTGCTGAAAATCCTTGTCAGTATCGTCCTGCTGGGCCTGCTTTTTCACTATGTCGATCTGGAGGCGGTGTTTGCGCGCCTGCAACAGGTCAACTACTGGTGGGTGGTGCTTGCCTGTGCGGTGCTGGCAGCAGGCATGGTCCTCTCCGCCATTCGCTGGACATGGCTGGCCCGCGGGCTGGGCCTTGTGGTGCGCACCTCGCGCAAAATCCAGATTTATTTTCTCGGCATGTTTTTGAGTATGTTCCTGCCTTCCACCATCGGTGGCGACTTTGCACGGGGCTTCCTGCTGGCGCGAGGCCGGCCGGGTGCCGGCTGGACTGCTGCGGCCAGTATCATCCTGGAGCGGATCAACGGCCTGCTTGCCCTGACTGTGGTCACTTCGGTGTGCATGCTTTCTGCCGATGTTCCGACGCATTGGCGGAATCTCTGGCTGTTGGGGGTTGCTGTCCTGTGGTCTGGCATGCTCACCTACCCCTTCTGGCATCGTCGCCTGCCGGGATTTTTGCATCGCTGGAAAGATGTGGGCATTGACCGGCCTGAATTTTTCACTGCCTGGTGGAAGGCCATGCTGTTGTCTCTGAGCTTTCAGTCGGTGCTGGTTATTGCGACGATGATACTTGGCCATGCCACTGGGTTGGAAATGTCGTGGGCCGCTTATGGTGTGATGGTCGGATTGGTAGGCATTGCCTCGACGATGCCGATTTCCTTCAACGGGTTCGGTATACGCGAGGCCGGTTATGTCGGTTTCGCCACCTATTTCGGTGGCAATCCCGAGGCTGCCGCCGCGATGGCTGCATTGTGGGTGATTGTGCTCGCCGTGGTGGCTGCGCCCGGTGCCTGGGTGTTGTGGCGCATGGGCGGCACTGCCGCACTGCGTTCGAAAACGTCGTCGCCGGGTGATACGGATAACAAGCCTGCCTAAACGAGGGTGCGTGCGAAGCAGTGCAAGCGCTTTCGTTAAATATGGCTAACAGATCCCACTCTTTTCTCGACAATTCATTGAATTCCTGTCTATGATGTGTACAGGCATGGGTGCTTATTGCCCGGGTCTTGGAGGTTGATGGCGGTGGTGGATGAGGGTTCTTTGGGGAATTGCACGATCCATGCCAAGAGCAAGGCAAGCTTTCGCTGCACCGAATGCAAGCGCCCCTATTGCCCGGTCTGCATAGGGCGCGAAGAGGCCGGCAAGAGTATATGCAGTCAATGCATGATTGCGATTAATCACCGTGAAAAAGACGAATTAAAGAAGGCCGTTGAGCTTGATCTCAAGGAAAAGCGTGCAGCAGAAAAAAACATGCCTGCGCAGAAGCTTAAGTCAGGCAAAGGTCTGTTTTATGCCATTATCACCGTAGCCGTCCTGGGTATCGGTTTTAATCTCTATGTTCTTTATCAGGATCGTGCGCAGTCCTCGGGAGTACATGCCGCCAGGACCCCGGCCGTGTCGCCCCAGCTTGCGGGTATCAGGCTTTGCCGCTATCGCTTAACTGCGCTTTCCGAGGCCGTGGTTACGTATCAGAGCGACCTTGGAGAGATGGCTGAAAGTCTGGAGGATGTGAAACCGAGGCTGGATTCGCAGGATATCACACGTGATCCGGTATCGGGCCTGGAATACAGATTTGGAAAAGAACCTGATGGAACTCAGCTGATTCAGTGTCCATCACCTGCGGCTCACGGTGTTGAGTCGATACAGGTGCAGCCGGGGAAGGCAGCTGTGGTGAAGTATGCGGAGCAGAGGAATTGATGATGACATCGAATCGCTGCAAAGGCTTCACCCTGGTCGAAATTCTCTTCGTGATTACCATTATCGGCATATTGGCTGCGACGGCAATTCCGTCCTTTAAAACCTATAAAAGACAGTCGGAACTGTTGACGGCGGAAGTAACGCTGAAACGGGCAATTGATACCTACACGGTGACCAATGATTATAGCCCGGCCATGCTGGAAGATCTGGTTACCGAGGGCTTTTTGACGGATATCCCGAACGATCCGTTTACGGCACTCGGAAGCGCTACCCTGCTGGCTTTCAATCAAGCGGGTGCCAGTAATTATGTGGCGTTTCTCGTTGACGGTGTGGTTTCGAATGCCTATGCAGCACTGGCCGGAACCGGGGTGGATGAGGCCGGCGACTGGTTTTTTGAGAACGATAGCCAGAACGTGACACTCTATGCGCTAAGCCATCCGGGGCGGGATTATGTGCTGGCGAGTTTTGGCATGCCTCCCGGCGTTGCTGCTCCGGCATCCACGTCAACGTCTACATCCACGT
>CAZQTO010000174.1:1188-2655 GCA_964596375.1 uncultured Zetaproteobacteria bacterium | reverse complement strand
GCCGGGTACAGCCTGCGGGATGACGGGGGCGTGGATGTCATCAACCGCGGCTACTCGGCCGAAACAGGCGAATGGGACGAGGCACATGGCAAGGCCTACTTTGTCCGCTCGGCAAACGAGGGCTACCTGAAAGTGTCGTTCTTCGGACCCTTTTATGGCTCGTACATCATCTTCGTACTCGACAGCGACTACCGCTACGCATTCGTTTGCGGCCCGGACAAATCCTACCTCTGGCTACTGGCCAGGACCCCGGCAGTACCGGATACAGTGATCGACCAGTTCATTGAAACATCGAAGGCGCTGGGCTTCGATACCGCACAGCTCATCTTTCCCAGGCAGCCATAGATCCATAAACAAAAAAAGTTCCCTGCCAGTCGTTCATAAACCAGCAGAGGGCTTTGAGGTATCGAAGTCTGAGGGCTGTCAGGCCTTGTTGCGTTGGGGTAATACCCAGTTCGGGCGCGGAAAATGGCAGGTATAGCCGCCCGGATTCAGCAGCAGATAGTCCTGATGCTCCGGCTCGGCCTCCCAGAAATCGCCTGCAGGTTCAAGCTCGGTGACAACCTTGCCCGGCCACAGGCCGCTGGCCTCGACATCGGCCATGGTGTCGAGCGCAACCGCTTTCTGCGCTTGGCTGGTGTAATAGATCGCCGAGCGATAGGAGCTTCCACGATCGTTTCCCTGCCGGTTCGGCGTGGTCGGATCGTGAATCTGAAAGAAGAGCTCCAGCAGTTTGCGGAACGACAGCACCTCCTGATCGAAAATGATTTCGATGCCCTCCGCATGGTTGCCGTGGTTGCGGTAGGTGGCGTTGGCAACATCGCCGCCGGTATAACCGACGCGGGTCGAAACGATGCCGGGAAGCTTGCGGATTAAATCCTGCATACCCCAGAAGCATCCGCCTGCGAGTACTGCGCGTTCATGTGCCATTTAAATGTCCTCCACCTGGTCAAGATATCCGCCGTAGCCTTCCGCCTCCATCTCGTCGCGATGAATGAAACGGAGAGAGGCCGAGTTGATGCAGTAGCGAAGTCCGCCACGCTCGATGGGGCCGTCGGTGAACACATGCCCGAGATGACTGTCACCGTGCGTGCTGCGCACCTCGGTCCGGACCATGCCATGGGTGCTGTCGCGCAACTCGTTGACGTTCAGCGGCTCGATTGGTTTGGTGAAGCTCGGCCAGCCGCAGCCGGACTCGAATTTATCACCGGAGGCAAAGAGCGGTTCGCCGGAAACAATATCGACATAGATGCCCGGCTCGCTGTTGTGCAGCAGTTCACCGCTTCCGGGGCGTTCCGTGGCGTTCTCCTGGGTTACCCTGTATTGCTCCGGGCTCAGGCTGGCGATGGCATTCTGGTCCTTGTGGTATTTCATGTGATCTCCTGTTGCGCATGGCTGTGCGACTGCATACGGCAAATGGTCGCAGGACACCGCAATAAAATTACACGCAGCGGCACTCATCAAACC
>CAZQTO010000174.1:0-1178 GCA_964596375.1 uncultured Zetaproteobacteria bacterium | reverse complement strand
CTTATTATCTAATGGCTCAGGTTTATGAAACCCGGGGAGAAAAAGAAAAAGCCCCCTGCCAATAGAATCAGCAGAGGGCTTTGGTTCATTCATCAAGCGTGGGAATCTTTGAAAAACGTCGCGAGCGCCTCAGATGCAAGGCGCACGGGGCTCCGAGCACCGCGCAACACAGCAGATGTGGTGCGCAGTAGTTTTTCGGAGATTACCCGTGGTTGCTTGCAAACTCCTGCATATAGGCAACCAGCGCATCCACACCCGCTTCCGGCATCGCATTGTAGATGCTGGCGCGCATACCGCCGACGGAACGATGGCCCTTGAGGGTCACCAGACCCTTGGCGGAAGCACCCTTGAGGAACTCGGCATCCAGTTCGGCATCGGCCAGCGTGAACGGTACGTTCATCCATGAACGGGCATTGAGTGCAACCGGGCTACCGTAGAAATCGGTGGCATCGATGGCTGCGTACAATTTATCGGCCTTGCGCTTGTTGATCTTGGCCATGCCTTCCAGTCCGCCCTGCTCCTTGAGCCACTCGAAGACGAGGCCTGCCACATACCAGCTGTAGGTTGCAGGCGTGTTGTACATCGAATCGTTCTCGGCATGGGTAGCGTAGTTGAACATGGTCGGGCAGATCGCAGATGCCTTGCCCAGCAGGTCGTCGCGGATGATGACGATGGTCAGACCCGCAGGACCGATATTCTTCTGTGCGCCGGCATAGATCATGCCGAATTTGGATACGTCGATCGGGCGCGAAAGAATGGTGGAAGACAAGTCCGCTACGAGAGGGACTCCATTGGTTTCCGGAATATAATCGAACTCCACACCGCCGATGGTCTCGTTCGGCGTGTAGTGCACATAGGCTGCGTCGGGATTGAGTTTCAGCTCTGCCTGCGTCGGTACGCTGGTAAAACCGCCCTCCGAGGTATCGGCAGCGAGATTCACCGTGATGTAGCGCTTGGCCTCGGCGATGGCTTTTTTCGACCACATGCCGGTGTTGAGGTAATCCGCACTGGTTTTGTCACCCATCAGGTTCAACGGGATCGCGGCGAACTGGCTTGATGCCCCGCCCTGCAGGAAAAGCACCTTGTAGTTATCAGGGATAGTCATCACGTCGCGCAGATCGGCCTCCGCCTTGGCCGCGATGGACATGTATTCCTTGCCGCGATGGCTCATTTCCATC
>CAZQTO010000173.1:0-2671 GCA_964596375.1 uncultured Zetaproteobacteria bacterium | reverse complement strand
TTCTTCATCGCCCATCTTGCTCTGACGGTCTACGCATTCAAACTCCTCGATATGAATCGAGGTGTAGACGTCTTCACGCACCAGCTTCTCGGATATGACAATAGCATCCTCGAAGTTGTATCCGCGCCACGGCATGAAGGCGAGCAGCGCATTGCGCCCCAGAGCCAACTCGCCCTGATCCGTAGACGGGCCATCGGCAATAATCTCGCTGCGATGCACGGCATCGCCAACCTTGACCAGCGGACGCTGGTTGAAACAGGTGTTCTGGTTTGAGCGGCGGTATTTGAACAGACGGTAGATATCCACGCCCGGCTCGCCTTCTACCTGCTCGGAATCGCTCACGCGCACCACGATACGGCTGGCATCAACACTCTCCACCACACCGCCTCGGCGTGCTGCCATGGCCACACCCGAATCGCGTGCCACCGATGCTTCCATACCGGTGCCGACCAGTGGCTTCTCACTGCGCACCAGCGGAACAGCCTGGCGCTGCATGTTGGAACCCATCAATGCACGGTTGGCATCGTCATGCTCCAGGAATGGAATCAAGCCTGCAGAAACGGAGATCACCTGACTCGGCGATACGTCCATGAAATCGATCTGCTCATGGGAAGCCATGATGAAGTCGCCATCCTGACGGCACTGAATAAATTCAGCCTCAAAAGTACCGTCTGCGCTCACCTTGGCGTTGGCCTGGGCAATCACATGCTTTTCCTCGGCGATGGCCGACAGGTACACAACCTCGTCGGTCACATGGCCGTCCACTACCTTGCGGTATGGGGTTTCAATGAAGCCGAACTCGTTGATCGTGGCAAAGCAGGACAGCGAGTTGATAAGACCGATATTCGGACCTTCCGGCGTCTCAATGGCACACATGCGACCATAATGGGTCGGATGCACGTCACGCACCTCAAAGCCGGCGCGCTCACGCGACAAACCGCCCGGGCCAAGTGCGGAGAGACGGCGCTTATGGGTCACTTCGGAAAGCGGATTGGTCTGATCCATGAACTGGGAGAGCTGCGAGGAGCCGAAGAATTCGCGCACAGCGGCAATCATCGGCTTCGCATTGACCAGGTCGGAAGGCATCATCTCATTCAAATCACCGGAACTCAGGCGCTCGCGAATGGCGCGCTCCATGCGCACCAGGCCAAGACGAATCTGGTTCTGCAGCAACTCACCGACTGAACGCAGGCGGCGGTTACCGAGATGATCGATATCATCGGCCTCACCAATGCCGTCGCGCAGCTTGAGCAGCGTATCCATCGTTAACAGGATGTCTTCATTGCGCAGCGTGGTCTTGTCCAGCGGCACATCGGCATCGCTGATGCCAAGCCGGCTGTTCAGCTTCATACGACCGACGCGCGACAGATCGTAGCGGCTGGCATCGTAGAACAAGGATTCAAACAGGGCACGTGCGGTTTCCACCGTCGGCGGCTCGCCCGGGCGCATCATGCGATAGATTTCAACACGCGCCTCTTCCTTGCTCTGCACATCGTCGAGCCGCATGGTATCGGCCAGCCAAGGACCACGACGAAATGCGTCGATGAACAGGCACTCGAACTGCTTGATACCTGCTTTCTTCAGATCATCAAGGGTCTCCACGGAGACTTCGGCATTGGTATCGGCAATGATTTCACCAGCTTCGGTCAGAATCGGTGCAGCCACGTACTCGCCGATGACGGCTTCCTGCGGCACATCGATCCACTTCACCTTCGCTTCGGTCAGGCGCTTGATAGCCAGCGGGGTAACCTTCTTGCCTTCGGCGACCACCTGCTTGCCGTCCACCTTGATGCTGGTTGCAGCACGGCTGCCGAGCAACTGCTCAGGCACGAACTTCATTTGCAAGCCTTTACCATCGAAACGGAAGGTGCGGCGCTCGTAAAAACGGTCAAGAATTTCCTGCTGGTTAAATCCCAAAGCCTTGAGCAACACGCCGGCAGGCATCTTGCGGCGCAAATCGATGCGGAAGTTTACTTTATCTTTGGAGTCGAATTCAAAATCCAGCCACGAACCGCGGTACGGAATCACGCGGGCCTTGAACAGGAACTTGCCTGAAGCCTGCGTTTTGCCCTTGTCATGGTCGAAAAACACACCCGGCGAACGGTGCATCTGCGATACGATAGCGCGCTCGGTACCGTTAATAATAAATGAACCGTGGTCGGTCATCAACGGGATTTCACCCATATAAACCGACTGGTCACGCACCTCGCGCACAGCACGCTGCACATTGGAGCGCGAACCGCTCTTGCCCGGATTAGGCTCATACACAGTCAGGCGAAGATTCACCTTGACCGGCAGGGCATAGGTCATGTCACGACGACGGCATTCGTCGAGATCGTAGCGCGGCGGGCTGTATTCGAGCGCGACAAAATCCAGCTGGGCATTGCCGGCATAATCCCGGATAGGAAACACACTCTGGAACACCTCGGCCAGGCGAGACTCGTTGATATCGGTCTGCCCCTGTCCAACACCCAGAAACTCGATGAAAGAATCTGTCTGCAGGCGAAGCATGTTCGGCATGGAAATCGCCGGACGGATACTGCCAAAGTTTTTACGAATGCGTTTTACAGAAGTGTGCCTTGCCATGTTGTGACCTCGCCAAAAGTTTCAGAAATGCGAAAGAGACAAACCCCCGGCAGCAATCTGCTGCCGGGGTTTTGTCTTTGACTAC
>CAZQTO010000172.1:0-2681 GCA_964596375.1 uncultured Zetaproteobacteria bacterium | reverse complement strand
CACTACTGAGGTTTACTGTGACGAAATCTGGTTCCGCGCAAGTCCGCCTGAATATCGAGGGCATGAGCTGCGCCGGCTGCGTCAGCAAGGTTGAGGGCGCACTGGCTACAGCACCCGGAGTGAACAAGGCCAGCGTGAATCTGGTAGATCGCACGGCTGCGGTTATGGGCGATGCTTCGCTGGAAATTACCGATCTGATTTCAGCCGTGCAGGCGGTGGGCTATGATGCCAGTCCGATACTGGGTGCGGAGAATGTAGCCGAGAAACAGAACGAGGAGGCGGTGCACTTCCGTAGTCTCATGCGCCGCTTCGCCATTGCTGCACTGGTCGGCTTGCCCCTGATTCCGGACATGTTCCTGCATTACCTGCCGGAAATTACCGATGCACCTCTGTTCTGGCTGGTAGTCGGCCTTATCACCCTGGCGACCATGATCTATGCCGGGCGGCATTTTTATGTCGGAGCCTGGCGCGCTTTTATCCACCACTCGGCTACCATGGATACCCTGATTGCCACCGGTACGGGTACGGCGTGGCTTTATTCGATGCTCATCTGCATTGCTCCCGGCATTGTTCCGGAGATGGCCCGGCACCCGTATTTCGATGCCTCGTTGATTATCATCGCCCTGATCAATCTGGGACAGGCACTTGAGGTGCGGGCACGCGGCAAAACCTCCGAGGCCATTCGGCGTCTGATCGGTCTTCAACCCAGCACCGCAAGAGTTGTGCGCGATGGGCAGGAGATAGATGTGCCGATTGCCGAGGTCGTGGCTGGTGATGTGATTCGTGTGCGTCCGGGCGAGAAGATTCCCGTTGATGGTGATGTGCTTGAGGGCGAATCGCGGGTGGACGAGTCCATGCTTACCGGCGAGCCAATGGCAGTGCAGAAAAAGCCGGGCGATAGCGTGGTCGGCGGGACAATCAACGAGACAGGAAGCTTTCTTTATCGCACTACCCATGTCGGGGCCGATACCGTGCTGGCGCATATCATCGAGATGGTGAAAAACGCACAGGCATCCAAGCCGCGCATCGGCCGCATTGTGGATAAGGTGGCCGGTGTATTTGTGCCGACGGTACTGATCTTGGCCGTGTTGACCGCACTCGTTTGGCTCAATTTCGGGCCGGAACCACGCATCAGTTTTGCCCTGGTGGCTGCCATGACGGTACTGATTATTGCCTGCCCATGCGCGCTCGGGCTGGCCACACCGATTTCACTGGTGGTCGGGGTCGGCAAGGCGGCGGAGTTCGGCATTCTGATTCGCCGGGGAGAGGCGCTGGAACGGGCCTCGAAGCTGACCACCATCGTGCTCGATAAGACCGGCACCGTGACCGAAGGCAGGCCTGCGGTGACCGATATTATTGGCGAGGATGGGGATGCCATCCTGCGTCTGGCGGCAGCGCTTGAAGCCGGCAGCGAGCATCCGCTGGCGGCCGCCATTGCAGCCAAAGCGGGAGATATGCCGGGGGACAAGAAGTTACCGGTCTGTAAGGATTTTGCGGCGATATCGGGGCTGGGAGTAAGCGGCCGGGTGGACGGGCACAAGGTCCTGCTGGGCAATAGCGCACTGATGGCGGCACACAAGATTGCAGTCGATGCAGACAGGGGCGGGCAATTGACGGCACTGGCCGCGCAGGGGAAAACGCCGATGCTGCTGGCCAGCGACGGAAAGCTTCTTGGCATCATCGCTGTGGCCGATCCGATCAAGGATGATTCCAGAGCGGCCATTACCCGGATGCAGGCCATGGGCCTGAAGGTGGTGATGTTGACCGGGGATAATCGCAGCACGGCTGAGGCCGTGGCCGCCCAGGTCGGCATTACCGAGGTGTTCGCCGAGGTGATGCCGGAGCACAAGGATGCCAAGGTGGCGGAATTGCAGGCTGCCGGAGAAATCGTCGGCATGGTCGGTGACGGCATCAACGATGCGCCCGCACTCTCCCGTGCCGATGTCGGCTTTGCCATTGGCGCAGGCACGGATGTAGCCATCGAATCGGCCGATATCACCCTGATGCGCTCCTCACTCGATGGTGTGGTGACGGCCATCGAGATTTCCCGGGCCACCTTGCGCAATATCAAACAGAATCTTTTCGGGGCGTTCGTGTACAACAGTCTGGGGATACCTGTTGCCGCCGGCCTGTTGTTCCCCTTCTTCGGCCTGATGCTCAATCCGATGCTCGCTGGAGCTGCGATGGCCATGTCTTCTGTGACGGTTGTTTCCAATGCCAACCGCCTGCGCCTGTTTGTGCCGTCCGGGCAAGTGACGGGAGCTAAGTCATGATTGTGGTGAACATCGCCGGCCTGGCATTGATCGGCTTCATCATCTGGTGGTTCTGGATGTATCGGCCGACAGCCGGCGTGGCTGCGGCACCCGGCCAGATCATCGAGGTGCGCGTCAAGGATGGCGTGTACGATCCTGCCCTGATCGAAGCGACAGCAGGCAAGGGGATTTCGCTGAAATTTATCCGCGAGGACGAAACCGCCTGTGCATCGCAGGTGGTATTCCCCGAGCTCGGCATCCAGAAGGAATTGCCTTTGGGTAAGCCGGTGGTGATTCGCATCGTCCCCGAGAAGGCGGGCGAATATGCCTATCAGTGCCAGATGGGCATGTATCGGAGTGTGCTAAGGGTCAGCTGACTTACGCTTTCCGGGGTTTATTCATTTACGGCTGATGGCCGGATTCAACCCG
>CAZQTO010000171.1:0-2694 GCA_964596375.1 uncultured Zetaproteobacteria bacterium | reverse complement strand
CACCGATATCGTAATGGCCGGGTGCATACATGCCGGGCATTTCGGCGGTTTCGCCGCCGATCAGCGAGCATTCGCAGATGCGGCAGGCCTCGGCTATGCCCTCGACCACGCCAGCCAGAGTTTCGCCTTCAAGCGAACCTGTGGCCAGGTAATCGAGAAAGAACAGCGGCTCGGCAGCCTGCGCTGCAATATCGTTCACACACATGGCCACGGCATCAATGCCTGCGGCATGCGGCCGGTTGTGCTTTTGCAGAAGCAGCAGCTTGGTACCCACGCCATCGGTGGAGGAAACCAGAACAGGCTCCTGCATATGCTGGAAATTGGCAGCAAACAATCCGCCGAATCCGCCCAGACCACCGATCACCTCTGGGCGGGTGGTTGAAGCAACAGCCTCCTTGATGCGACCGACAAAAGCATTGCCGGCATCGATATTCACCCCGGCATCAGCATAGGTCAGCGTCGGTTTTTTTGCGCCGGAGGAGGCTGCATCAGACGTCGAGATTCGTGGCGTTGAGGGCATTGTCCTGAATGAATTTACGGCGCGGCTCCACCGCGTCGCCCATCAGGGTTGCAAAGGTTTCATCCGCCGCAATGGCATCATCCAGCGTCACCCTCAACAATGTGCGCACAGCAGGATCCATGGTGGTTTCCCACAACTGTTCCGGATCCATCTCGCCCAGACCCTTATAGCGCTGGATGTTCAAGCCTTTGCGCCCCTCAGCCTCGATCACTGCAGCGATGTCCTCGTAGTGCTCAACCGGCCACTGCTTGTTCTCACGTTCAAAATATGCGCCCTTCTCGACGGCCTTTTGCACAACGGCGCACAGTGACTGAGCCTCTTTATATTCTGTCGTACCGACGAGATCCATATCCAGCCAGGAATGCATGGTGCGGCCATGATCCCTGCGCCTGAATTCGACCTGCCAGCAACCCTGATCGCTGTCTTCGTGCAGGATGTATTCCATGGTTTCATCGACGCGCGAGGTTTTATCAAACGCGACGACGATTTCCTGCATACGGGCATCCAGATCGTCCTTATGCCGGAATACCGAACGATCCAGCTTGCCGCTCTCCAGCAGTAGCCTGAGAACAGGAACATCCACGCGCTGTGACAAGCGACGGCGCAGGCCTTCCAGCTTGTGGATGCCGCGCACCAAAGTGGAAAGGCGCTCGCCGTTCAGCTGCTTTGCTCCCTTGGCCGAAAAATAGCTCATACCCTGGCTGCCATGCTCAAGCAGGAATTCGAACAGGCCATTGTCGTCCGAGATATAACGGCTCTGCCGACCGCGCGTCACGCGATACAGCGGGGGCTGGGCGATATACAGATGACCGCGCTCCACCAACTCCTTCATCTGGCGATAAAAGAAAGTCAGAAGCAGGGTAAGGATATGCGAACCATCCACGTCAGCATCGGTCATGATGATGATGCGGTGATAGCGCAACTTGGCGAGATCAAAATCTTCCGCCCCGATACCGGTGCCGAAAGCCGTGATCATGGTGCCGATTTCCTGATTGGACAGCATCTTGTCGAAACGAGCCCGCTCCACATTCAGAATCTTGCCCTTGAGCGGCAGAATTGCCTGAAATTTACGGTCGCGCCCCTGCTTGGCCGAGCCGCCTGCTGAATCGCCCTCGACAAGGTAGATTTCGCAGGAGGCCGGGTCTTTCTCCTGACAGTCGGCCAGCTTGCCGGGCAGGTTGGAAATATCGAGTGCACCTTTGCGCCGGGTGAGTTCGCGCGCCTTGCGTGCCGCCTCACGGGCTACCGCAGCCTCAACCACCTTGCCAACCACACGCTTGGCTTCCTTCGGATTCTCCTCCATCCATTCAGAGAATTTTTCATTCACCACGGATTCAACCACCGCGCGAACCTCGCTGGAAACCAGCTTTTCCTTGGTCTGCGAAGAGAACTTCGGATCAGGCACCTTGACGGACAACACGGCAGTCAGGCCTTCGCGACAATCGTCACCGGCAAGCGCCACCTTGTGTTTCTTCAGGATATCGTTGTTGCTGGCGTAGTTGTTCACACAGCGAGTGAGTGCTGCGCGAAAGCCGGCCAGATGCGCACCGCCGTCCTTCTGCGGGATGTTGTTGGTGTAGCAGTAAACGTTTTCCTGATAGGCGTCAGTCCATTGCATGGAGAGCTCAACCGTCACCTCATCGCGCTCGCCGATCACAGTGATGCAATCGTTATGCAAGGCATTGCGGGTGCGATTCAGATGCTGCACAAAGGCCGTGATGCCGCCGATATATTCGAAGACCTGGCGCTTGTCGTTGCGCTCGTCATATAACTCGATACGCACACCGCTGTTCAGGAAGGAAAGCTCGCGCAGGCGAGTAGCGAGAATATCGATCGTGTAGGTACGAAATGCAAAAACCTTAAGACTGGCAAGAAAACGCACTTCAGTTCCCGAGCCCTTGGCATCGCCGATAATCTTCAGTGGTCCTTCAGGTACACCATCCGCATAGCGCTGGAAATGCACCTTGCCGCCACGCCGCACCACCAGCTCCAGCGATTCGGACAGGGCATTCACCACCGAGACGCCCACACCGTGCAAACCACCGGAAACCTTGTAAGAATTATTGTCGAATTTGCCGCCGGCATGCAGCACGGTCATGATCACTTCCGCCGCCGAAACCCCTTCCTCGGAATGGATGTCCACCGGAATACCGCGCCCATTGTCGCGCACGGTT
>CAZQTO010000170.1:0-2723 GCA_964596375.1 uncultured Zetaproteobacteria bacterium | reverse complement strand
AACAGCCGGGACAGGGAGATACTCGGCCTGATGCGCACGCTGAATAATATGTTCGGCGATCTGGAATCCAGCATTCAGGCACAAAAGCGATTCACCGCCGAAGCCTCGCATGAGCTGCGTATTCCGCTGACCATCCTGCGCGGGGAAATCGAGGTCGCCCTGCTGCGTCCGCGTAAGCCCAAAGAGTATGCGGAAGTGCTCCACCAGCAACTCGATATCATCGACCGCATGCAGCGCATCGTCGACGGCCTGCTGGAACTGGCGCGTGCAGATGCCGGCCTGCTCGAGCTGGCGCATGACGAGGTGGACCTGAGCCTGTTGGTCGAAGAAGTCGGCCAGCATCATCTAACACTGTTATCCAGCAAGGATGTCCGTCTTGATATGCAGGTGGTCGATGGGCTTACTGTCATCGGCGATGAACACCGTCTTAGTCGCGTGCTGTTCAACCTGATGAACAATGCATACAAGCATGCGCCGTCCAATTCCACGCTCTGCCTGAAGGCTTTCTCCAGCAGCGGCGAAGCGATCATCGAAGTATGTGATATGGGGCAGGGCATCGCGCCTGAGCATCTCCAGCACATCTTCGACCGCTTCTACCGCTCCGATGAAGCGCGCAGCCGCGAGGCCGGTGGCGCAGGTCTGGGGCTGGCTATCAGTAAACGTATTATCGAGGCCCATGGCGGGCATATCAGTGTGGATAGTGAAGTCGGCCGCGGCACGACCTTCCGGCTTCGCCTGCCGCTGGCCAGCGCCGATCCCGAACTTATCAAGCGTCTGCAGGTATTGAGTATCAACGAAAACAAATCATAGCCGGTTGGGAGAAAAGAACCGGCGGCACGTATTAAAAAGGGGGGGGGGAGAGACGTGCCGCCGGAAGGGTATAACTGGAGCCGATGAACCGAATCGAACGGTCGACCTGCTCATTACGAGTGAGCTGCTCTACCAACTGAGCTACATCGGCATGCGCCTGCTACGGCGCGGGGCGAAGTGTAACAAGCTGCTAACAGTTTAAAAGATGCCAATTCGCATCGCAGTTTCGCCGCCGACAGATCAAATATTAGCATACCAGACCTCTTTCACAACCGCGGAAAATTCTGACAGTTACCGCCTAAAGAACGGCAGCAACAGCCGCCAACAAGGCCGGCGCCGCTGTTTCGGTACGCATAATGCGTGGCCCGAAGCTTAGCGCGCGGCAGCCGGCTTCCTGTAATATCCGCAAATCCCGTTCGCTGAAGCCCCCTTCAGGACCAATAGCCAGGCTGATGCCTGAGCTGGATGCCAGACCGTTCCTGATAGCAGCAAACGGCATCGCCGCCTCGGGATGCAGCGCATACGCCTGCGGCTGCAGGGTCACATCGGCAAGTAAATTGCGGTATGTCAGGCTGGGGATCATCGTTCTGCCGCTCTGCTCGGCAGCCTCGATGATGATTTTTCGCCAACGATCCAGACGCGCTTCTCGCTTACCTTCAGGTAACTTGAACTGGCTACGCTCACTGTCGGCGATCTGGAAGCCCGCCGCACCAAGCTCCGTGCACTTCTGCAAAACCGTTTCAATTTTCTCGCTCTTGTTGGCGCACTGGATGATATGTACGGCCAGCGGTAATTCGCGACTGATATCGTCGAAAGCCTCAACCCGCAGACAGGCATTTGCTTTGGCAAGACTGGTGATGCTTGCCCTGTACTCGCCGCCACGCCCGTTGAATACGGTAAGCGCATCGCCATTGTTCAGACGCATAACATGGCACAGGTAATGCGCCTGATCGGAGGGTATCTCCTCCTCCTGACCAGGGTGCAGTTCGCTATCGAGAAAGATACGGCAACGGGGGACGCGGGAGCTATCCAAACGTGATTTTGACATACTGCAATTTGGCCGCAAAAGGCGACGCTGCGCAAGCCTCTTGACCTGCCCCCATCCGCCGCCATGATGCGGGCATGTTTTTCGGTCCACTGACATCACCACATTGGGAACCTGTGCGCCAGTGGAGCGCCTCCGAGCACGGCGTGTCGGCTCCTGTCGCCGGCGTACTCACCGTAGCCGGTTCACTGACCCGTTTCCTTGAGCGTCATCATCAGATCCATCTGGATGTGCAATTGCACGAGCAGATCGTTGATAAGGCCACGCCGGAAGAGGCTGAACTCCTGAATTGCGCGACCGGATCGCCTGCCCTGCGGCGCAATGTTTCCCTGCTGCACCGGGGAACTGTGATGTTTGATGCTGAATCGGTATTGCCACTCGACACCTTACCCGCCGAACTGATGCAGGATCTGCAGGAAGGGGAAAAACCGCTTGGCAATCTGCTGCTCGACCGGGGTCTGTCGCTGGCCCGTTCGGATTTGAGCGTGGCGCATTTCACCGAGGAAGGCCGATTCAAGGGCTGCTGGGCACGTCGCTCGGTGCTCCGTTCCGACTCCGGCACGCGCGCACTGGTTATCGAGGTATTTCGCGCCGACATGTGGAAGCGCATCGACACCGTCTCAGAACGCAGACGACCCTGAGGGACCCTTCACACAACATCCGCGCCTCCTGGAAAAACCACATAAAAGGCTAGGGGCTTGTTGTTTCCCACCGATACTTTAGCATTGCGCTTCTTATGGGGGCGTCCCGGCTTCGACGGAGATGCTGAACCCTGTGGGGCATGTCGGGATGGTACTCTCGTTAAAAAGACCAACGGCATTAACTGCCAACGACGACGTAGAACTCGCTTACGCTGCGTAAGTGACCC
>CAZQTO010000169.1:0-2739 GCA_964596375.1 uncultured Zetaproteobacteria bacterium | reverse complement strand
GGGTCAGGTCCTCGCGCTTGAGGATAATCTGCGCCCCGCCGATAGCACGTGACAGATGCTCTGCGTGGTAGAGCGGCGTTGGCCTGCCGACATACTGTTGCAACAGGCGCAAGCGTTCGGCCTGGAAGGATTCATCTTCCCAGGATGCATAGAAAGCGGCTTCGAGCTCGGCCAGCGGCCCCATCAGGGTTTCCGCTGCATACTTGCCGCCGAAACGGCCGAAATGCCCGCCCGCGTCCGGCGCATGCCGGATCTCCATATCGTACATCCGGAAGTCCTTGTTCAATCCATTACTCCATCGCTGAATGTTGCTGTCCGGGCCTGAACAGCAGCCATAAATCGCTGCAATTTTCCGCCATCCTTGATGCCTGGCGAAATTTCAACGCCGGAGGATACATCCAGCGCATCCCATTGGCGAACAGCCATTGCCTGCGCCACATTGTCGGCATCCAGACCACCGGCCAGTACCAGCGGATGCCTATGCTGCAGGCCCTCTACCAAAGCCCAATCGAAGGACAGCCCTGTACCGCCGTATACGCCGGGAGGTGCCTTGGCATCAAGCAGCACAGCGCAATCGAAATCAGCGATGCGCAGGATATCCGCCGAATCACGCACAGCAACTGCCTTGATAACACGTCGCTGCTGCGCGGCACAAAAAGCCGGCGCTTCATCGCCATGCAACTGCAACACATCCAGCGGACACACATCCAGTACCGTATCAATCTCCTGCTGCGTGGCGTTAACAAACAAACCCACGGCAGAAACAAACGGTGGAAGGCTGCCAATGATAGCAGCTGCGGCAGAAGCCGTAATACAGCGGGGTGAAGCGGGATAAAATACGAAGCCCAACGCATCAACGCCAAGCTCGGCAGCACACCGGGCATCCTCAGCGCGCGTAATACCGCATACCTTAACGCGCGTGCGTCGGCCGCCTGAAATTTGGTCCATCATCGCAACAGCCTAGGCATTGCAGCCAGCGATGAAAAGCGGGAATGAACGCCTCCGGCAAACGCCTGAATTCCTCATATTCGCGCTTGCTTATGGTTTCGTGAGGAAAACGGGGTAGATTACGGCAATGAACACGCAAAAAAATCAAGACGCCGTCATGCAAACCTATGCCCGTTACCCGCTCACACTGGTAAGCGGCAGCGGCTGCCGGGTGCGCGACGATGCCGGTCATGAGTATCTCGATTTCATCTCGGGGATAGCCGTCAACACCTTGGGCCATGCGCACCCGCGGCTTGCCAAAGCACTATGCGGGCAGGCGGCCAATATGCTGCATTGCTCCAATCTGTTTCATATTCCACAGCAGCAGGAACTTGCAAAACGACTGTGCTCGCTTTCCGGCCTGCACAAGGCCTTCTTCTGCAATTCAGGCGCCG
Source organism: uncultured Zetaproteobacteria bacterium (assembly GCA_964596375.1). GTDB lineage: Bacteria > Pseudomonadota > Zetaproteobacteria > Mariprofundales > Mariprofundaceae > UBA1543. The sequence continues at coordinate 1,357 of CAZQTO010000169.1, read as the reverse complement.
AAGCCAACGAAGCAGCTATCAAGCTGGCGCGCAAGTATTTCTTTGATCGCAGTTCTCCGCGCCGGCATATCATCACCGCCACGCAATCCTTTCACGGCCGCACCATCAACACCCTGACCGCCACCGGGCAGGATAAGGTGAAGATCGGCTTCGATCCGCTGCCACCGGGCTTCTCGCATGTTCCGCTCAACGACATTGCCGCCCTTACGGCTGCTCTAACCGAGCATACCGCAGGCATCCTGCTCGAGCCCTTGCAGGGCGAGGGCGGCGTGAACACAGCACAAACCGCGTACCTCAAGCAGGTGCGCGAACTGTGCGACAAACACGGCATCCTGTTGCTACTCGATGAGGTGCAAACCGGTATCGGCCGTTGCGGCACGATGTTCGCATATGAACAGGCTGGCATCAGACCTGATATTCTGACCCTGGCCAAAGGCCTGGGCGGTGGCGTACCAATCGGCGCCATGCTGGCTGATGAATCCGTCGCTGCCTCTTTCGGACCGGGAACGCACGGCTCCACCTTCGGCGGCAACCCGCTGTCCTGCACGGCAGCCCTCACGGTGCTCGATGTCATCGAAGATGAGGGCTTGCTGGCCAATTGCCGAGAACGCAGCACGCAACTTTCCGCAGACCTGGAGCAGCTTGGCAAGGCGTACCCGATCATCCGCGAGGTGCGCGGTGCCGGGCTGTTGATCGGTGCAGCACTGGATGAATCATCCGAAACCATGGCTGCCGATATCATCACCGCCTGCCGCGCGGCAGGCCTGCTGATTCTGCCAGCCGGACCGAAGGTGTTGCGTTTCCTGCCGCCGCTTAATGTTTCGGCCACCGAAGTCGATGAGGCACTGGCCAAACTTGCCACTGCTCTCAAAGGAGTCTCCGCATGAGACATTTCATCAGCCTGCTGGACATCACAGCGGAAGAAGCTCGCCATATCCTGAATCGTGCAGCCATCATCAAACGTATGCTGCGTGAAGGCAAAGAGCACAAACCGCTGGCCGGCAAAACCCTTGGCATGATCTTCGACAAGGCCTCGACGCGCACCCGCGTGTCCTTTGAGGTCGGCATGTTCCAACTGGGCGGGCATGCGCTTTTCCTGCATTCCAGCGATACCCAGCTTGGCCGTGGCGAACCGATTGAAGATTCGGCGCGCGTGCTCTCCCGCATGCTCGACGGCATTGTCATTCGCACCTACGGACACGACATAGTGCAGCGCTTTGCCGCACATTCCCTGGTACCGGTCATCAATGCGCTGACCGATTTGACCCACCCCTGCCAGATTCTGGCCGATGTCTTCACCTTCGAGGAACATCGCGGCCCCATCATGGGTAAAACAGTGGCCTGGATCGGCGACGGG
>CAZQTO010000168.1:0-2744 GCA_964596375.1 uncultured Zetaproteobacteria bacterium | reverse complement strand
CATCTTTGGCAAATCAACATTGAACGATGAAAGGAAAGAATGCCGTGACGAAAGAAGAGCAGAATCAGCCTGTATTCAGCGTAAAAAAGATTTATACCAGAGACATCTCATTCGAGAATCCCAATGCGCCACAATCATTTACCACAGCGGAGAACTCACCGAAAATCGAGTTGAACCTCGGGGTGCAGAACCGGCAGGTCAGCGAGGATCACTGGGAGGTATCGCTAAAGGTGTCCGTGCAGGCTAAGGATAGCGAGAGCGACAATGTGATCTTCGAAGTGGAGGTCGAACAGGCCGGATTATTCATGCTGCAACATATCCCGGAAGAGCATTTGCCTGTGGTGCTCGGCGTGGATTGCCCGGCGATTATTTTTCCTTATACGCGCCAGATCATCAGCCAACTGACCGTGGATGGGGGCTTCATACCGCTGCTGCTCGATCCGTTTAATTTTGGCGCTGCCTATCAGAGCAGTCAGGAGCAAGGGCAAACAACCCACTGACGTTCTTCGAGCCGCGGATATATTTGAGCTCGTAGAAAAGGTTAACTACTAGGAAACATTGAGTCTTTACGGCATGAACTGCGCCGCAAGATGTTTCGTCGGCGGCGTTGATTTATTGACGCTGGTACCTCACATGGACTAGAAAGGCATTGCGCCGTGTACGCGGTGACATTGCTTATTTCCATGGAGGAAACGATGAATAATACTGTGCGATCACTAAATCTGGGCAGAAAACGCCCCTATTCCCATCTGGATGTGCAATTTGAAGAAGAATATGGGCTAGTCTGGTTCATGATGCATGCAACACCAAGGCCGTGCTTCACATCGGAACTGTTGACCGACCTTCTCACAGCCTTGCGTGACTTACCCTCTCCCGACGATAGCAAAGCACCGCGATATCTTGTGCTTGGCTCCGATGTCCCTCAAATATTCAACTTGGGTGGCGACTTGGATCGCTTTTCGGACTTCATCCGCACGAAGAACCGGCAGGCCCTACTGGATTATGCCAATGCCTGTATTGATGCTCTTTACAGCAATAGAACTGGGCATGGTAGAGGGATTACTACAATATCATTGGTTCAGGGCGATGCCTTGGGCGGCGGTTTCGAGGCAGCTGTATCCAGTGATATTCTGGTTGCCGAGCGCAGTGCCAAAATGGGCTTCCCTGAAATCCTGTTCAATCTTTTTCCCGGCATGGGGGCTTATAGTTTCCTGTCCAGAAAGATCGGCCATATACAGGCTGAAAAAATGATTTTGAGTGGCCGTCTCTATTCAGCCGAAGAGTTATTTGAGATAGGCGTTGTTGATGTATTGGCAGAGGACGGGCATGGGGAGAAAGAGGTTTACGATTATATCAGCCGCGAAGATAAATCACGTAACGGCATCAGTGCTTTCCGTGCTGCGAGAAAATGTACAAATCCGCTGAACTACGAAGAATTGCGCAAAGTAACCGAAATATGGGTGGATGCGGCATTGAATCTTCGCGACAGGGATCTGCGCATGATGGAAAGACTGGTTAAAAGGCAATCGGCAAAAAGCGCGTAAAGCCAAAGGGAGGCGTGGAATAGCGGGGCAAAAAGATGCCCCGCTGCGTCCCCTATTGAACCGGCGTGGTCTGCATGTCTGCCGCAAACTCCCTGAGTGCCAGACAGCCCTCAAGGAAGATGGCCTCAAATTGTTCGGCATACTGCTTAAGCTGTGCCTTGCTCAACGTTGCCTTATGCCTTTCAATGGCATGGTAGGGAGCTGTAGCCTTGCGCAAACCCATGGTGGCAGCGGAGCCTTTGAAAGCATGCGCAGCATTGGCAAAGGCATGAGCATCGCCGCTGTGCGCGGCCGATTTAAGTTTGGTGATATGGCCTGCAGCACTTGTTTCGAAAAGATCGATAAATTCATTGATTTTTTCCGGGGATCTGCAAATCCAGACCAGCTCCTGCAGCATCTCCGCATCCAGAATAGCATCTGCGTTATCGTCGATGCTGTCTTCCGGTTCGGCCGGAGCTTCCTTGCGGGGCGCAAACGTCAGAGGCTCGGCACTTTGTGCATTACCGTAGCGGGCAACGGTTTGCAGCAGATGTGAAATGTCTACAGGTTTGGTCAGATACTCATTGGCACCTGCCTCGCGGCATTGGCGAATCGTTTCCGGCATGGCATCGGCACTGAGCATAACCACCGGAGTGCTGCCGCTGGTGTCGATAAAGCGGAATTGTTTGAGTACATCCAGGCCACTGACCTCCGGCATGTTCATATCCAGAAGCACCAGATCGAAATGCGCCTCAATGGTCAGTGCATCAAGCGCCTTTTCTCCATCCGCCACCAATTGTACGTGGTGCCCGGCGCGTTGCAGCACTTCGCTGATCACTTCCTGATTCACCGGATTATCCTCGGCCAGCAGAATCCTGAGCGACTTCATCCCCTGCTTGCGCTGATAGATATCGGAAATGGAAATGACATCGCCCGCAGACTGCTGTACCACACTGGCTGCATGCAGGGCGTTGAACAGCAGCGACTCCTCAATAGGCGGATGCAACACGGCGTTGAACCCCGCCGAATACATGATGCTGTCTGCCCCCTGATTTGCCTCGTGATCAAGCAGAATCAAATCCAGATCACCCAGCCCCGGCTTGCTACGCACTGCCTGAGCAAACAGTTCCGGTTTACAATGCAGCTGGGCGCGGTCAAGGATCAATGCGCCAAAGGATTGTCCTGAGGACTCGGCATCAACCAGCATCGACAACAGGGGGG
>CAZQTO010000167.1:2512-2793 GCA_964596375.1 uncultured Zetaproteobacteria bacterium | reverse complement strand
GAGCTGCCAGCAGCTCAGGGCCTGTCCATTTTCGGCGATCATCAGGATGTGATGGCAGCGCGCACCACAGGCTTTGCCATGCTCGCCTCATCTTCGGTGCAGGAGGCGCACGATGCTGCCCTGATCACCCATGCCGCCACACTTGAAGCCCGCATTCCCTTCATCAACTTTTTCGATGGTTTCCGCACCTCGCACGAAATCAACAAAATCCGCCTGATCCCCGATACGCATATCCGTGCGATGATCGACGACGAGCTGGTCTTCGCTCACCGTAACCGGGC
>CAZQTO010000167.1:0-2502 GCA_964596375.1 uncultured Zetaproteobacteria bacterium | reverse complement strand
AACCCCTTCATTCGCGGCACCGCACAGAATCCGGATGTCTATTTTCAGGGCCGCGAAAGTGTAAATCGCTTCTATGCCGGAACGCCGGAAATCGTACAGGGCTGCATGGATCGCTTCGCTAAACTCACAGGCCGGCAGTATCACCTGTTCGATTACCACGGCGCGCCTGATGCCGAACATGTCATCGTCATCATGGGTTCGGGTGCCGAAACCGTTTGCGAAACCATCGATGTGCTCAATGCCCAGAATGCGAACAACAGTGCTAAATTCGGCGTGCTCATCGTGCGTCTGTATCGTCCGTTCAGCGCCAGGCATCTGATTGGCGCCCTTCCTGCAAGCTGCAAACGCATCGCCGTACTGGATCGCACCAAGGAACCCGGCTCCGGCGGTGAGCCGCTGTATCTGGATGTGGTGACGGCACTGGTGGAATGCGTGGCCGACGGAAGCTTCCCGCAGATGCCTGCCATCATCGGCGGGCGTTATGGCCTGTCCTCCAAGGAATTCACCCCGGCCATGGTCAAATCCATCTACGCGGAACTGGCCAAGGACAAACGCAAAAATCATTTCACCATCGGCATCAACGATGATGTCACTCACTCAAGCCTGGAATACAACCCATCTTTCAGCATCGAACCGAAGTCGGTCACCCGCGCCCTGTTCTTCGGCCTGGGCTCCGACGGCACGGTCTCAGCCAACAAGAACAGCATCAAAATCATCGGCGAAAGCACCGATCTCTACTGCCAGGGTTATTTTGTCTACGACTCGAAGAAGGCCGGCTCGCACACGATTTCACACCTGCGTTTTGGCCCGAACCCGATTCATGCCCCCTACCTGATCGAATCGGCCAATTTCATCGCCTGCCACAAGGCCACCTTTATCGACGAGGTGGATATGCTGGACAAGGCGGCCGACGGCGCGGTTTTCCTGCTCAACACCCCGCATTCAGCCGATGAGATATGGGCCACCCTGCCGCTGCCTGTGCAGCAGCAGATCATTGATCACCATGTCCGTTTTTACGTGATCGATGCCTCCAGCGTAGCCCGCGACACCGGCATGCGCGGCCGCATCAACACCATCATGCAGACCTGTTTCTTCGCCCTCTCCGGCGTGCTGCCGCGCGAGGAAGCCATCGAGAAAATCAAGACGGCCATTGAAAAAACCTACTCCAAAAAAGGTGCGGAGATCGTCAAGCAGAATTTCGTTGCTGTGGATGCGGCGCTGGATCATCTGCATGAGGTAAAGGTACCGCAAACAGCCGACAGCCTGCGCGCCATGCATCTGCCTGTACCTGCAGCTGCGCCGCAATTCGTACAGGAAGTCACCGGACCGATGCTGGCCGGACACGGCGATGCACTGCCGGTAAGTATGCTGCCGGTGGATGGTACTTACCCATCCAGTACGGCCAAGTGGGAAAAGCGCAACATCTCAGATTTCGTGCCCAAATGGGAACCGGACACCTGTATTCAATGCGGCAATTGCAGCTATGTATGCCCGCACAGTGTGATTCGCGCCAAGTTCTACCATGAAGATCATCTGGAGAAGGCCGACGAGGGCTTCCATTCCGCACCGGTCAGCGCGCGCGGCTTCCCCGAAACCCGCTACACACTGCAAATCTATGTCGAAGACTGCACCGGCTGCGAACTGTGCGTGCATGCCTGCCCGGCGCTTGATCCGCATGACCCGACGCGCAAGGCCATCAACATGGACGACAAGGCGCCACTGCTGGAACAGGAAAAGAAGAATATCGAATTCTTCGAAACCATCCCCTACAACGAGCGCGCCAATATCGACTTCTCCTCGGTGCGCGGTGCGCAGTTCCTCGAACCCCTGTTCGAATTCTCCGGGGCCTGCTCCGGTTGCGGTGAAACACCCTATATCCGCCTGCTCACCCAGCTCTTCGGGCCACGCCTGCTGGTTGCCAATGCCACCGGCTGCTCGTCGATCTTCGGCGGCAATCTGCCGGCCACACCATGGAGCAAGAATGCCGACGGCAAAGGACCGGCATGGTCCAATTCGCTGTTCGAGGACAATGCGGAATTCGGGCTTGGCATGCGCATCTCGGCCGACCATCAGCTGGCCATGGCCAAGCAGCGTTTGCACGAAATGGGCGCCGATTATCTTGATCTCGAATTCATCGAGAATCTGTGCAACACGGAACAGCACATCGGTTCGGAGATGCACAAGCAGGCAGTGCGCGTGAAGGCGCTGAAAGAAAAACTGGCTCAAATCAACACGCCGGCCTCGCGGGAACTACTGACCGTTGCCGATCATCTGCTCAGGCGCAGTGTCTGGCTGGTCGGTGGTGACGGCTGGGCCTACGACATTGGCTCTTCAGGGCTGGATCATGCCCTGGCTACCGGGCGTAATATCAATGTGCTGGTGCTGGATACCGAGGTGTATTCCAACACCGGCGGCCAGGCCTCCAAGTCAACACCAACCGCTGCCACAGCCAAATTTGCCGCTGCCGGCAAACGCGTCGGCAAGAAGGATCTTGCCCTGCAG
>CAZQTO010000166.1:0-2817 GCA_964596375.1 uncultured Zetaproteobacteria bacterium | reverse complement strand
ACCATGCGACCATCCATATGCATACCTGTGGCGAAGATCACCGCCAGCCCGGCCAGCCCCAGAAATATGCCTGCCAATCGCGCAGGGGTCAGCGCCTCGCCTTGCAACCATAGGCGTGCCATCAGTCCGGTTACCACGGGCGTGAGCCCGAAGATCAACGCAATCCACCCGGAAGGGATGAACTGTGCCGCCCAGTACACGGAAAGCATGGCGCCATAGATACCGAGCCCAGCCGCCACATAGGCCTGCATGGCGCGGCGATGCCATTTCATGCCGTTGCCAAGCAATGCCGCCACAATCAGCGCCAGCATGGCACCGATCGCCATGCGGCTGGTCACGCCGAATACAAAGCCGACATCCTGGCTGCTCCACAGGATAGCCAGTGGAGTTGTGCTCCAGATCATGATCACGCCTATGTATGCCATTGGCACAGACATTTTAATCTCCTTCTCTCCATTTCATCAGGCCATAAAAAAAACGGCCACGGATTCGCTTGAACCCATGGCCGTTTTGAAAAATCCGATCTCAGCTTTTGGCTACATCGGAATGCTTATCAGAACACACGGGCACACGGGTATGCATCGCTTGACCGGAAGCCAGGCGACAGGGTGTAGCGCTTTGCGTGTGAGCTTCGTATGCATGGCGCGAATCATCATCGGCAGGCAGGGGATGTCAATGTCGCGGCCGGCGATTGAGCCTGATTGACTCAGTCGCACATGCCGCTGTTGATATGATGGGAATGAAAAGGCCTGTCATTCGGGGGGAGGGAGGAATGGCAGGCCTTGGGGCTTCTTTGACAACGGGTCCGCTCAATAGGGTGATTCCATGAACAGTCGCTGCACTGGCGTTATGACCTATTGTGAACTGAACCCTTCAAGCGAAGGTGGGCGCCGCATCCTGGCATTAGGTATCCCGATTAGGGGACACACACAACCACGATAGACCAAGCTCCCGTTCAGAACGCATCGGCTCAGACAAATAGGTCACAACGCCAGTGCAACGAAACTTTCCCGTCTATGTGGATACATTATGGCACAGTAAAAATTGATTTGGAAGGGTTTATTTTTTTCTGTAGACGGGTCGCTTTCCGGTATTTCTGAAGCAGGATTCTGACGGGTTTGCACCGCAGTCAATGCCTCCGGGCATGTATCTTCAGCGGTGATGGATTTGCTTGGATGCAGCATTATTTTTATCCTCCACCTGTATTTAAATAATGAATATTTTCATTTGTGTTCAGTGTTCAATCGTGATTGACTGCCGATATGCAGGAAGACCGGATAAGTCACCAGATTCTTGAAGCGGCGGCGCGCCGCTTTACCGACTACGGTTACGGCAAAACCACTGTGGCCGAGATAGCCCGTGATTGCGGCATGAGCAGCGGCAACGTGTATCGCTATTTCGACAGCAAGGAAGCCATCGCCATTGCCGGTGTCGAGGAAAAGCTTGAGGAGAAACTGGGCACCTGTGAAGCAGCGACGAATGTTTCATCTCCGGCTATCGAGCAGCTGCGCCAGTACTTGCTGACCCGCCTGCGTTTCACGCATGCATTTAATTGCGGGGGCTCGCATCTGCATGAGCTTGTACAATTAATTACCGAGCGGCATCGCGATCTCATTGATAAATGCGATACGCGCGTGATCGGCTGGTTGGCGCAAATTATCGGGCGCGGTATTGAGCGCGGCGAATTCAGGCCGCTGGATGCGAAGCAGGCGGCCACATCGATTTCCGTGGCGACGATGATTTTCAACGTTCCGACCTTCATGCAGGAGCCGATTGAGGACATGGAAGCGAAATTGAATGGCCTGCTTGAATTGCTGCATCAGGGGTTGAAGGCATGATATTGCGTGTTGTCGGATTACTATGTGCTGTTGCCGTGTCCGCCTGTATGGTCGGGCCGGATTTCAAGCAGCCGGATGCCCCTAAAGCCGAGCAGTACACGGCGGCGGAGCTTTCCCTTGATCAGGTTGATTCAGTTGCCGGTCAGAAGATAGTTGATGGCAGTGAAGTGCCGTTGGAATGGTGGAAGATGTTTGGTTCCGAAGCGCTGGATGCCCTGATTGAGCGCGGGCTGGAGAACAGTCTGACGGTGGCGGCAGCCAGAGCGCGCTTGCGTGAGGTGCAGGAAAATCTGAATGCTCAGGTCGGCGCGGTGCTGTATCCGAGTGTGGATGCCAAGGGTTCGGTTTCCAGGCAGAAGATTTCCGGCACGTCTTTTGGCGGAAATTCGCGCATCTACACCCTGCACAATGCTTCGATCAGCGCCAGCTACGGTGTCGACCTGTTCGGTGCGAGTCGCCGCTATCTGGAAACACTCGAGTCGCAGATCGATTACGAGCAATATCAGTTGCAGGCGGCGCGCATGACGCTGGTCGCAAACATGGTTACGGCGGTGGTTAAAGAGGCATCGTTGCGCGGCCAGATTGCAGGGACAGAGAAGATTATCGCCGATAGCCAGGCGCAGCTGGCCATGATCGAGCGACGCCATACGCTGGGAGCTGTTTCTCAATCCGCTGTGCTCAGCCAGCGCAGTGCTCTGGCACAGGTTCGCACGGCCTTGCCGGGCCTGCAGAAACAGCTGCAACAGAATCGTCACCTGCTCAATGTGCTGGCCGGTGATCTGCCTTCCGGAAACGAACTTCCCGAATTCACCCTTGATGGTCTGCACCTGCCGGGAGAGCTACCGCTCAGCCTGCCTTCCGAGTTAGTCCGCCAGCGCCCCTACATCATGGCTGCCGAGGCCTTGTTGCATCAGGCCAGCGCCAATGTCGGACTAGATACGGCGAATATGTATCCGAGCATCACACTTAGCGGCAGCTA
>CAZQTO010000165.1:0-2876 GCA_964596375.1 uncultured Zetaproteobacteria bacterium | reverse complement strand
CATGTCGCTGCGTGTGCCGATGTGGTCCACCAGGTGGACCCCAAGCGCCAGTGCAGCGGGGTCGCCGGCATATTGCGTCAGGGCCGATGTCGGGTCGTCGAGCATGCTCTGAATGGTTTGGCTTGTAATCGGACGTGCAGCGGCAAGGTCGGTTTTATAGGCCTGCCACAGCTGAGCCAACAGGGCTTGCGTTTCCTCTCTGGCTGCGTCCGACATGTCATTGCGCACCAGTGGCTCTGCTGCAGACTTGTAGGTGCCGGCACGAAACAGATGAATTTTCACATGCATGCGCTCCAGCGCGTCGGCGAAGTAGTTGCGATAGCTCGACAGGCCGGTAAGCAGCACCATACCCATCGGATGCAGCCAAATTTCATCGGCATGTGCCGCAAGATGATATTGTGTCTGCGAATAATAATCGGCGTAGGTAAATACCTTCTTGCCGCTATTTCTGAAAGCATCGATTTCCCGGCCCAGCGATTGCAGTGCAGGCAGCGAGACATGATCCATATCCTGAAGATCAAGCAGCATGCCCTTGATGTGCTTATCGTCGCGTGCGACGCGCAGCACCCGCAGCAGATCACTAAGGCGGGTCTGGCTTGCGGCGGAAAAGTCGGGTGGGAAACTGGTTGGTGTGTTCAGTTCCTCAACGATGTCCCCCTGGGGGTTGAGCACAAGCAGGGCATCCTGTGGCACTGAAGGTCGGCTGGAGATCAGGGCCGCGCCCAGCAGGCCGATGAGTGCCAGAAAAATAATGGTGCCGACAGTGCGGCGTAGAATGTCGAAAAATTTCAGTAGTCGGGCAAACATGCATGCCTCCAGGGGCGGGATAAGGCTGTGTTTTTATGCCGAAAATGCTAACAGTGTTGTTTCGAATTTACATTACGTAGAGTGCTGGCGGCGATAATCATGAACAAACGGGAATTTAAACATGGATGTTTTGCAGGCAATCATACTGGCGATTATCGAGGGCGTGACGGAGTTCCTGCCCATTTCCTCCACTGGCCACATGATTGTCGCCAGCCATTGGCTGGATATCGCGCAAAGCGAGGATAACAAGGCATTCGAGGTTATTATCCAATTGGCCGCCATCCTTGCTGTGGTGGCCAATTACCGCGAAAAATTCACTCTCAGGCATATCGAATTATGGAAGAAGGTGGTGCTGGCATTTATCCCTGTTGGCCTTGTCGGCCTGCTGCTGCACAAGCAGATCAAGGCGATGTTCACGGTTGAAACGGTTGCCGTCATGTTCATTGTTGGTGGCATTGTTTTCCTGATTGTGGAATATCTGCATCGGGGAAAGGAATACAGAGTAAAACAGGTTGAGGAGATGAGTTACAGGCAGGCCATGTGGATCGGTTTTGCGCAAGTCTTCGCCCTGATTCCCGGCACAAGCCGGGCCGGTGCATCCATTATCGGCGCCCTGCTGGTGGGGCTTGATCGCAAATCCAGCGCTGAGTTCTCCTTCCTGCTTGCCCTGCCCGTCATGCTTGCGGCCAGCGGTTTCGACCTGCTCAAGCACTACCACGACTTTTCCGGGGCTCAGATGTTGCCGCTTCTGGCCGGTTTTGTTGTTGCCTTTATTTCAGCCTGGCTGGTTATGCGACTATTTATAAGCTTTCTGCAGCGCTTCACCTTTGTCGCTTTCGGCGTGTATCGCATTTTGTTTGGCGGCCTGTTGTTGTGGGTGGCCGTCTGATGTTGCACTGGCCGCAGATTGATCCGGTAGCTATTCAGCTTGGGCCACTGGCTATCCACTGGTATGGGTTGATGTATGTGGTCGCTTTTCTGACCATTTACCAATTGGCCAAGCGGCAGATGGTGGCGCGTGGCGAGTGGGGCATAGCTGTATCCCCGGAACACTTCGAGGGTCTGTTCAGCTGGCTTATTCTCGGTGTGGTGCTGGGTGGCAGGCTGGCCTATGTGGTGTTTTATAACGGCTCCTATTATCTCGAGCATCCGCTCGAGGTGCTGTATGTATGGCAGGGCGGGATGTCGTTTCACGGCGGTATGTTGGGGCCTGTGCTTGCCGGTTGGTGGTATTGTCGCAGGCATAAGCTTCCCTTTCTTCTGCTTGCTGACCGCATCTTCACTGTAGCGCCCCTTGGTCTGGCACTCGGTCGTCTGGGGAACTTTATCAATGGTGAGCTGTGGGGAAGGGTGACTGATGTGCCGTGGGGTATGATATTCCCCTATGCCGGACCGGATCCGCGCCATCCCAGCCAGCTCTACGAACTCGGACTTGAAGGTATACTACTTTTTACCCTGTTGTGGGGCACACGCCGTTTTGATTGGCCTGAGGGGACCCGTGTGGCGTTGTTTCTGGTGGGCTATGCCCTGGCTCGCATTTTTTGCGAGCAGTTCCGTCAGCCGGATGCGCAGCTTGGCTTTCTGTTTGGCCCGGTGACAATGGGTATGCTGTTGTCCTCACTGATGCTGATTGCCGGCGCTGTCTGGCTGGCTCTTCTGTTCAGGGGCCGGCGGCTCTGATGCAGTGGTCTTTGTGTCGGTCAGCTAATCAGTACTGAGTATACAAGGGCCAGCATGAACCAGAACAGGGGTACGGCCAATTTTATTGGCGCAAAACTTTGAAAGCGCGATGTGCGGTACATGGTAGATGCCTCCTTGCTCTTCGTATGTTTTGTATATCGCCATGCGGGAAATGTTCTTGAGGAAATATTTCAATCGTCTGGCGGAATATCCGTGGCTTTGTGGACTGATAAAATCTGCTAACCTAGGGAGAACATTTCCAAGGAGGCTGCAATGAAAAGATATTTTCTTGGTGCAACGATAGTTCTTGCGCTCGGCGCTTGTCAGGCAGAGGAACCGAAGAACACAGCGTCAGCAATCAATGAATCAGCTCCAGCGGCAACACAGAG
>CAZQTO010000164.1:0-2879 GCA_964596375.1 uncultured Zetaproteobacteria bacterium | reverse complement strand
ATCAGCTAGTGGCAGAATTGCTCTCCTTTCTATACAGCACCGACCAGCGACTGGCGGAAAAACATTCCCTTATGCAGAGGAAAAATCTGCCCGATGCAGACTGATTACCTATGCCGACATCGGAAAACACCAAAAAAAACCGATGTATACGCATATGTCATGTTTGGCATGAATCCTGCGTGTCTTTGTGTAAGTTTAAGGAGATGAGATGTCACTAGGTTTTTATATCGCAGGCTCAGCTGGTCAGATGGCGCAACGCAAATTGAACGACGTCGCCCACAACTTGGCCAATGTGAATACGACCGGTTATATGGCCGATCGTTCATCCTTTACGACACAGCTGGCAAATCAAATTGAAGGCCAGCCTACTCAGAACGCCCCCTCTTTTGCCAAGTTTGGCAATCAATTCATCGATATGCAGGAAGGCAGCATCAAAACCACCGGTAATGATCTTGATTTCGCCATTCAGGGAAATGGATTTTTCCGTATTGCCCTTCCTGACGGCTCTGAGGCCTACACCCGGGCCGGGAATTTCAAATTGGATGCCAACGGCAACTTGCAAACCCAAGGCGGACACGCGGTGTTGGATGCAGGCGGCAGCGCCATCCATTTGCAGCCGGGCCAGATTACAGCCAATCAGGAAGGTGGCTTGTCTGTGGATGGAAGCTTAGTAGCTGAACTTGGACTCGTGGAAATCCGGGATGCGTCAAAAATCGACAAGGCCGGTGAAGCGCTGGTGAAAACATCCATCGCTAACACAGGGCCGGTCTCATCGAACATCACCGTGCATCAGGGCGCGCTGGAAGGCTCAAACGTCAATGCTATTCTGGCTATGACGGAACTGATCGACACCATGCGCAGCTATCAGGCAACCATGAAAGTAGTTGAACAATTTAATCAACAAGCAGCCTTGCTCAATGACAAGGTTGGAAGCATTCAAGGCTAAAGGAGAATAATATGATACGAGCTCTATGGACGGCAGCAACAGGCATGGCAGCACAGGCACTGAACGTCGATGTCATTGCCAATAACCTTGCCAATGTTAATACAACAGGTTTCAAGCGTGGTCGCGCCAATTTTCAGGACTTGATGTATCAGCAAATAAAATCAGCAGGTGCTGAGGCCAGCTCTGTCGGCACCCAGCTGCCGACAGGTATCCAGGTAGGCCTGGGTGTTCGCGCAGCAGGCGTTGAAAGCATTTTCCTTGAAGGCAGCTTCAAGGATACCAGCAACCCGCTGGATCTTGCTATCGAAGGGCGCGGTTTTTTCCAGATACAGATGCCAAATGGTGATCTGGCATATACGCGGGCAGGCACCTTCAGCATGGACAGCCAGGGTCAACTCGTCACGCCGGACGGCAATCTGCTACAGCCAGGCATCACGATTCCTGCCGATGCAATGACTATCAATATCAGTAACGATGGCACCGTCTCCGCACAGCAGCCGGGCGCCGCATCCACCGTCCTCGGGCAGATTCAACTTGCCGATTTCAGCAACCCGGCGGGACTTACCCATTTGGGGCATTCACTGTTTCAAACCAGTAATGCCTCGGGTGAAGCCATCACCGGAAGCCCGGGCGTAAACGGTATGGGCAGCATCGGCCAAGGCATGCTTGAGATGTCGAATGTCAATATCGTGGAAGAAATGGTCAATCTCATTGCCGGTCAACGCGCATATGAAATGAACTCGAAAGCCGTTCAGGCAGGCGATGAAATGCTACAGACCGCCAACAACATCCGCCGGTAATCAGCATGTGGAATAGCGCCATACTCGCAGCTCTGCTCCTCTTATCCACGAATGTGTATGCGGATGCAGACAAGGACATGGAAAAATCCATGCACTCCTTTTTTGCCAGTGGCGTACACTCACAAGGGGCAAGTGCAGAACTCATTGAGGTGGTGAGATGGCCCGATACAATCGGAGCTGTGCACTGGCGCATGCCGAATTTAAGCAATCACCCGGGCCAGATATCATTGATCGCCGAACAAGGCCAAGGGAAAAATCAGCGTATCTGGTATGTGCCGGTCAAGCTTCGCTGGTGGGCAAAGGCAGTGGTTGCAAAAAAAGACCTGCCTGCCCGCACCATGCTCACCAGAGGCGAGCTCACTCAAAAGCGCATCAATATAGCCGGCCATCTGGGCTCCTGGTGGAAAAACGCAGACGGCGTTATTGGTACAAGACTGACGCGCCCTATCAAGGCGGGGCAGGCCATCTTCTCCTCCTATGTCAAACGGCCGAAATTACTCAGTCGCGGCGACCATGTGACCATGATAGTCAGCTTCGGTGAACTCAAGGTGGAAGCAACAGGGAAGATGCTGAAATCTGCCGGGCTCGGCGACCGGGTACGGGTGGAGAACATCAAAAGCAAAAAGGTGCTTCAGGCAATCGTCGTGGATGCAAGCACAGTCCATGTCATCACAGGAGGCCGGGGATAATGAATACAAAATGGCTTTTATTTCTTCTTGTTGTTGTTCTTCCCAGCTGCATGCCAACTGCACGCTCTGTCATGACCGACGTGCATAAGGAAACAGTGGATGCTGCACTACAGATGCCGATGTCCGATCCGGCAACAACCGGCTCATTATGGGCGGGAAACGACACACAGATATTCACAGACCCCAAGGCGCATAAGGTGGGCGATCTGGTGACCATTCTTGTGCAGGAACAGGCTTCTGCCACGCGCAATCTCGGCACCCAGAAAAATAAAAGCTCCACCCACCAGACAAACCTCACTTCCGGCTTGGGTTTTTTCAATACAGTACCTAAAGGCAATGGCGTTTTCGACGCTCAGGCCGGCATAGACGTATCCGATGCAAAAACTTTTGCCGGCAGCGGTTCAACCAACAATTCAGACACCCTTACCGCCAGCATTACGGCCG
>CAZQTO010000163.1:0-3122 GCA_964596375.1 uncultured Zetaproteobacteria bacterium | reverse complement strand
AGCCCGGTCAGGGTGTCGTGGCTGGCCAGGAAGCGCATGCCTTCCTCCGCTTTCTTGCGCGCCGTAATATCCAGTGCTGTGCAGCTTATGCCGGCTTCAGGATCGGCTGCATCAACAGGCGCCGAGCCAAGCCAGACATCGATGATCTTGCCATCCTTGCATTTGAAACGGGTTTCAACGGAAGCTGCCCCGACCTTGCCGATTTGCTCTGCAACCATCCTGGCCCAGCGTTCGTACTCAACATCGCTGCTGAACAGTTCCCTTTCATTTTTTCCGGCAAGTTGATCGGCAGGATATCCGAGCATGCGACCCAGATGCACATTGGCGAAAACGATTTGCTGCTTCGCCAACAAGAAAACCCCTGTTGGTGCTGCCTGGAAAATGCTTTTTATCTGGGCTTCCCGGGCGCTGAGCTGAGACAAAACCCGTCTTCGTTCAGCAATATGATTCCACTCGTTCATGGCGTGCACACAGATGCCCGCTATATCGGCCATGGTGGCTGCGGATTTAACAACATAATTGATGGCCCCGGATTTAATGGCATGGACCGCCACAGTCTGATCGCCATGGCCGGTGAACACGATAATCGGGAACCTGCGACCCTCGGGGTTTCCCGGCAGCAACTCCACGCCTTCGCCATCGGGCAGACGATAATCCATAATCATGAGATCGGGAGCGGATTCGGCCAGCAACGAACGTGCGGCTGAGAGACTGTTGGCCACCTTCAATTCGAATTGCATGCCTTCGCAATCAGCCAATGCCCGACGGATCAGTTCGACATGATCCACATTGTCTTCGACCAGCAATACCCGCACAGGCTTATCGTCCACAGCCACCTCGCAATGCCTAGCATAGCATACAAATGACGTTTCATAAGGAGTTGGGTTAGTGAGAGGCCGGGTTCAGGTAGCCAACATTGATTTTCCGTTTTTCAGCTGTTGCGCGAGTTCATCGGCAGGAACCGGCGGACCGGAGAGATAGCCCAGCATCCCGTCCGGGCCGTGCTGGCGTAAAAACTCCAATTGATCGGTTGTCTCAACACCTTCGGCAACCACCTGATGATTCAGGATATGCCCCATGGCAATGATGGCATTGGCAACCTGCCCTCCCCCCTGACCGATCTGCTTGACCAGCGACCGGTTCATCTTCAAGGCATGCACAGGCATGGCCTTCAGAAGCTGCAGTGAGAAATAACCGGCGCCAAAATTGCCGATGGTCAGTTTCACACCCATGTTGTTGAGTTCGTTCAGGCTCCGCATGATTGCATCGCCGTGCTGCATCAGTTCAGTTTCACCGATCTCCAGTTGCAGCATCGCGGCCGCAAGACCATATTCATCAAGTATCCCTGCCACCAGCTTGCTGAAATCGGCATGCCTTAACTGTTCTGCTGTGACATTGACGGAAACAGGTACAATGGACAGCCCCGCATCCTGCCATGCCCTGTTCTGGGCACAGGCACGGCGCAACACCCATTCGCCAATCGGCACAATAAGGCCTGTTTTGATTGCTATCGGCAGGAATTGATCGGGCATAACCACCTCTGATTCGCCTCTGTTCCAACGCAGCAGTGCATGGGTTCCGGTTATGATGCCATTCGTCAACTCGACCTTGGGTTGGTAGTAAATCTCCAGCTCATCATTGCTAATGGCATGTCGCAGGGCCTTTTCGACATCCAGTTCCTCATTCAGCTCATCCGATATATTCTCTCCGGAGCTTCGATAGATGCAGTAACGGTTGCGTCCCATTTCCTTGGCCTGATACATGGCATCATCTGCCAGCCGCATGATCACTTCCCTATCGCTGGATTCTTCTGCCGTCAGGCATATGCCAATACTGATACCAAGCACATACTCGGAGCCCTTAAGCATCATCGGCTCTCTGATGCGGTCAATAATCTTGCCGGCCACAAGACGGACGGACTCTTCTGTAGAGGCACCATCGAGAATAATGCTGAATTCGTCGCCACCAACCCTGGCTACCGTGTCGACTTTACGAGTGCACTCGCGCAATCGTCTACCCACTTCGATCAGCGCGTGATCACCCCACTCATGTCCCAACTCATCATTGATAGGCTTGAAGTAATCCAGATCCATGAAAAGAACTGCCATGCAGCTCTTGCTCCGCTGAGCATGCGCAAGCGCCTGCTTCAGTCGATCATAATAAAGACTGCGATTCGGCAGTCCGGTGAGCTGATCGGTATAGGCCATCTCCCTGATGGTCTCTACGTCATGCTGGTGTTCGGTGATGTCGGCCAGAAATCCCATAAATTCAATCTGGCCATCCATGTTTCTCTCAAGCCTGACCTCATCAGCCAACCAGCAATAATGCCCGTCCTTATGCCGGAAGCGATATTCAATCCTATTGGCTCCGGTCTCAAGCACACGCTCCAGTTCACTCTTTACATTTTCAAGATCATCCGGGTGAATACGGCCAAGGCGAAAACCGGGCTCACTGGTAAAGTCCTCCGGCCCATAGCCGCACAAGCGTTTGACGTTATCGCTGATATATGTGGTGGCGAAATCTTCCGATGTATCCGACTCGTATATCACTGCAGCAGTTGAAGCCAGGAGGAAATTCAGCCGCTCATTGCTCATGCGGGTTTTCTCTTCACTGTCTTGCAGTCGTTGAAACAGAGCCTTAAAATTCTGCAGCCCCTTATTTTCCTGCTTCAGAGCACTAAAATCGAGCCAGTGTTTGATGCTGCGCAGCAAAGCGTCCGGAGCAATCGGCTTTTCAAGAAATTCCGCAGCCCCCAGATTCAGCGCCTGGATGATATCTTCCTTGTCTGCATACCCGGAGATCATAATCGTTGGACAATCAGGATGCTTTTCCTGGATATAAGCCAGAACTTCCAGACCCGACTTTCCTTCAAGCCTGATATCAAGCAGGGCAAGATCAATGGATGAGTCGATCAGGGCAACGGCCTGATCATACCCCTCTGCCTTGCAGACCAGAAAGCCTGCATACTCCAGCAGGTCGCCATAGGTTTCTCTGAGAGAGCTTTCATCCTCAACAAGGAGGATTCTGGATTGTTCCGATCCGATTATACCACTCTGCAAAACCCCTCCTCTAAGAAATTCGGTTTCCCCATCCTATTACGACTTCAGTGAACTGTGTTTAAA
>CAZQTO010000162.1:0-3153 GCA_964596375.1 uncultured Zetaproteobacteria bacterium | reverse complement strand
ATAAGATCAACAACACCATTGGTCAGGGCCTGTTGGCTCAGCGCATGGGCAAGAAACGCGTCATTGCCGAAACCGGTGCCGGGCAGCATGGCGTGGCCACGGCCACGGTGGCTGCGATGTTCGACATGCAGTGCGATGTTTATATGGGGCGCGAGGATATGCGTCGTCAGGCGCCGAATGTGTTTCGTATGGAGTTGCTCGGAGCGCGCGTGATTCCTGTTGATTGCGGCTCAGGCACCCTGAAGGATGCCCTGAACGAAGCCTTGCGCGACTGGGTCGCCAGTTGCGAAACAACCTTTTATATCATCGGCACGGTAGCGGGCCCGCATCCCTATCCGCTGATGGTGCGACAGTATCATGCGGTCATCGGTCAGGAGGCGCGCGCCCAGTGTCTGGATCAATTTGGCCGTCTGCCGGATGTGGCCATGGCCTGCGTGGGCGGCGGTTCCAATGCCATGGGGCTGCTGCATCCCTTACGCGACGACAACATCCGATTGGTGGCTGTAGAGGCTGCAGGTCATGGCCTGGATGGTGACGAGCACGCGGCCTCGATGCTTGCTGGCCGTCCCGGCATCCTGCACGGCAATCTCACCTACCTGCTCGAGGATGCTGAAGGGCAGATCAAAGGTACGCACAGCATTTCGGCAGGTCTGGATTATCCGGGAGTCGGCCCTGAACTGGCCGCCATGTATGAGGCGGGCAGGCTGGAACTGGATTCGGCCACTGACGATGAGGCGCTGGAGGCATTTTCCCGGCTGGCGCATACCGAGGGTATTCTGCCGGCCTTGGAATCGAGCCATGCCCTAGCCGCAGCCATGCGTATGGCTGCCAAGATGAGCCCCGATGAAATGATTCTGGTGAATCTGTCCGGGCGTGGCGACAAGGATCTGGATACGGTGATGCAGGTGTTTGGAAAGGATGGCAAGGCTGCGCAGGGGGGTACAGCATGAGTCTGGATCGCCTGCAAAACTGTTTCGAACGGTGCAAGGCAGAAAATCGTGCTGCTCTGGTCGGTTACCTGACAGCTGGCGACCCTAATCCGGCAAGCTCGGAGAAGCTGCTGCATGTGCTGGCCAAGCATGTCGATATTGTCGAGATCGGCATGCCGTTTTCCGACCCGATGGCTGATGGGCCGAGCATTCAGGCTGCCAGCGAGCGCTCGCTGGCAGCAGGAACCAAGATGCATGATGTTTTCCACCTGTGCCTGAGCGTGCGCAAGGCGCGTCCGGAGGCCGGCATTGTGTTGATGGGTTATGCCAATGTGGCTTACGCCATGGGCTACGAACACTTCGCCGAGCAGGCGGCGTTGGCCGGTGCTGATGGTGCGCTGATCGTAGATATTCCGCCGGAAGAGTCGGGGGATTTGGATGCAGCGCTTGCGGCACATGCCCTGCACAGCATCCGGCTTGTAGCACCGACCTCATCCGTGCAGCGCCGTGAGCTGGCGGCGAAGACGGCCAACGGTTTCATTTATTATGTATCCTTAACCGGCATTACCGGTGCCGAAATGGGTTCCGTGAGTGATATACGCGCCCAGCTTGAGTCCTTGCGTGGTCAATCGGGCTTGCCGATATGTGTCGGATTTGGCATCAAGACTGTCGAGCAGGCCCGTTCCGTCGCAGCCTTTGCCGATGGCGTGGTGATCGGCAGTCATTTTGTGTCCTGCATCACAGAGCACGCCGACAGTGAATCTGTTATGATCGTGGCGCTGGATAATACCTGCGCTGCGATGCGGACGGCCATGAGTAAGGGGAGCAAGCCATGAGAATCAAGGTGCTGGGCTGTTACGGGGGGCAGTTATTGGGCTTCCATCTCACTTCTTTTCTGGTCAATGAATCGATTCTTCTGGATGCAGGCTCGCCTACCGAGGCGCTGGATCTTGAGGACCAGTTTTCCATTCGTCACATCTTTATTTCGCATACCCATCTGGATCACATCAAGGATATTGCCTTTCTGGCCGACAATCGCTCCCTCAAACGTCTAGGGGGAGCCAACGGTAATCGGCAGATTGTGGTGCACAGCCTGCCGGAAAATATCGAGGTAATGCGCAAGGATTTCTTCAACAATCGCGTTTGGCCGGATTTCACGCGTATTCCGTCCGTGGCAGATCCGATTCTGGTTTTTGAGCCGATTGAGGCGGAGCAGACTGTTGAGGTCGATGGTGTGAAGGTGACCGCTATTGCCGTGAATCACCCGGTGCCATGCACGGGTTTTCTGATCGATCAGGACGACAAACAGTTTATCTACACCGCCGATACAGGCCATACCGATCGCATCTGGGAAGTGGCCAATGCGCAACCCAATCTGAAGGGTATCGTCCTCGATTGTTCATTTCCCAACGCCTATGAAAAGCTTGCCGAGATCAGTGGCCATCTGACGCCCAACGGCATGGCTGTTGAGCTGGCTAAATTTGAACGCCTCGGCAAAGTGCCGGTTTACCTGTATCATATGAAGCCGGAAACGCTGGACGTGCTGACTTCCGAAGTGGGTTCACTGTTTCTTCCGCATCTGCGCATGCTGACGCAGGTGGATGAATTGCTGCTCTAAGAGCCAAGAGTTGGGAGCTTTTTTATGAACTGGATTACCCGTCTGATTGAAAGTCCGAAGAGCATCCTCGGCAGTGCAGGCAAAAACACTCCGGAGGGCTTGTGGATCAAGTGTCCCGATTGCTCGGTGGCCATCTACACCAAGGAAATGGAGCGCAGCCTGATGGTTTGCCCCAAATGCGGCCATCACCATCGTATTACAGCGGAGTTGCGTGCTGCATCCCTGTTTGATGCAGGCACCTTCGAGGTGATGGATACCGGCCTGCGTTCGCAAGACCCGTTGGACTTTCGTGACAAGAAAAAATACAAAGATCGTCTGCGCGATGCGGACAAGAAGGCCGGTTCCGAGGATGCGGTGCATAACTATGTCGGCGATATCGGCGGACATACCGTATCTGCCTCGTTGTTCGAGTTTTCCTATATGGGGGGAAGCATGGGCTCGGTGGTCGGCGAGAAGATCGTGCGCGGCATGGAACGCTCCCTTGAGCGTGGTTGCCCTTACCTTCTGGTTGCCGCTTCCGGCGGTGCACGTATGCAGGAGGGTATCCTTTCCCTGATGCAGATGGCCAAGACATCGGCCGCAGCCAAGAAGCTAGCTTCTTGGCTG
>CAZQTO010000161.1:0-3317 GCA_964596375.1 uncultured Zetaproteobacteria bacterium | reverse complement strand
AGGCCCATCCTTGGGTATGGCCCCTTCCGGCACATGCACATGGAAATCCACCTGCTGATGGAAATCGGGTTTCAAACCAAGCTGCATGGATCGCGAGCGCACATAGGTCAGCGCAGCCTGCACCGATTCCTGCATCACGTCGACCAACTGTCCGGTCACTGTCAGCTTGCCCTTGCCCGGCATCAGCGCAACCTCGATCTGCAACAGCTCGCCACCAACCTCGGTCCAGGCAAGCCCCGTCACCACGCCAATCTGATCTTCATCCTCGGCGATGCCGAAATGAAATTGCCTGACCCCGAGATAATGTTCTAGATCGTCCGCACCCACATGAATCTGATGCTTTGTTCCTTTCGGCGACTGGACAATTTCGCGCGCCGCCTTGCGACACAGGGTGGCCAGCATACGTTCGACATTGCGCACGCCCGCCTCGCGCGTGTAATAACGAACAATATCGCGCAGCGCATCGGTTCCAATCTCCAGCTGCCCTGTCTTCAGACCATGATCCTTGAGCTTCTTGGGAAGCAGGTAGCTCTCAGCGATGCCGATTTTTTCATCCTCTGTGTAACCCGGGATGCGAATGATTTCCATGCGATCAAGTAGAGCCGACGGAATATTCAGGCTGTTGGCCGTGGTAATAAACATCACATCGGAGAGATCGTAATCCACCTCCATGTAATGATCATTGAAGGTGTGGTTCTGCTCGGGATCGAGAACCTCCAGCAGCGCGGACGACGGGTCACCGCGGAAATCAGCTCCCAGCTTGTCGATTTCATCCAGCAGGATCATCGGATTGCGGGTGCCCGCCTTTTTCATCGACTGGATGATCTTGCCCGGCAGCGCGCCGATATAGGTGCGCCGATGACCGCGAATCTCAGCCTCGTCTCGCACGCCACCAAGACTCATACGCACGAACTTGCGGTTCGTAGCGCGCGCAATGGAACGCCCCAGCGAGGTTTTACCAACGCCCGGAGGCCCGACAAAGCACAGAATCGGGCCCTTCATTTTGCGCACCAACTGCAGCACGGCAAGATGCTCAAGGATGCGTTCCTTGACCTTTTCCAGACCGAAATGATCCTCATCAAGCACGGCCTCGGCCACATTCAGGTCGCGCCGCACCTTTGAGCGCTTGCTCCATGGCACATCGACCAGCCAGTCGAGGTAGTTGCGCACCACTGTTGCCTCGGCACTCATTGGCGGCATCATTTTCAGCTTTTTCAGCTCCGCCTCGGCCTTCTCGCGCGCCTCGGTGCTCATGCCGATCGTTTCAATCTTTTTGGCCAGCTCATCCACATCTGACTGACCTTCATCGTCGCCGAGTTCCTTCTGGATGGCCTTCATCTGCTCACTGAGATAGTACTCGCGCTGCGACTTCTCCATCTGGCGCTTGACCCGCCCGCGAATGCGTTTCTCCACCTGCAGCATCTCCATTTCATCGTCCATCACAGCATACAGCTGCTCTAGCCGGGCGGTGATAGAGGCGATTTCAAGCAGGGCCTGTTTGTCTTCGAGCTTCAGATTAAGATGCGCGGCGATGGTATCGGCCAGCTTGCCGGCATCGTCGAGACCCGCCAGCGATACCAGCACTTCCGGCGGCATCTTCTTGTTTAGTTTCACATACTGCTCGAACTGCTGCAGCACACTTCTGGCCACGGCATCAAGCTCTGCCTCATCTTCTATCTGGTCTTCCAGCACACGATAGGTGGCGCGAAGACAATCATCGCTCATATCAATCTGTTTGAGTTCACAACGCGCCCCGCCCTCAACCAGCACCTTGATGGTGCCATCGGGCAACTTCAGAAGTTGCAGAATATTGCCCACCGCACCAATGTCGTACAGGCCCTCGGCAACAGGATCATCATCGGATGCATCCCTTTGGGCGACCAGCAGAATCTGCTTGCCGCTCTGCATGACCTCTTCCAGAGCCCGCACCGATTTCTCGCGGCCGACAAACAGCGGCACAATCATATGCGGGAACACGACGATATCGCGCAGCGGCAGAACCGGCAGAAAACCTTCGTCTGCAGCCCCGGGCTGTGCATCTCTGTTCAATTCAGCCATCGGCTACTCCTCGGATTGATTGACGCTTTGCAATGTGTAACTTTATATTAAGGGTGAAAACAGGGGCAAACCGCCCCATGCACGAACAACAGAATCAGCCAGCCTCAACCTTGGCTTCGCTTTCCAGAAGCAGCATCGGCTTGGCCTTGCCGTTCACCACCTCGCCATTGATGACACACTGTTTGACATTGCCCTGCGAAGGGATGTCATACATCACATCGAGCATCACCGATTCCATGATGGCACGCAGGCCACGAGCACCTGTTTTGCGTTCAATTGCCCTGTCGGCAATCGCCTCAAGCGCGTCGTCGGTGAAAGTCAGTTGAGCACCGTCATATTCAAGCAGTGCCTGATATTGTTTAACCAGAGCATTCTTTGGCTCAGTCAGAATGGTCAGCAGCGCCTTCTTGTCCAACTGGTGCAGCGATGCAATGACCGGCAGTCGGCCAACCAGCTCGGGAATCAAACCGAATTTGATCAGATCCTCGGGCTCAACCTGACTGAGTACCGCACCGATATCGCGCTCGCTCTGCTCCGTCACCTTGGCACCAAAACCGATGGAACGCTTCTCACCGCGCGCCTCGATAAGCTTTTCCAGGCCGGCAAATGCACCGCCCAGCACAAACAGGATGTTGGTGGTATCCACCTGCAAAAACTCCTGCTGCGGATGCTTGCGTCCACCCTGCGGTGGCACGGCGGCAATGGTGCCCTCAATCAGCTTGAGCAGGGCCTGCTGCACACCTTCACCTGATACGTCACGGGTAATGGACGGAGAATCGGTTTTGCGCGAAAGCTTATCCACCTCATCGATATACACGATACCGCGCTGCGCCTTTTCGACATCGTAATCGGCAGCCTGCAACAGCTTGAGAATGATATTCTCCACATCCTCACCAACATAACCGGCCTCGGTCAGCGTGGTGGCATCGGCCATGGTGAACGGCACCTCAAACAGACGTGCCAGAGTTTGGGCCAATAAGGTCTTGCCGCTGCCGGTCGGGCCAAGCAACAACACATTGCTCTTGGCAATCTCGACATCCGACTTCTTGTTGTGCTCGATGCGTTTGTAGTGGTTGTACACTGCCACCGCCAGCATACGCTTCGGCTGTTCCTGACTGATGACATATTCATCAAGAAAACCTTTGATGTCGGCCGGGCGCGGAATGCCATCCTCGTCCTTGCCGATCGGCTTATCGGCCGAAACCTCTTCCTGAATGATTTCGTTGCACAGTTCGATGCATTCATCGCAGATAAAGACA
>CAZQTO010000160.1:0-3368 GCA_964596375.1 uncultured Zetaproteobacteria bacterium | reverse complement strand
GCCTTGTCCATATCAATATATTTACTTGCACCCAGAGCCGTTGCAGGCAGCAGCGGCATACCGAGGCGCGGCGTGATAGCGACCCGCTTCCAGCCTTCCTGCAGTTCCCCTTCGATCTGGCCGACCGCCTCGGCGATCGCCTCGGCCACGGACAACGTACCCTTGCCCTTGCGCCAGGCTACGGCATGCGCGATCTCCTCGCGCTGTCCATCCGCATCGGGCGACACCAGCCGCACATCCAGCAGGTCGGCGAAGTAAGGCAGCAGCCAGTCCTGGCAGGTGTCGGGGTGACAATCGTCCAGACGCTGTTTAAGCGTTGCCTTGATACGGTCGAGAAGCTGCCCGCAGGCATCCAGGTATTTGGCCTGATCCCCCGGCTCTGTGATTTTGCCGTTGCTGTCGCGGACGGCATTGTCACGCGTACGATAAACCTCGGGCAGCAGTTCGAAGAGCCGGCGGCCGGATTCCGACATGTTGCTCACAACGTGAACTCCTCATAGCCAACGGTGACAGCCAGGCCATCGGCTGCGAGATGGATCACCTGCCGCCGGGTCGCCTTGACCGCCTTGATGGTCACATTGTCATCGCCTTTGATAATCAGCGGCGCAGCAATCACATCCGGGGCATTAACCTCGGTAATCTCGCAGGTGGAGTTCTCCACCCCTTCCACTGCCTCAACGATTTCGTACAGTTCGGATCTGTACAGCGGCTGCCCGAGCCTGCGATTTTCAAGCGAGAATGCCTCAAGCAGAGCGCTCTTGGCATTGGCCTTGACGATTTCGGGATCGTATTCCTCTTTCTTCCCCCGCACCGTGATATCAAGTGCCAACGTGACTCCCTCGAAGCCGGATACCTGCACCTCGATGCCCGGCATGCTGCGGTTCGCCAGGTACTCTTCCAGCTTGCCCTTCAGGTCATCGCTCAAATCCGAACTATCGGCAGGCACGACCACGACCTCGACCGAATCATGCCGCGCTTTGAGCGCCGTGGCCGTAAAGGCATTGGCTTGCGCAACGCTGCTGTAGCTGGCGGCAAGGTTTTTGAAATCGGTGATTGAAACGGCGCGCTCCAGAGTCAGCAGACTGGCCGGTGCATTTTCGCGCAGCGAAGATTCGTTCTCCATGTCGCCGCTGCCGCTGGTGGCAATGGGCTGGCGTACGAATTCAAGCAGGCGATGTGGTTTTACGGGTTTTTCCAAGCCGCTAGCCTCTACATAGCCGGTCAATCCTGTGCCCTTGCGCCAGACGATACGCACATTGCTGGTGCCGCTGGGCAATCTCCTCCCATGTTCGCCATCGCCGAAACAGATGCGGATATATCCCTCTTCGGTCATGCGCACCGAGTAGTGCGCATCTGTCGAGCGCGAATCGTTCAGGGTGGCAACCTGCTCCCAGATTCGGCCGTCCACCTTCACATCAATCGCGGCCCGCACGCCCGAATCCATCGTGCTGTCCGCCACAAACGACACATTTTTGTTCGCGAACACAAACTCCTGATTGCTCTGGTCGGCGATGCCGCTGCCCAGCACGCGCTCGGGTTGCTTCTCGCCGTGACCGGCTTCCACCACGTTGGCGCGGATAACGGTGTTCCATTTGGTGAATCCCGCATCCGCATCAAGCGGCGGATCGAAGGAAAGAGAGAAGGATTTCAAGCCATCCTCATTCTCAACCGTTTCTGTTGCCGTAGCGACCACTGTGACGGCGTTCTCGAAGTCATCGCCGTTTTTCTGCTCGAGCACCAGCCTGCGTCCCGGAACCAGCAATTCGGGCAGGCCTTGCTCTTCATCGATTTCCAGGGAGACGCTGCTTGTTTCCCCGTCCTCGGAAAGCGGACTTTCATTCTGATCATGCCCCTGTGGGCTTAACGTATATTTGAACGGTCCATAAAAACGCCTGATTTTTCCTTCATAATCATTGAGTCCGTCTGACAGCGCCAACATGAAGCTGTCTTCCTGTTCCGTAACGCGCTTCACCTTCAAGGCCACTCGGGTTCCGTCGTCGTCAGTCTCGCAGGCTACCCAGTCACCGCTACTCAATTCACCCGAACCGCCATCGAAAGTAAAACCTGATTCAGGCACTGTAACAATGCCTACCTTGTTATCCTCCCCATTAACAAGATAAAGCTCTGTTAATCCTGCGTCCGGGGATTTAACCCTGTTCGCATAATCTTCACCGTTTTCCTTAACTGCTTCAAATGCTGGCGTGCTTGCTATTCCTGTATTTACTTTGCTGATCGATAAATAACCATCGAGGGGGAAAAGAATATCCCCAGATGTCGGCTTCTTGATTACAAAAGCCCTGTATATCTCACCTGACGGAGAGGTGTTTCCAGCAAAGCGAATTCTCAGTCCATCGCTTTCCAGAACCTCGGCATAGAACCAATTATCATTTGGTTTCCACGAGATCACATCCTTGCTGGATAAGCCATGCGGATTCTCAAACTGGACAACATTATCACCATTCAATCTTGGCGTTCTCACTGCATTGGCCTTGAGCAGCAATCTGGCATCGGCCTTCGGGTATTCATGCCATCCATTTCCATTCAGGGAAACGACACCAGTATCCTCGGAAAAAGAAGCTATTTCATCGACAACAGCTTCATTCGAGCCATTTTTAACCACAACAATCTGGCCGGCTGACAGGCCATCCATGTCCTCGGTAGCAACCCATGTCTGCTGTTGATCCCCATTACCGTCAATGTAGGTATTGCTTCCCAGTTCGCCTGTGGCCGTAACACTGCCGGCTAGCCGAAGTTCGTTCAGATCGGAGGAAACCTCGATATCCTCAAGCGTCTCGAAGATAACTGGAGCACTACCGTCCGGCGGCGAATATTTGACCTGGAAGCCTTCCTCCACCTCGCCCTTCTCATCTTTCTTGGCTTCCAGAACTAGCATGGTTGAAGCCGAGGATGGCGAAGCGGGATGGTAATCCAGCATCTCCACCATGCGCCGCAGGTTCTCCCACTGGGTGGCCGTGCGCAGATATCTCTCATTGGCATAGACATCGGTGTATTCGGTCAGGATATGGCAGGAGCGGGCAAAGGCGCGGGTCATTTCCCAGAGCATCTCCCGGCGACCTTGTTCATACTGCTCCAGCAGCCTTTCCAGCCGCTCACTATCGCTCTCATCCGGCAGCGCCGAGCCCTGAATGGCTTCCCACTCTGAAAACGAACCACCGCCCTCCGCTAGTAAAGCCTGACGCACATCTTCAAGCCATTCGGCGGCATTGCCGTCGATATAGCGGAACCGGCTGAGCCCGGCCCTGTTCCAGCGGGTCAGGTCGGCGCCGCTCATCCCTTACGCCCCCCATGCAGGTACAGCACGTAATAACCGCGCTCAGGCTGGCCCGGTTTGTTATCGCAGACGGCCA
>CAZQTO010000159.1:0-3376 GCA_964596375.1 uncultured Zetaproteobacteria bacterium | reverse complement strand
CAGTGGGTGCCCGAGTTGCAAAGCATGTATGCAGCCCACCCTGCACCATGGAAAACCATCAAACTTGGCATGTTGGCTGCAGGTGATGCGCAGGAGGTGGATATCCGCGACCTGCAACTGTTGCTCAATGGAGAGTTGGTACAGGTTTCCGGCAATATCAATTTCTCCGCAGCTCCCGATATCCGTCTGCGCCTGGCCTCACGCTTGTTGCATGTCGACCCCTGGCTGCCGATGCCGGCACCCAGGGAAGCATCCGCCAATGCTTCTGTCGCTGTCGTGCCTGCTGGTGCAGCAATACAGATGGATAGCATGGCCTTGATTCCGAATGCCTATGCCGCCGATTCAGCACAGTCCGGAGCGCGCACCGCAGGCGATGCTTCCAATGCCCGCACAGGCGATACAGCTGTTGTGCAGGGGAACGACAAACAGGTGGAGCCGGATTTGCGTTTTCTCAAGCCGTGGAAGATTGCGATGGTGATGCAGGTGGATCAGCTTCTGCTTAGAGGTCTGGATATCGGTCGGCTGCGAGCCGATGTGAACGGCAGGAGTGGTGTGATAAACGTCGACCCCTTGCGCTTCGAGCTGGCTGGTGGCCGTGTCGAGGAGCAGGCCAGTATCAATGTCGGCGTGTATCCGGCCACATGGACCGAGTCCGTGAAGGTGCGCGATGTCCAGTTGCGACCGGTGCTCACAGCTCTGGCTGATAACGATATGCTGAGCGGTAGCCTTCAAATGGACACGCGCCTTGGAGGCCGGGGACTATTGCCTGAGGCTGCCTTGGAGCGACTGAATGGAACCGGCAATGTCTTGCTGCGTGACGGCAGCATCAAGGGCTTTGATATTGGCGCCATGCTGCGCAACATCCAGAACCTCGGGCAGGGCAGTGGCGAACAGAAGAAAACCGATTTCTCGCAGATGTCGGGTAGCTTCAAGATCACCAATGGCGTGGCTAAAAACGACGATCTGTTCGTTGCTTCTCCACTATTCCGCCTAACCGGTTACGGTATGGTCAATCTGCCGGCCAAGAAGATGGATTATCATCTCAAGCCAAGGCTGGTCGGCACAGCTGTTGGACAGGGTGACTCGGAGGCTGTGCGCAAAGGGCTTGAGGTGCCGTTGCACCTCGTAGGGCCGCTGGATAAGCCACAGGTGAAGCTTGAGGTCAGTATTGAGAGCCTGCTGGGCAATCGGGAAGCGATCCGGGAAATCATCAAGGATCCCAAGGCTATGCTCAGAGGATTGTTGGGCGGTGCGCTGCCGGGGCAGCCAGCCGGCAATCAGAATGCACAGCCACAGGCAGAACCGGCGCCTGCTGAACCACAACAGCAAACAGCTCCTCCAGCCCAACCTGCCAGGCCGCTTGAACAGCTGCTGAATCAGGTGTTACCAAGGTTCTAGTTTATGTTTGAGCGGCTCCGATTGCATCCGGATCGCCCGCAGGCGCGATTGCTGAGCCATGCCGCTGAATATATTCGTAAAGGCGCTGGCGCCGTGGTGCCAACCGACACCACCTATGCACTCATGGCACTGCCCACGGCCCACGATGTGCTCTCCGAATTCAGCGCTTTGCGCAGGCTGGATGCACATCATATGTGGTCACTGATTTGCAGCGATCTGTCGCAGGTTGCGACTTATGTACGTATGGACAACGAGGCGCACAGAATTCTGCGTCGCTGTCTTCCCGGGCCGTACACATTCATCTTGCCGGCCAATTCACAGCTTCCCAAGCGCGTGTTCGGCAAGCGGCGTGATGTGGGCATTCGCATGCCGCAACATGCTGTTTGTCAGATGCTATTACAGGAACTGGGCGAACCATTGCTCGCCACAAGCTTGAGGTTTCCCGGCGAGAAGGATGCGGCTATCGATCCGGATGAATTTATCGGCCGGCTCAAGGGCTTGAATCTATTGGTGCTGGATGCGGGATGGAGCGGCGTGCAGCCGACAACGGTGGTTGATCTGTGCGGCGACACGCCCGAGTTGATTCGCGAGGGTGCTGGCGAGTGGCCGTAAAGCGGCAATAAGTCTTGATGACTTATGCCTTCGGGCTTTCCTTTTCCTGTAAACGGGCAAGCAGTTTTTTTACAAACAATTTGGCAGTAAGACCCTCAAGCGTATAAGACCATAGCTTGCGCAGACGGCGCAGCAGATAGGCCGGACGCAGGTGATAGGAGATGGTGTTGTGCTGTGTGATTGCTGCTTCGACTTCGCTGGCATACCTGCCTAAAGGAGAAGTTTTGCGTTTGCCTTTTGCCTTGCGGAAAAGCATGTGAATATCCGGCTCATCCCCTGAAGAGAGAGCGGCAACTTTTTCGAAGCCGCATTTTTCAGCCAGCAATTGCAGTGTTTTTGGCGTGAAATTATAGATGTGGGCGTAATGGAACATGCGATCAAAGGTGGCGAACGGCCCTGTCAGGTTCGGGCACTCTACGTAGAATAGGCCACCCTCGGCCAACAGGTCGTGGATATGCTTTAGCGCACGGCTTGGCGAGGAAAAATGCTCAATGACATGAATCAGCAGAATCAGATCAGGCGAGCCTGCATCCTTCAGATCGTAGAGATTGATGTTTTCAATGCGGGTGAACAGTTGCTGTCTTGAATAGGCGTTGAAATCGCGGTTCGGTTCGATGCCGGAAGCCTTGTGTCCGTGGGTTTCGAATGCCTTAACCGTGCAACCAATGCCGGCGCCGATTTCAAATATAGCCTCGTCACCTGTCAGATAGGGCGTCAGCTTTTTATAAATGCGTTCACCATTATTCCAGGCGCGCATCACGCGGCGAGGAGATGGCTTCTGCTCACCGTGATAATCCCGCCGATAGCGGTTGGCATAATACTCGGCGACTTCAGCCTCTGAGGGCACGGGGAGATGCATAACCAGACCGCAGCCGCGGCACAGCCCCGTTTGCAGAGATTCTCCGTGGCGGTCGCTGGCGGATACAATACTGAAGTCGACGCTGCCACATAAATCGCAATGTGGCGTTGCAGGTCTTTTTTTGGCTTTGCTTGAAGGGTTCATTGCCGCGAATCCTAGTAGGCTCACGGGCAGGTGGCTACAGCAGGCGTGAACCTTGTTGAGCAGATTTGTTTATTCGGGTTCTAGGGAAGGACTGAATAAGGGCCTCCCTGCACTTATCAGTTCGCCAAGGCAAAACCGCGCTTTTGCCGTGGCTCACAAAATCAAGCACTTAAGCGCAAGCTAGGGATACTCTGAGATTCTCAGAGCATCCCTAGCTTGCGTAGGCGAGGGGGTCATCCAGACCAAGTTCGGCAAAGCCCTGACGGCGATACAGGCATGAATCGCAGTGACCGCATGGCCTTCCGTCCGGTGATGGGTCATAGCAGGAGTGGGTAAGCGAGTAGTCCAGACCAAGCTTCAGCC
>CAZQTO010000158.1:0-3402 GCA_964596375.1 uncultured Zetaproteobacteria bacterium | reverse complement strand
CGCTGCGCTACCCGCGCGGCAACGGCTATGGCGTGGAGATGCATGCACCCAGGGCTTTGCCGGTCGGCAAGGGCGAGGTGCTGGAAGGGGGCAAGGATGGGCTGATCATTGCCGTCGGCACCCGTACCCGCGAGGCATTGCAGGCCTGCGAAGCCCTGCGTAAACAGCATGGCAAGCATTTCACCCTGATCAATCTGCGTTTTATCAAGCCGCTCGATACCGGGCTGATTATCAAGCATCTGCGCAAGGGCAAGCCGCTGCTGGTTGTCGAGGAAGGCACGGCCCTGGGTGGAATCGGCGAGGCCATTGCTGCTCTGGCTTTGAAGCAGGGCTGGCAGGGGCCATTCGCCCATCTGGGCATTCCCGATGCATTCCCGGCACAGGGAACACAGGCTGAAATCCTGCGCGACCTGGGTCTGGATGCCGCCGGCATTGAAGCTGCACTCTGCAGCTTGCTTGATCTTTAATTACCCTTGGACCATCCCGCAAAGATAAAAAAGATTCGTCTCGATCATCTCCTGACCGAACGGGGGCTGGCCGAGAGTGGCAACCGTGCCCAGCGCCTGATTATGGCAGGTCTTGTCTATGTGAACGGCCAGAAGGCCGACAAGGCCGGCCAGCAGGTTCGTTCGGATGTGGAGATCGAGGTGCGCGAACCGCTGCGCTTTGTGTCGCGTGGCGCGCTCAAGCTTGAGGCTGCGCTCAAGGCATTTCCGTTTTCGATGAATGGTGCGGTGTGTCTTGATGTCGGCGCATCCACGGGCGGGTTTACCGATCTCTTGTTGCATGAGGGTGCGGCCAGGGTCTATGCCGTGGATGTCGGGCACAGCCAGTTGCATTACCGCCTGCGCGAGGATGCCCGGGTCATCAATCTGGAAAAAACGCATATCCGCGATCTGACCGCCGAGCATGTTCCGGAACCGGTTAACGTGCTGGTCATCGATACCTCGTTTATCTCCCTGTCCACGGTGCTGCCGCTTGCCTGGAGCTTTCTGGCCGATGGCGGTTGGTGCGCAGCGCTGATCAAGCCGCAGTTCGAGGTCGGGCAGAAGCTGCTGGTGCGGGGTGTGGTGAAGGATGCCGAGGCCCGGCAGGCAGCTGTTGAGCGGATGACGGAGATGTCCCTGCAATTGCCGGGCGCCAGCCTGCTTGGCGTTGTTGAGTCGCCCATCCATGGGCCGAAGGGCAATGTCGAATATCTGCTGGTGCTGCAAAAGGACATTCAGCCGGTTTTGTAGCGATACCGGATTATCCAATGGGCCTGCTCCCGGCAGCCTGTTAGATTACGCGGTGAAATGAACCGATCGAAAGGAGAATGATGATGGCGCTGGTTGCTTCGATACATGTTGATCCGGGCTGGAAGATGCCAGATGTGCAGTTGCAGAAACCCGAAGGCGGCAGTGTGTCGCTGGCCGGCTGTGCCGGCGAGAACGGCCTGCTCGTGGCCTTCACCTGCAATCATTGTCCTTATGCCCTGGCCGTCTGGCCGCGCCTGATCAAGCAGGCCAGAATACTGCGCGGCATGGGCGTGAATACCGTTGCGGTGAATCCGAATATCCATCCGGATTTCGCTGAGGATTCGATGCCGGTCATGCTGGAGAAGATTGCCGAGTGGGGCCTTGATTTTCCCTATCTGGCCGATGCCTCGCAGGATGTGTCGCGCGCCTTCGATGCCCAGTGCACGCCCGATCTCTACCTCTTCGACAAGGAAGGCAGCCTATATTATCACGGCCGTATCGACGACAACTGGAAGGATGAGGAAAAGGTGAAGCAACAGGAACTGATTCCCGCCGTTCAGGCGCTCGTTGCAGGCAAACCCGCACCGCAGCCGCAGTATCCGACTATCGGCTGCTCCATCAAATGGAGGGATTGATCCGCAGCCCTGCTGGTGAAGGTCTGAATAAGTTGCAAACATCCTTTCAGGCTTGATTGCATTGCTCTCTGCTGAACATAAGCACACCATGGGATGACAACCGGGTTCTTGGCACACCATCTCGGCTGATAAGGGGAACGTGATCATGGAGTCATTTCACTGGGATAGCAGCTTCGAGACAGGCCTCTCCGAGGTCGATGAGCAGCACCATCACCTTGTCGATGTCATTAATCGCTTCGGATCCATGCTCATGGAAGCAGGGACTGTGTCGGCGGATGAAGCCGAAGCGGTCTTTACCGAACTGGCCAGCTACGCCCAATACCACTTCTCAACTGAAGAATCTTTTATGGATCGCCTGGGGGTCGATGATCGCCATGTGGCAAAGCACCGCAAGGAGCATGCCGATTTTATCGGGGATGTGACGCTCATTTACAAGAGCATCTCACTCGATAAACCGGACGCATGCCAACCCCTGCTGAAGTTTCTTGTCGATTGGCTCGCTTATCACATCCTGGGCTCGGATCAGGCCATGGCGCTGCAGGTTGAAGCCATTGAGCAAGGGAAGAGCGCGGCAGAGGCCTATGCCGGTGCCGAACATATGTGGGCCGGCCCGAATGAATCGCTGCTCAAAGCACTTAACGGTCTGTTTCACCAGCTGAGCCTGCGCAATCGGGAGTTGTCGCAGTTAAACGAAACACTTGAAGCCCGCGTGGAGGAGAGAACGCACGAACTTGCCCTTGCCAATGAGAAGCTGGAGGTCATTTCCTTAACCGATGTGCTGACCGGCCTGCCCAATCGCCGTCATGCCATGCAGCAGTTGAGCGCATTGTGGGAAGAGTCTGTCGCTCAGAACACCAGCCTGGCCTGCATGATGATTGATGCGGATCATTTCAAGGAGATCAACGATACCTCCGGGCATGATGCGGGCGATAAGGTGCTGCGCGAACTCTCCAGAACCCTGCAGCACTCGGTGCGCACGGACGACATTGTTTGCCGGCTGGGTGGTGATGAGTTCTTTGTCATTTGTCCCAACACGCCGATGGATGGCGCTCTGCAGGTGGCGGAGCAGACGCGGAAAATCGTTGCCGCCTTGCGCGTCCCTGTCGCGAAGGGCGAGTGGGTGGGCAGTATCAGTGTCGGCGTTGCGATACGACAGGCAGACATGACCAGCCCCGACCATCTGATCAAGGTGGCGGATCAGGGTGTGTATGCAGCCAAGGAAAAAGGGAGAAATTGCGTAGCCACCGCAGATTAAGCCGGGCTTTGTAAGCAGTGGTTTCGTTAAATGGTTTGCTCCGCGCCTGATTAAAGCGTAGCAGGCATCATGTGCTTTTCAGCAACAGCCAGTTTAATCGTCGGGGGCGGCTTGGTCGTAACCGGTGTGCTGACCCTGAGGCTGGCTGAGAAGCGGTCAGAACTTCCGTTTGCAGCAATTCCGCTGCTGTTTGGTATCCAGCAGATAACCGAAGGAATCATCTGGCTCTCCCTGCAACACGATGCCGCCCAACTGAAGATGGTGGCGACCTATC
>CAZQTO010000157.1:0-3426 GCA_964596375.1 uncultured Zetaproteobacteria bacterium | reverse complement strand
GGGGATGAGAGTGGGGCTCACAACGGGCTGTTCCTGTTCACCCCCGGAAGCACGCAGCTGCAGTTTGTCGGCAAGCGCCATCTGGTGCCGTTCGGCGAGTATGTGCCGGACTGGATTCCTTTTCTGCATAAGATTGTTCCCGGCATCGCGGATTTCAGGCCGACTGCGGATAACGGCGTATTGCAGCCCGACGGCGGGCGCTATGGCTCGCTGGTTTGCTACGAGGCGATTTTTCCCGAACAGGCGCGACAACGGGCGCAAACGGCAGCGGTTCTGGTCAATGTGACCAACGATGCATGGTACGGACAAACCCCGGCGAGTTGGCAGCATATGCAGGCGGCACGCATGCGCGCCGTGGAAACCGGACGCTGGCTGTTGCGCGCCGCCAATACGGGTGTATCGGCCATCATTGCCCCGGACGGACGGGTGGTGAGCAGTATGCCGTGGTTTGAAGAGGGCGTGGTGTATGGCGAATATCGCGACGCTACGGGGCAGACTCTTTACCTGCAGCGCGGCGATAGCCTGCTGTTATATCTGTTCATTCCCCTGTTGATTATCGTGGTTTATCCACGGAGGCTGGCGCTATGATGGAAGAACGATGAAGGTGATGAGATGACAGGGGCGGTATGTGTGATCGGTGCAGGTTCCTGGGGCACGGCCCTGGCCATGGTGCTGGCACG
This sequence comes from uncultured Zetaproteobacteria bacterium, assembly GCA_964596375.1. Taxonomy (GTDB): domain Bacteria; phylum Pseudomonadota; class Zetaproteobacteria; order Mariprofundales; family Mariprofundaceae; genus UBA1543. The sequence continues at coordinate 2,746 of CAZQTO010000157.1, read as the reverse complement.
ACGCGGACGTGAAGTGCGCCTGCTGGCCCGCGATACCGCTCGTGCTGCCGACATGCAGCAGGCGCGCTGCAACAATGATTACCTGCCGGGCATCAACTTTCCTGCCTCCCTGCGTGTGACCGGCGCAGCAGATGATGCGCTGCATCAGGCTGCTGCCGTGGTCGTGGCCACGCCCTGCTCGGCGGCGGAAAGCATGCTGCCTGCGGTAGCCGCAGACTGTGACGGACCGGTTATTGCCGCCTTCAAGGGGCTTGATCCGATTACCTTCGAACGCACGGATGAGCTGTTGCTGCGCCATGTGGGCAGGGAGCGCGCCGCAATTCTATCCGGTCCGTCGTTTGCGCAGGAAGTAGCGCACGGCCTGCCCACCGCCATCACCATGGCGGCAGGCAGTGAGGACCTGGCCCGCAGGGCCGGGGCTTTTTTCGACGACACAGCCTTTCGTATCTACAGCAGCGACGATATGGCCGGCGTGGCGCTGGGCGGCGCCCTGAAAAATGTGATTGCCATTGCTGCGGGTGTTGCCGCCGGTTTGAAGCTGGGGCACCACGCCGAGGCTGCACTGGTGACGCGCGGGCTGGCCGAATTGATGCGCCTGGCCGAAGCGGCCGGAGCCCGACGCGAAACCCTGATGGGCCTGTCCGGACTGGGCGATCTGGTATTGACCTGCACCGGTGAGCTGTCGCGCAATCGGCGGCTGGGCATCGCGCTGGCCGAGGGCCTCGATCCGGGTGCTGCACAGGCACGCATCGGACAGGTGGCCGAAGGCGTGCGTACGGCAGCCGCAGTACATGCCATGGCCAAAGCCTTGCAGGTGGATGTGCCGCTGATGGAGGCGGTGCATCTGGTGCTGCAAAACAAGCTGGATGCGGCGGATGCTGCACAGCAGTTGATGGCGCGCCCCGAACGCAGCGAATTTTAGGGTCCGGCAGGCCAGGGGCAATCGATGAGCGGCGATGAGGACCTGTTCGGCAAGGCGATGCAGGATGTGCACCGCATTGAAACCGAGCCGCGCCGTGTGGTGGAAAAACCCAAACCGCAACTCAGACAGGATATTCACACCGGGCGCATCCAATCCGCAGCGCATTCGGCACCCGCACATCGACCGGAAAACAGTGCCGAACCATGGACCTTGAAAGCGGATGGTGTCTCGGCCGAACGATTGCGCCAGCTTGGTGCCGGGCGCCCGGCCATTGATGCGGAAACCGATCTGCACGGCATGACCCGGGAGGGCATGTATCGCACCCTGTCGAAGCTCATGGAGCAGGCGCTGGAAAGCGGCTGGCGCGTGCTATCTCTGGTGCACGGGCGAGGCCTGCATTCCGAAGACGGCAGGCCGGTACTCAAGGATGCCGTGTATGAATGGCTGCGTGACGGCCCCTATGCCGGCTGGGTGCTGGCCGCCATTCCCAAGCCCGGGACAGGCGGTGGGTCGGCCCTCGTTCTGCTGCGCCGTCGTCGCTGATTGCTCTCTTAGGGATGCGCTGAGTTTCTCAGAGCATCCCTAGAACCAGGTGGTGGCAGGTAGCTCCACACCGAACTGCGAGCCGGCATATAACAGCAGAGCTGCAAGGGTAATCAGCGACACCATCATGACAAAGAAGGCACCGAGTATAATGAGCAGGGCGGGACCTGCTCCGATACGGCCGTGCGAGACCAGCCCCTGCCAGTTGAGATAAAGATTCCACAACCAGCCAAGCAGGCCGATGACCGGTATCCATGTGAAGATCAGTGGTGCGCTGCTGTAGGCACAGATCTGGAAGGCTCCGGCGGTGGTCAGGCTCGATGCGCAGAAACCTCGTGCCGCCCAGCTGAGATACCATGCCCACATCCATGTGCCGAGCAGGCCGAACATCAGCGAGATCGGCAGAATAAAGATAATGGTGATAACGCCGGTTGCGATGCTTGCCATCAATGCCGGAATGGACAGAAAGATGCACAGCAACATGAAGCTGTCGCGGTAGTCGCGCGCCTCGGGCATGGCGGTGAAATACTCGTTGGGCGAACCCATCACCCCCTTGAAGGCAGGAAGCAGGGTGTCGCCGATGCGCTCGGCGGAAAAATAGCGGTACATGTGCGCGCTCCTTCGGCTGTGTATGCCGGGCTCTATGCAAGGATAAACATTCCCTTTGTGCAAGCCCCGAACATTTCCTATAGTGAGGCTATGAGAACTATGCTTTTTGCCGTTTTGTCCATGCTGCTTGTGCTAAGCGTTCCAGCCGCACAGGCCGAAGATTCAGCTTCCGTGCTGCCGCCGCCGACCGAAGTACAAGACAGCCGGGAAGCGCGGGAAACGGTTGAGCCGCCATCGCCCCCGAGTGATGAGGGTTTGCGCGGTGAGTTGTCCGCACCGACGGAAGACAGCAACGTCGAGGTCTATTCAAGCACGCGTGAAGATGGAACCAAAATCGAGGAGTTCTCGCATCATGGCCGTGTTTATATGGTCAAGGTAACGCCGCCGCATGGTTTGCCTCCCTACTACCTCTACGACAACGATGGTGACGGACAATTTGAGCGTCGGCTTCTCGGTGGCTACAAGCATCCCAGCCCGCCTGAATGGGTGATCAAGCGCTTCTAATACGGCGATTTCTTCATGCCTGCCCATCATGAATCTACAGGGGGCCCGGATCTCCGGCCCCGGCTTTTACTGATTACCGACCACGCCCGCTATAGCGGAGAGGCTTTTTTTGTCTCTGTCGAGGCTGCACTGAAAGGTGGCGCAGATGCGGTGCTGGTGCGTGTAAAG
>CAZQTO010000156.1:0-3455 GCA_964596375.1 uncultured Zetaproteobacteria bacterium | reverse complement strand
TTTTGCTCGTTATGAAGCGGCACCTTGGAGGTGCGCAGCCAGATGTCTTTTCCGTCAGGGGTCGTCTGTGGCTCTTCATAACCGAGCTTTGGGATTCCCGATTCCATGACATGGACATCGTCGGCACGGTAGAACTCGACCTGATCCTTCCAGCCCAAATCGTAATCGGTCTTGCCGATCAGTTCATCCGGACTTGAGAGACCGGCATCCCTGGCAAACAGCGTGTTGCAACCGAGATAACATCCCAGCCTGTCCTTCCAGAATATGCGAATGGGAACGTTTTCCACGACATCAGTCAGCAGGCCGATGAAATCAAGCTGTTTGATGCTGCTCGTCATTCGTAAATCCTTCGTATGCAGGGCTGCACAAGCGGCAAATGGACCGATATGTGTCAAGCATAGTGATTATTAGTATTACAACACCAAGCGCAAGTAATAAACAGGCCATTCATCCAGTAAAAAAACACTCTACACCCCGGCATCCCGAAGAGCACCCATCCTCATGGAAGTTGTGAGCAACTACCCCGTCCCCGGTTGATTCTTCCTTGCGTAGCTGCGAATAGTCTCAAGCGAGCGACCATAGTGATAGGCGATCTGCTCCTGCGAATAACGCTGTTCGGCCTTCACCGGACAGGCAAGACGGGCAAGGCAGGTGCCGGCACAGCGCGAGCCGTCTTGAAGGCGCTCATCCATGCAGGCATCAAGCTCTATATCGCCATCGACTGATGCCGCCGGACAGGCAGCAAGACAAGACTTATCAATGCAACTCTCGCACGGCGATGCATCAGGCATCGGCTTTGTTGCTGCAAACGACGTGTCGGCCAGGGCCACGGCACGGTAGGCAAACCAGGAGCCCCAGCGGGCATTCACACCGATGCGGAAGGGTGAGGCATGATGCCAGCCGGCAAGCTTTCCCAACTGCTGCAAAGGAATGACACCGGGCTGTTGCGGAAAAAGCAGTGTGTAACGATTTCCCCTGTTTTCTTCGGCAAAGAAGCGGGCAACGACATCGGTCGAGAAACGGTCAATCGGGTGCTCATCCCCCTTCCACTTCGAGCCGGCAAGCGCCTGCCACATGCGGCGACCACCATGTCCGAAAACAAGCAACTGGCGATAACCCTCAGTTGTTTCGACAGCCTCAATGGCCGCAAGCATATCCGGCGGCAGGTCGACAAGATTGAATACCGCCTGCAAACCCAGGCCGTTCTCCGCCAATATCGCACTGTCGTTTGGATGCACACCACGCATACTCAATTCAATACCACGCGAATTTTCTCGTCGTCGAACTCGACGATATCGCCCGAAACAATCTTTTTCCGCTTGCGGGTTTCCACCTGTCCGTTCACCCGAACCAACCCTGCATCAATCACATGCTTGGCCTCCCCGCCACTGGCCACCATGCTCTCGAACTTCAGCAGCTTATAAAGCTCAATCGGTTCGCTGGAAATCGTCACTTCTCTCACTAAAAACGCCCCATTTCTTTTTACTAAGGTAATCGCAAGGTTTCATCAAAGCTACCCGACAAACAAAGCGCTTTATCTCTCCACGCTCTTATTGCCCTTCTTTTTCCTCTACTGGCAGCGTGCGTTCAGGATGGTGGTGAACATGCCGCCCATGCCGATACAGATCCTCGCCAATGTTCCGCTCATCCCCATGCGCGCTTATGTCAGATGATGACTCGGCTTCAGGCTGGCCGGCAGGCTTCTGTACCGCACACCCCTGCAGGGTGACCAGGCCAACAACAACGATGCATGCGATCAGACAGGCTTTCATAGGCCCATTATAGTTGCATTCAACTAATGCTGCTTCGATCCCGACGATGTGGCCTGCAAGGTGCTGATTCGGGCCTGAACCTTTTCAACACTGGCATCGGTAATCATTCGATTGTCGACCAGCACCAGCGGCGCATTCGGGCACTGGTCACGGCAATCACCCTCGATTGTCTGCAAACCAAGCGCCTGCAACTCCCCGGCAAGCGCCCGTCCGCCGCAGTCGCTGCATTCGGGGCCGAAACACACCTCGATCACCGGCACTTTTGCAGTTTCTGATTCGGTGCTCATGTATGCTCTCCTTTATAATCAGGGAAGGTCTGAATACGTGCCTCCCTGCACTTATTCAGTACGCCAAGGCAAAAGCGCGGTTTTGCCTTGGCTCACAAAATCAAACACTTCCGCGCATGATTTTGGCGGCCCGTCCATGGGCCGCACGGATACTCTGAGATTCTCAGAGTATCCCTAGCAGGTATCCAGACCACGCTCGCGGAACTGCCCGATAACGCGTTTCAGCAGATCAATCGAAGGCGGCTGAACGTCCTTCAACTGGTATTTGAATCCCAGTTCAGCCCATTTGTTTTCGCCCATCTTATGGAAGGGCAGCACTTCCACGCGCTCAACACCCTGCAGCGTGGCAACAAAATCGGCCAGCCCTTCCACATCATCAAAATCATCGGTGTAGCCCGGGACGAGCACGAAACGAATCCACATCTTCCTGCCCATGGCGGACAGGCGCCGGGCGAAGTCCAAAGTCGGTTGCAGCGCTTGCCCGGTCAATGCCAGATGTTTATCCGCATCGATATGCTTGATATCGAGCAGCACCAGATCGATGTCATCGAACCAGTCGTCTTCAAGGTGAGCTGCCAGAAAGCCCTGCGTATCCAGCGTGGTATGCAGATGCAGGTCGTGCTTGGCGAGGTAAAAAATCTCGCGAATATAATGCGCCTGCATCAGTGGCTCGCCGCCAGAGATGGTCAATCCGCCTGCAGCGCGAAGGAATACCGCATATTCGCTTATCTCTTCGAGCACATGATCGACAGTCATCAGCGTACCGTTATGCATCTTGAAGGTATCCGGATTGTGGCAATACAGGCAGCGGAACTGGCAACCGGAAAGAAACACCACAAAGCGCATGCCCGGACCATCCACGGCACTACCCATTTCAAAGGAGTGCACAAAACCGGAAAGTCGCCCCTGTTCATCCACACAAACGGGCGAAATAAACCCCGCGGGTTTAAGCTCGTTGTTCTGATTCATGGCGCCCTGCAGTCAGATTGCGGCCTTGCCGGCAAGGCAAGGCCGCAGCATCTCAGAAATGCAGGTGGAAGGTGCGGTTGATGACATCCAGCTGCTGCTCGCGCGTCAACTTGATGAAGTTCACCGCATAGCCGGAAACCCGTAGCGTGAGCTGCGGATAGTTCTCCGGATGCTCCATGGCATCAAGCAGGGTATCCCTGTTCAGCACGTTCACATTGACGTGAAAACCGTTGGCATTACAGAACACATCAACACAATTGCTCAGGTTGCTCACCCGGTCGGAAAGGGTATGCCCCAGGGCACCTTCCGTGCACGTTGCCGTCCAGGAAATGCCGTCCAGAGCTGCGTGGTAGGGCAATTTGGCAACCGAAGCACCGGAAGCGATAAAGCCCTTTTTGTCGCGTCCGTTCATGGCGTTCGCACCAGG
>CAZQTO010000155.1:0-3616 GCA_964596375.1 uncultured Zetaproteobacteria bacterium | reverse complement strand
AGTTCATCCAGATCGAACGGTTTCACAAGATAATCGTCTGCTCCAAGATTCAGCCCTTTGACTCGATCATCTACCAGATCTCTGGCTGTGACGATAAGAACTGGCAACTGATTCCCACCTTTGCGCATTTCTTCGAGAACCTGTAATCCTGATTTTCCGGGCAGGCCCAAATCAAGGATCATTAAATCGTATACTTCTTGAAACAGAGACAATTCCGCATCTTCGCTATTTCGCACCCAGTCAACGGTGAACCCGGACATCCTCAGGCCGCGCCTGAGGCTGTCACCGATCATTAGGTCATCTTCTACGACAATTAACCTCATAATACTCGAATAAGCTCCCTTTGATATCTCAATCCGGATTTGCACCTTCCGGGATATTTTCCAGCACTGTCCCGCTCATCGCATCGACCCCGACTTCGTGCTGGTCACCCTTGCTCGAAATAACAAACGAATAGCGCAGACCACTACCACCCTTTTCTTTTTCGAGTTCCGTATCTGTGATGACCCCAGGGAAGGCCTGCAAGGCAACCGCTTGGGCTTCTTTCAGTGGCAGAACGGCTTGATTTGCCAATTCCTCGCCGGTGTAGGCGCTCACCACAGCCGGAGCTGCAAACCCGCAGGCAACTCCCAACATCAATATTGCCATCTTATTGTTCATATGACCTCCTTGTGATCATGTCTTATGGCAAGTATGCGACCTGATACTTAAGGGCAACTTATCTCTTCAATCAAATAGTAGGGCCATGCAGCTTATGTCTCGATCAAGCCAGACTTTCGATCCAGCCAGAATAAAAGAACCGGCAACACAAGCAGCACCAATGGGAGCTGAGCAATCAGGCCGAATATGATCGCAATAGCCATCGGCTGCAGCATGGCTGAGCCTTCGCCAAGCGCCAGGGCTAACGGCATCAATGCCAGAATGGCTGCAAGCGTGGTCATGGCGATGGGGCGGAAGCGGTTGCGCCCAGCCTGAATATAGTCCTCCAGGCGATGCATGCCCGTATGTGAGACGCGCCGGAATTCCGAGTAATAGAAGATGGCTGTTTCAGTGACGATGCCGATGATCATGGTCAGACCCATCATCGAGGTAATGTTCAACTCGGTTCCGGTGATCGCCAAGCCGACAAACACCATGCCCATGGCCAGCAGGGGCATCGCCAGAATCGCGAGTGCCGCACGAAATCGTTCGTAGAGAAACAGCAGCAGGATAAATACCAGCGCCACGGCAGCCGCAAATACCTGCATCAGCCCCTTGAATGCCTTCTGCTGTTGCAAGTAAAGACCCCCCAATTCAACCCGGACGTTGTCGGGTATCAGTTTTGTGGCGATCAGCCCCTTGACCTCGCGCATCACTGAACCCATATCCCTTCCGCTGATGCGACCGGTGACAGCCACCATACGCTTGAGATTTTCGCGTGTGATTTGTGGCTGGCCGGTAATAGTCTGAATCGTGGCGATTCGTTTAAGGGGCAACCAGTGGCCATCAGGGGCCTGCAATTGCAGCAGACCAAGCTTGTAGATGGCGTCGCGCTCTTTCTCAGACGACCACAGGCGGACATCGATCATTTTCTGGCCTGCCTGCACGGAAGTTGTCACCTGTCCGGCCAACAGGGTGTTAATCTGCCGGGTGACCTGCTCGGGATCGAGTCCATCCAGTGCTGCTCTGGCACGATCCACCTTGATGGAAATGGCATCACCGGCAATCACAATGCCATCGCGCACATCGACCACGCCTGATATATGGCTGATGGCTTCAGCAACCTTGGGAGCCAGAGCGGCCATCTCTTGCGGGTCATCGCCGAATAGCTTGATTTCTATCGGTTGCGGCACTGCCGTCAGATCGCCGATAACATCCTCCATCAGCAGAGCCATATCAATATCCAGAGCGGGTACCGCCACATGAACTTTCTCGCGTACTTCATCCATGATAGTTTCAATACCGCGCCGCGGTTGAGATTTCAAACGGACAAAAAAGTCACCGGAATTGGCCTCGGTCAATCCACCGCCCAGTTGTGCTCCGGTTCTGCGGGAATAGGTCTCCATCTCCGGTGTTGCGCGCAGAATCGTTTCAACCTGCTGCAGTAAGCGATCTGTCTCCGTTAGAGACATGCCCGGCGGAGCAATGTAATCGAGGATAAAACCGCCTTCATCCATGTGCGGCATAAAACCACTTCCCACTGCCCGATAACCGGCAAAACCTGAGAGCAAAAGAGCGGTCGCAATCGCCACAAGGATGATGGGCCGATGCAGCATGCCGCCAAGCCAGCGCTCGTATAGCGAGAGAAGCTTGGCCTGAACCGGCCCTTCAGCCTCTTCGGCAGCATCCTTTTCGCGTAGTACATGAGCCGCCAGCAGTGGCACCGCCAGCCAGGAAATAAGGAAGGATACAATCAACGCACTGGCCATGGTCAGCGACAAGGCTTTGAAAAACGCACCGGTCACGCCATCGAGAAAGGCCAGCGGCAGGAAAATAATGGTCGTCGCCAGTGAGGAGCCGAGCAGGGGCTGAAAGAATTCGCTCGCCGCCTGCATGATTGTTTGCTTATGCTTTTCAGTGCTTCCCGTACTACCTTGCAGCCTGCGCATAATCTGTTCGATCATGACGATGGCATCATCAATCACCAGCCCCACAGCCGCCGCCATGCCGCCAAGCGTCATGATATTGAAGCCGAAATGAAACATATCCAGCAACAGTACAGTGATGGCAAAAACCGCAGGCACGGTGATCAAGGTAATCAGGGTGATGCGGAAATTTCGCAGAAACGCGAGCAGCACCAGTGCAGCCAGGACAACACCAATAAAGATGGCATCGCGAACGCTCTTGGCCGAAGCCACAATCAACTGACTCTGATCATACCAATTTTTTACCGCGATATCGGCCGGCATCTTGCCCTTGAACGCCTCCAGGCGAGCGCGCACATCATTCGCGATCTGCACTGTATTGCCGCCCGGCTGCTGATAGATCTGGAACAGCACAGCGTCCTTGTTATCCGCTGTGACGCGCAGCCATTGCGGTTGCACACTTTGGCTGACTGTTGCGACATCTTCGAGCTCGACATTGCCATTGTCACCACTGGTCAACACGTTATGCCGAATGGCGTCCAGGCTGTCGAAACGGGTATCCGATACGGTCAGAAATAATTTATAGCGGTCTTCGATGCGGCCGACCGCCGTCAGCACATTGCTCGCAGCCAGCGCACCGGCTACCTGTTGCAGACTGATTCCGAAGGCATGCAGACGATCGGGGTCGAGGGTAACGCGGTATTCCTCCTGATTCCCGCCCAACACATCCACCCGCGCCACGCCATCCACACTGGATAGCAGAGGTACAAGCTGAAACATGGCAAGATCGTGCAGTTTGATCTGGGTTTCCTGCTTTGATGTCAGACTATAAGCAAGCACAGGGAAAATGGTCGGGTCCATGCGCCGCACAGTGAAGCTTGTACCTGGCGGGAACTGCGATTGAATCTGACCAAGCGCAGCACTGACCTGCAGAGTGGCGGAGATCATGTCGATTCCCCAATTAAAATTCACCGATATATCCGCACTGCCTCGACTCGTGGTGGAGCGCAGGTTGACGACGCCCGGTACCGAACGAATCGCCATTTCCGCCA
>CAZQTO010000154.1:0-3886 GCA_964596375.1 uncultured Zetaproteobacteria bacterium | reverse complement strand
CAGATCAACGATCTTACCCTTCCCCTCATCTCCCCATTGGATACCAACAGCGATTGTATTGCTCATGACTCCACCTCAATCCCGCTATCCAGCCAGGCCCATAAATCCAGAGAAAACCCTGTCGCCGGCATGTCCCGTCCGTGTGCTGCCATCATGGCATCGTAACGCCCGCCATACAGCAATGCATAGGGAACCCCCTCGGCAAAACCGGCAAAAACCACCCCGCTATGGTACAGAAAGCGCGGCATCACCGCCGCATCAAGCTGCAGGGAAACATCACTCAATTCATCCTGCAACTGCTCGACAAGATGGGTCAGTTCCGAAACTGCAGCATCGAACGCATCATTGATGCGCCCGATTTGTCCCTTCATCCAGGACAAATCCGCCCGGCCTGAAGCCATGACGAACAGCGCATCGCTGCACACATCAGGTAAATCTTCCTGCGCCACCAGCGTTGCCATATCGTCAGGCGAACGTCTGGCCAATCGTGCAGTCCAGCGATCCAGCGAAATACGGCTGCCGCCAACCAGGGATTTCAACAGGCCGACATGGCCAAGCTGCAACACAGGCGTCTTGAATCCGGCCGTCTGCATGGATTGCACAGCCAGTCGCATCACCTCGATATCGCCAGCCGGGCCGGGAACGCCCATACATTCCACGCCAGTCTGCCATTGCTGCCGCGAACCATGTCGCGATTCAGGGCGGGCTATCACCACCTGACCGGAATAGCACAGACGAAGTTCATCGCTGGAAAGCAGGCGAGTCGCTGCAATGCGGGCAATCTGCGGTGTAATATCGGAACGAACAGCCAGAAGGCCTGCATCTGCCGGGTCTGAGAAAATCATGGTCTGATCTGCCAGAAATTTTCCGGCTCCTGTCTTCAGCACGTCCGGTCGCTCCAGCAGGGGGGGAATTACCTCACCATAACCCGCTGACTCAAACAGATTGAGCAACTTCATCTGCAGACGGCGCAATGAGACGGCGCGAACGCCGAAGGCGTCCTCAAGACCGATCAGCGGGCGCTGGTTCACCTATCCCCCCGATTCATCTCACCCAATTCCGCGTAGCGAACCATCAACACATTCGGCACAGCGGCCAACTTGGCAAGCACATCATCCGACGGTGGTGAATCCACCTGAATCAGCGCCACGGCATTGCGTGTATCGGTACGCCGGCCAAGACGGAAATCACCGATGTTGATGTTGTTCTCCGCCAGGATCCCGCCGACAGCAGCAATCACGCCCGGACGATCCTCGTTCTGCAGGAAGATAAGATTGCCGGCCGGCGCAATCTCCACATCACAGGTGTCGAAGCTGATAAGGCGCGGACGCGTCTCATCGAACAGAGTGCCGGAGATGCTGCGTGTGCCTTCATCGCCCACCACTTCAAGACGAATCATGGTGGCAAAATTCTCCGATGCCTCGCGCGCCGTTTCAGTGATCTCGATACCGCGATCCTTGGCCAGCATGCCGGCATTGACCGCATTGACCTCTTCCATGCTGCCGGAAAGAAGTCCCTGCAACAGGCAGTTGATCAAAGGTTTGCGATTGATGGAGGCTGCATGACCCTCGAAATGCGCTGTGATGCTCGAATAGCCCGGCTGCATGGTTTGGCCGATAAAGCGGCCCATTCGTTCGGCCAGCAACAGGTATGGCGACAGCAGGCGCTGCTCTTCTTCGGAAAGCGAAGGCACATTCACCGCATTGCGCACAACACCAGCAAGCAGATAATCCGACATCTGCTCGGCAATCTGCACAGCCACGTTCTCCTGCGCTTCGTCGGTGGATGCACCGATATGCGGAGTGAAACTGATATTTTCCAGTTCGAACAAACGGTTTTCGCGCGCCGGTTCCTTGGCAAACACATCCAAAGCCGCCGCCCTCAAATGGCCGGACTTACAGGCATCGTACAAGGCATCTTCATCCACAATGCCGCCGCGTGCGCAGTTCACAATAATGGAGCCGGGCTTCATACGGCCGATGATATCGGCATTCACCAGGTTGCGTGTGGCATCGAGCAGCGGCACATGGATGGTCAATACATCCACCATCGAGGCCAGTTCGGCCACAGTTTCCACCTTGGCCACGCCCATGGCCGAGGCACGCTCGTCGGAAATGAACGGATCGTAGACAAACACCGTCATATGCAAGCCCTTGAGGCGGTCGCATACAATGGCGCCGATATTGCCGGCACCAATCACACCGGCCTTCTTACCGGTCAGTTCCATGCCCATAAAACGGGACTTTTCCCATTTGCCGGCCCGCGTCGAAGCCGAGGCCTGCGGAATCATGCGTGCAGCGGCAACGATATGCGCCACAGCCAGCTCCGCCGTGGTGATGGTATTGCCGAACGGCGTGTTCATCACCACGATGCCCTGGCGCGAACACTCGGTTACATCGACATTATCCACGCCGATGCCGGCACGCCCGATCACCTTGGTATTCCTGGCAGCCGCCAGCAGATCGCCCTTGAGCGTCGTCGAGGAGCGCACCGCAATGCCGTCGTAATCTCCGGCAATGGCCAGCTTTTCCTCTTCCGTCAAACCGGGCCGATAATCCACTTCGATACCGCGCGTCTTGAACACCTCAACCGCGCGGCTAGACATCTTGTCCGCAATCCAGACCTTGGTCATCGTTTACACCTGAGCCGGGAAGCGATTGACCAGTGCTGCAGCTACGTGCAACAAAGCTGGCTCCGGAACTGCTGTCGGGCCGGGGGAAAGAAGGCATTGCTTTAACATGGGGATATTTTCTCCACAAAAGGTGTGATTTGCACCCTGTGAAACATGCTTTGCGGTGCGCGGCGATGCTAGCCGCCGACATGCTAAGGTCAATGCGCTATGCGAATCACACAGCGGGCAGGAAAACGGCTTGCCCCCTGCCCAACGTGCCCGATATCACAGTACGGCGGCAATCTCTGCGCATGCTTCGCCGTGGCAGGTGGATGTCATCTGCACTACAGTTTGCAGCTACAAAGCCCGAACACACGAACTGAACCGAAGCAAGACGAGGGGAAAGCCATGCCACTAAAATCCGAAACCCAGCCAAAGCTGTTCGCCCTGCTGATGCTGCTTTCCGGCTTTGCCGGCATATCCTATGAAATCCTCTACGGACGCATTCTGGGCAATATGGTGGGCGATCAATTTGCCGTTTCCGCCGCCATCCTGATGACTTTCCTGCTCGGCATCGGCTTCGGTTCGGCTTACGCGCACAGGCTTTGGCGCTGGCTGTGGGCCATTGAAGCCGGTATCGGCATCTACGGCGCCCTGATTGCCTTCAGCCAACCTGTCATCGAGAGCGTGGTATATGCCGGTTCCTCGCTGTTTACCGATAACCTCAGCGGCAGCATTCTGGTCTGTGTACTGCTACTCATTCTTCCAGCCTTTTTAATCGGCTGCAGCGTGCCGCTGTTTGCCGGCTACTTCGGCCGTGCCAGCCAGCAACATGCCCGGGCATCGTTCTCCTGGGTGTATATGGTCTACAACCTCGGCGCCGCGTTAACAGCGCTGTTGATTGAATTCTATTTCATCCGCAACTATGGCATTCGCGGCACCGTGGCCCTGTTTGCCGCCGTAAACGGCCTGATTGCCATCGGCCTGTGGACACGATTTTCGCACATGCGTCACGATATAACAGAGGAAGCCGACGGAGGCTTTGCTATCGGCCAGGTATTCCGCATGATTCCGGCGGGCAAATGGATGCCTTTGATATTGGCCAGCATCGCCTCGGCCATCTTCCAGTTATTCATGGTCAAATATTCCGAACTGGTGTTCGGGCCATTCCGTGAATCATTTGCGCTGGTGCTATCGCTGATCCTGATCGGCATCACGCTCGGCTCGCTGCTTGTCCGCCGCTTCTCGCTGAGTTTTGCCACCGTCATGTGGCTG
>CAZQTO010000153.1:0-3915 GCA_964596375.1 uncultured Zetaproteobacteria bacterium | reverse complement strand
ATTCAGCTCAAGCGCATCGGCGCCGGCCTGCTGCAATTGTTTGGCGTGCCGAACCCAACCGCCTGCAGTGATGCCGTTAAGGCTGGCAATCACCGGAATCTCCAGCGATTGCTTCAGACCCTCCAGTTGTTCCAGATAGGACTCCAGATGAGTTTTGTAGGCATCGTCGGCAGGCAGGTAGCTGGCCGCCTCGAAGTGACCGATATCCTGATGATGCATCAGATGATCGAGCCGCTCCTCATCCTCCGTCACCTCCTCCTCAAACAGCGAGTTCATCACAATGGCTGCAGCACCTGCATCTTCAAGCCGCTTGGCACTATCAGGATTGCGTGCCAGAGGCGATGCTGAGGGCACCAGCGGGTTTTTCAGCTTTATGCCAAGGTAATCAGTACTCAGATCGATCATGACGTCTCTCCTTCGCTCTCAGTGTCTGCATAAGACAGGCTGGCCAGTTGTTCGTAATGGTGGAATCGTTCCATCACACCCTCCTGTGCCCGCTGCATCAATGCTTCGGCAGCGTCCGGATGGGTGCGCCAGAGCATCGAGAAGCGCGCCTCGGTCTGTGCAAACTCCTTGTAGGGAATGCTCGGTTTCTTGGAATCCAACTGCAGCGGATTCTTGCCCTCGGCTATGCGCCGTGGATCGAAGCGCAGCAGGTTCATATGGCCGCTATTCACCACCAGTTCCTGCTGTCTGATGTTATGCGACAGATCGACGCCGTGGGCAATGCACGGGCTGTAGGCGATGATTAAGGATGGCCCGTCATAGCTCTCTGCCTCGATGAATGTACGCAAGGTCTGCACATCCTTGGCCCCGAAAGCGACATGCCCGACGTACACATGCTCGTAAGCCATGGCGATCATCGACAGATCCTTCTTGGGCACCGCTTTGCCGCCTGCGGCAAACTTGGCCACCGCTCCAATCGGCGTGGACTTGGACATCTGCCCACCTGTGTTGGAGTAAACCTCGGTATCGAGTACCAGAATGTTCACATTGCGGCCACTGGCCATAACATGATCCAGGCCACCGAAACCGATATCGTAGGCCCAGCCGTCACCACCAATCGTCCAGACGCTCTTCCTGACCAGATAATCGGCCACCGATTCAAGATTGCGCGCCATCTCGCCATCCATCGAAGCCAGCTTCTCTTTCAAAGCCTCAACACGGCGACGCTGTTCGTGGATGCCCGGCTCATCGGACTGATCAGCCTGCATGATTGCTTCGACCAGTGTTGCATCAATGCTCAGATCGGCTTCCTGCAACAGTTGCAGGGCAAAATCACGATGCGCATCAATAGCGAGTCGGAAACCAAGTCCGAACTCGGCATTGTCCTCAAACAGGGAGTTGGACCATGCCGGCCCCCTGCCCTGGGCATTGGAGGCATACGGAGTGGTCGGCAGATTGCCACCGTAGATCGAAGAGCAGCCGGTGGCATTGGCAATCACCATGCGATCACCGAACAGCTGGGTGGCCAGCTTGATGTACGGGGTTTCGCCGCAGCCCACACAGGCACCGGAGAACTCGAACAGCGGTTGGGCCAGCATAGCCCCCTTCATGCCATTCCAGCGAATCTTCTCGCGGTCGTATTCGGGGAGTTTCAGGAAGAAATCCCAGTTGGCCCTTTCCTGCTCCCGGAGCGGCGGCTGCGGGGCCATGTTCAAAGCCTTGCGGCTGGCATTGCTCTTGTCCCGAACCGGACATATCTCCACGCACAGGCCGCAGCCGGTGCAATCCTCGGGGGCAACCTGATAGGCAATATGATTTCCCTCGTCGAACTCTCGTCCCTTCACCGGCACATGCTTGAAGCCCTCGGGCGCGTCCGCAGTCAAAGCTTCGGGGAACACCTTCGAGCGAATCGCCGCATGCGGGCAGACGAACGGACATTTGCCGCAATGGATGCAGATATCCTCATCCCAGACCGGAATCTCCAGTGCCAGATTGCGTTTCTCGAATGCCGCCGTGCCCAGCGGCCAGGTGCCGTCGTTCGGCATGAAGCTGACAGGTATGGCATCACCGCGTCCGGCAATGATCTCGCCGGTAATATGCTTCACGAAATCCGGAACATTCGCTGCAACCGGCGGATGCATAACCATCTTGCTGGTCACCTTGGATGGAACCTCCACCCTGTGCAGATGGGCAAGCGATGCATCAATGGCGGCAAAGTTTCGCTCAACGATCTTCGCCCCCTTGCGGCCATAGGTTTTTTCCACGGCCTCCTTGATTTTACTGATGGCTTCATCCTTCTCCAGCACACCGGAGATGGCGAAAAAGCAGGTCTGCATCACCGTGTTGATGCGCCGCCCCATGCCGGATTCATTTGCCACCTTATAGGCATCAATCACATAGAACTGCAGTTTTTTATCAATAATTTGCCGCTGCATCTTTTCCGTCAGGTCATGCCATACCTCATCTGCGGAGTGCGGTGAGTTGAGCAGGAATACCGCACCTTGGGCTGCATGCTCCAGCATGTCGTAGCGCTCAAGGAATACCGGCTGATGGCAGGCAATGAAATGCGCCTCGTCTTTGCCGATCAGATAGGTGGAGCGGATCGAATCAGGCCCGAATCTAAGGTGAGAAATAGTCACCGCCCCCGCCTTCTTCGAATCATAGACAAAATACCCCTGCGCATGCAGATCGGTACCTTCGCCGATCATCTTGATCGAATTCTTGTTGGCCGAAACCGTGCCATCCGAACCCAGGCCGTAAAACATGCAGCGGGTAACATTGGCGTTGGCATCGACCGACATCTCATCCCACTCAAGACTGGTCTGCGAGAGATCATCATGGATGCCGATGGTGAAATGATTCTTCGGCGCATCCTTGGCCAGTTCATCGAGTACGCCCTTGATCATGCCCGGCGTGAATTCCTTGGAGGAAAGGCCGTAGCGCCCGCCGATCACGCGCGGCATGGCGGCAAATCGATCGCCGCCGCTGCCGACATAATCGGCCAGTGCAGTCATCACATCCTTGTATAGCGGCTCGCCGTCGCTTCCCGGCTCTTTGGTGCGATCGAGCACGGCGATCTTCTTCACCGTAGCGGGAATGGCATCGATCAGGTGCGTGGCAGAAAATGGCCGATACAGGCGCACCTTGAGAACTCCCACCTTCTCGCCTGCAGCAAGCTGGTGCTCCACGGTTTCAACAGCCGCTTCGGCTCCCGAGCCCATCAATATCAACAAGCGCTCGGCATCCGGCGCACCGTGATATTCGAACAGCTGATACTGCCTGCCGGTCAGTTCGGCAAACTGATCGAAGCAGGCCTGCACAATGTCCGGCATGGCCTCGTAATAAGGATTCACCGATTCGCGGCCCTGAAAATAGACGTCGGGATTCTGGCTGCTGCCGCGCAGCACAGGCTGATCAGGGGTCAGGCCACGCTTGCGATGCTCCCGGACCAGGGCATCGGGAAGCATGGCTCTGAGCACATCATCGGATGGAACATCGGCCTCGTTCACCTCATGCGAGGTGCGGAATCCATCAAAGAAATGCACCACCGGGATACGCGCCTTGAGTGTTGCCGCTTGGGCAATCAGGGCAAAATCCATCACCTCCTGCACCGAGTTGGAAGAGAGCATGGCAAAGCCGGTCTGGCGCACGGCCATGACGTCCGAATGATCACCAAAGATGGAAAGTGCCTGCGCAGCAATCGAACGCGCCGCCACATGAAACACCGAGCATGTCAGCTCGCCGGCGATTTTGTACATATTGGGGATCATCAGCAGCAGTCCCTGCGATGATGTGAAGGTGGTGGTCAAGGCTCCCGACTGCAATGAACCATGTACCGTGCCTGCGGCACCGGCCTCGCTCTGCATCTCAACCACTTCGGGAACAGCACCCCAGAGGTTCTTTCGCCCCTGATTCGACCATGCATCACTCATCTCACCCATGCCCGATGATGGAGTGATCGGATAGATG
>CAZQTO010000152.1:0-3976 GCA_964596375.1 uncultured Zetaproteobacteria bacterium | reverse complement strand
CTGCTCGCGCATCTGGTCGATATTGGCAGAGGTCCACTCGTCAGGCGGGCGATTGTTTTTGAAGGCTGCGTTCTCGGCAGGCAGACCGAAGGCATCCCAACCGATGGGATGCAGCACATTAAATCCCTGCATGCGCTTGTAGCGCGCTACAGCGTCACCAAGACAGTAATTGCGTACATGCCCCATGTGTAAATTGCCGGAGGGGTATGGAAACATCACCAGACAATAGTATTTCGGACGCTGATCCTGTGCCTCATCCGAGGCCGCATCGATGCCCGATGCCTCCCAGCGCTGCTGCCATTTCTGCTCGATTTCCTGTGCTTCGTACCGCTCTTCCACTGCTCATTGCTCCTGACTTTTTCTTAGCTTGCGCATCATGCTGGGAACGGTCACGAATGAAAAGGGGCAGGCAGACAACATCCGTCGGATGGAAAAACGCAGTTGGCGCTCCGGGATATATGGTTTAACAGCGCTGTTAAGAATCAGACTCCATATCATGCGTGGTCAACAATGGCATCACATAGTCAAGATTGATCAAGCCCTCCCTGGCTTTTCCAAGGGCCATTTCAGCCATTGAAACCATCCCTGCCTCGCGGGCAGCCTTATTGATCTCCGCCTCCGAGCTGTTGAACGACACCAGATGTGCGATATCCTCGTTCACCACCAACAACTCATAGACAAGCACGCGTCCGCCCACGCCGCTGTCATGGCAGGCCTTACAGCCCGTAGATTTGTAAGCAGGGCCATCAAACTCAAATCCATACCTCTTTAGTTGCGTGAGAATATCGTCCTCCGGTGTAACTTCGATGCGACATTCCGGGCAAAGACGGGGAATCAAGTGCTGCGCCATCACCCCTTTTACCGTATCTGCTACAAGGAATGGCTCCACCCCCATATTAATCAAACGGGGAAAAGCCCCGGCTGCATCATTGGTGTGCAGGGACGATAACATCATGTGCCCGGTCATCGCGGCTTCAACTGCAATCTCAGCCGTTTCCTGATCGCGTATTTCGCCGACCATCAGAATATCCGGGTCATGCCGCAACAGGTTGCGCAGCGCACGGGCAAAGGTGAAGCCAATCGCTGAGTTAATCTGCACCTGATTAATGCCGGGAATCTTTCCTTCGACAGGGTCTTCAACGGAAATCAATCTGCGCGGCAAGGTTGTCAAGCTGGCCATGGCCGCCAGCAGGGTTGTTGATTTGCCACTGCCAGTAGGGCCGGTAACCAGAAAGAATCCGTGCGAACTTCGTATGATCTGATTGATCTCTTCGCTATGCGCATCACTTAGCCCCAGATCCTCCAGACGCATCGGTT
The DNA here is from genome assembly GCA_964596375.1 of uncultured Zetaproteobacteria bacterium. Lineage (GTDB taxonomy): Bacteria > Pseudomonadota > Zetaproteobacteria > Mariprofundales > Mariprofundaceae > UBA1543. The sequence continues at coordinate 2,659 of CAZQTO010000152.1, read as the reverse complement.
TGTTTCCCTTATCAAGGATGCGAAGAACGGCCGACTCACCGAGAAGACCCGGCATCACGGAAACACGGAATTCCACCTCACGGCCGCTGGCTCGCATCTGAATGCGGCCATCCTGAGGCAGACGGTGCTCGGAAATATCCATCCCCGCCACAATCTTGATACGCGAAAGCATCGGCCTGAGCGCCAGTTCGGATACCAGCATGTATTGCTGCAACAGGCCGTTCACCCTGAAATCAATACGTGTCGCGCCTTCTACAGGGAAGATATGGATATCACTGGCCTTGGCGCTAACACCATCAAGAATCGTGCGGTTAACCAGGCGCACAATCGGCGCCTTTTCCGCCTCGCTGAGCTGGGTCTGCTCCAGATCATTTGTATCATCCTCGACAACACCAGTCAGTTCGACATCCAGATCCTCGTCATCATGGCCTTCCGGACCATAAAGCTCCTCAATCAGCCCGGTCACCTGCTCCCTGGTTGCAAAGACCGGGATAACACGATGGTTCGAATGGAAGGCAATGTCTTCGATAACGCCCAGGTTTCCCGGGTCGGAAAGGGCCACAATCAGTTTTTTATCGTCCAGGAATATAGGCAGTAAAAAATGTTTTCTGGCCATGGAGGAAGCAACCATGTTGCGGGCTTCAAGACTTGGCGTGATATGCGTCAAATCGATGAAACGCATCCTTAACTTAATGGCCATGGCGACCAACATCGCCTCTTCAGTAATGACTCCTGCTTCAATAAGAATCTCACCAAGCCGCTTGCCCTTTTCCTTCTTCTGCTTCTCCAGCGCCTCTTTAAGCTGGGCCTCGTTAATCAGACCCTCGGAAACGAGCACTTCACCGACCCGCACACGTTGCTTCTTGCCCTTGCCGGACGTGGGCACATCAAGGATACTTTTTTCAAGATCCTCCTTGCTGACCTTTCCTTCATCAACAAGGATATCGCCAACCCGACGGGCACGCAGCGCCTTTTGCTTCTGAACAGCCTTATCAATGCTGGCCGGATCTGCGAGTTTTTCCTTATCAAGAATCGTCCCCAGCATATCGGTGAGCTCTCGTAAACGTACGCCTTCCGAGACAAAATAAACCCTCTGGATGGGCGAATTGTCTTCCTGCGGCGTGGCCATGAAGCCCTCAAATTCCACTTCATTGGGCAACACACGCATCACAAATTCGTCGCCGCTGACGGTAACGATATGCTCGATTACTTCACTGGGGAGATGTTTATAGCGAGGCAGACCAGCCTGTACCAAAAAGGAAATGCAACAAACATCCTTCAGGGCTATCTCTTCCACCTCCCCCCTGCTGATAATGGATACTTGTCTCTGCTGCGGATTAAACGGGGTGTTCAGGGTTCCCTTACGCTTAGCACCATCCCTGAGTAGTACGACCACATCCTGTAATTTAGCCATCTTCCCTTCCGTAGGTTTGCATCATAGTCGAGATGTAGCATGAAAGCCCGCACACCGCAACCTGAAAGCCCATAGCAACGCCCCTCAGAACAGGAAAATATTCCAGTTGAGGTGAAGGTTTATTGACTCTTTAGTCGTAACCGGCAATCACGATGAAGCTGCCAAATCGCGCCAAGACATTGGGGCTGGAAGCTTCGCCAGATTGAAACCGCGGACAATCAGCCCAAGTGATTTACGAATCCGAGCGCGATGTAATCTCGATCAGGTGATAACCGAACTGGGTCTTCACCGGCCCGTGCACCCTGTGCAGCTCGGCGGAGAAGACCACCTCGTTGAACTCCTTGACCATCTGTCGTTCACGGAAGGTGCCCAGGTCACCGCCCTTCTTGCCCGAAGGACAATTCGAATGTTGTTTCGCCAGCTCGGCAAAGTCGGCTCCATGTTCAATCTCGGCCTTCAAGGCCTCGCACTGCTCACGACTCTTCACCAGAATATGCCGTGCCGATGCCGTTTTTCGCTTACCACGCCCGAACATAAAACCCCCTTTGTCCTTCATTAGAAAATCCATTAGAAAACAATCTGTCTGCCACCGCCTTAGCGCCAGACACCATCCGGAGCATCAAAACTGTTAAGCACCTTGATGTAGTTGGAACGCTCGAAGCCAGTCGGATCGCTTGCCCTGGCATGGCTCACGCTGCCTTTGAGCTGGGCTATGGAGGCATATTCCTTCTCCTCCATCCACTGCTCGAGCCCCTTGAGAACCTCTCCAAGATATGCAGGTCCACGTTGAAGAAGCGCTGAACACATATGCGTCACATCGGCGCCAGCCAGCAGCATCTTGATCGCATCATCCGAGGTGTGAATGCCACTGGTAGCGGCCAGCGTGAGGTTTACGCGACCGTAAAGCATGGCGATCCAGCGCATGGAGAGGCGCGACTCCAGCGACGTTGAGAGTTTCAGGCTGGGGAGCACATCCAGAGTTTCGAGATCGATATCGGGCAGGTAGTAGCGATTGAACAGGGAGACGCCATCGGCCCCCGCCGTCTCAAGCTTGTGCACGAAATTACCCACCGAACTGAACTGGGATGAAAGTTTCAGGATAATGGGAAGATCAACCTGCATCTTGAGGGCCGAGAGCATTGTCACGTAACGGGCCTCAACCGCATCGGCCGATTGTGTCAGGTCGGCCGGCATGTAGTAGACATTCAGCTCCAGCGCATCGGCGCCGGCCTGCTGCAATTCCTT
>CAZQTO010000151.1:0-4044 GCA_964596375.1 uncultured Zetaproteobacteria bacterium | reverse complement strand
TGAGGAAACCGTGGTGCTGCGCTTTGGTCAGCATATCGCCACCAAGGGCCCGGGCCGGAACGGGCATCTGCCGTATCCGGTGGAAACTGTGGAGAAGGTTCCGGTGACCCGTGTGCAACGACTGGAAATCGGTTTCCGTACGATTGCCGACGGGCAGAACCGCAAGATATCGCAGGAAGCCCTGATGCTGACCCGCGACGAGAATATCGTGGAGATTTCATTCACGGTGCAATACAAGATCAAGAGCCCGAGCAACTATCTGTTCCGCATTGCTCATCCCACGACTACGGTGCGTGATGCCGCCGAATCGGCCATTCGTGAGGTGATCGGCCGCACCATGATCGACGATGTGCTGACCACCAAGAAGGCCGAGGTTGAAGTCGAGGTTGAGATGCTGATTCAGTCGATTCTGGATGGCTACCAATCCGGCATTCTGGTGACCACGGTTAAACTGCAGGACGTGCAGCCGCCGGAGCGTGTGATCAAGGAATTCAAGGATGTGGCCTCGGCGCGCGAGGATCGCGAACGTGCCAAGAATGAGGCGCAGGCCTATGCCAACGATATTATTCCGAAGGCGCGTGGTGAGGCCAAGAAGATGGTGCTTGATGCACAGGGTTATGAGAAAGAGGTGATTGACCGTGCTATCGGTGAGGCCACCGGTTTCGAGAGCGTGCTGGCCGCTTATCGTGTGGCTCCCGAAGTAACCCGCAAGCGTCTGTATCTGGACACTATGCAGGAAGTGCTTAGCAAGACGGACAAGGTGATTGTCGATAAATCGGTGGCCGAGCGCGTGCTGCCTTATCTGCCGTTGGATCGAATGAGCGGCAAGGTGGAGGTGAAGTAATGAGCGCAAAGCAATTGATGGTTGTTGTTATCCTGCTGGGCGGCGCTCTGCTGACCAATATGTGTGCCTTTATTGTCGATCAGCGTGAACAGGTGCTGGTGCTGCAGTTCGGTAATCCGAAGGTCGTGGTTGAAGAGCCAGGCCTGCATTTCAAACTGCCTTGGCAGTCCTTGACCCGCTTTGAGAATCGCCTGCTGGTGCAGGATGCGCCGCCGAACGAAGTGATTACCATGGACAAGAAGTCGATCCTGGTTGATGCCTATACCCGTTGGAGCATTGTTGATCCGCTGAAGGTGTATCAGGTGGCGCGTACCGAGGCCGGTGTGGCCGCACGTATGGAAGATATGGTGCGCGGTAAGATGCGCGAGGTGCTGGGCCAGCATACTCTGGCCGAGATCGTGTCCGGTGGTGAGGATGCCACCCTGCGCGTTAAGTTGATGACCGATATCCGCGACAAGGCGGATGCCAGTGCCCATGATCTGGGTGTGAAAATCAGCGATGTGCGTATCAAGCGTGCCGACCTGCCGCTGGAGAACAGCGAGGCGGTGTTTCAGCGTATGAAGGCCGAGCGTAACCGTATTGCCAAGGAATACCGTTCCGAGGGTGAGGAGGCTGCCAAGGAGATTCGCGCCGAGGCCGAGAAGACCCGCAAGGTGCTGATTGCCGATGCCTACAAGAATTCGCAGATTATCCGCGGCAAGGCCGATGCTGAATCCACGCAGATTTATGCCAAGGCGCATACCAAGGATCCGGCTTTCTATGCCTTCCTGCGTTCACTCGATGCCTACAAGGCTTCCATTGGTGCCGGTACGACCATGGTGATCTCACCCGATTCGGAGTTTTTCCACTTTTTCAATCAGTCGGGTAAGTAAACCGGATTGGTTGGCGGGGCGATTGCATGAGCGATCTGTGGGCCGCATTGGGACTGGTGCTGGTGCTTGAGGGTATCGCCTATGCCCTTTTTCCGGCGAAGATGAGCGAGATGATGCGGAAGATTCCGGAGATTCCCGTTTCTGTATTGCGCGTCATGGGGATTACCGCTGTGGCCATCGGCTGGGTCATCGTCTGGCTGGTGCGGCATTAAAGACGTATCACATGGTTTTTTTTAAAGGGATAGCCTTTGGGCTGTCCCTTTTCTTTTGTGCTCGAAAAACAGCTGTATTTGCCGCACTGGTCACGGTTGCTCGCCGCGCTATACTTCGCGTGCTTTGGGTTCTTCCGAACCGTTCGGTGAGGAAGTGAAACGGGAAGTCCGGTAAGGTCGTTTGTATCACACAAGCGAACCAATTCCGGCGCAGCCCCCGCTACTGTAGGCCTGACGAATTCATGCAAAAGCCACTGGGAAACTGGGAAGGCAAGGTGTGAAGGAGGATGAAGGCAAGCCAGGAGACCGGCCCCAAGCAAAAGCGGATTTTGTGTCTCGGGGTGAGATGCGGCCGGTACGGGCGCTTTCTTCGATACACAAATGCCCCTCCGATCACAATCAACTCCAGACACATACCGTCACTCTATAAAGCGCACGGCGGGTGCGGAAGGAATTGAAACATGGGTATTACCCCCCTTAGAAGACACAAACGACATATCACATGCGGCATCACAATTATCATCGCAGCGAGCTCACTGGGCTGTTTTTCGGCACAGGCTGCAGAGGCGTTGCCGGCCGTGATTGTTACGGCAGGGCGTATTGCTGAGGATCCGGCAAGGGTTTCGGCCGATGTGACCATCATCAGCGAAGCAGAGATAAGAAGAGCACAGGCCGCAAGCGTAAGTGAATTGCTGAGTCGCCAGGTGGGGCTGAATGTCGCATCCACAGGCGGGCCGGGCAAAACCACTTCCCTTTATATGCGCGGAGGTAACAGCGGCCATACGCTTGTGCTGGTGGACGGTGTGCGAGTTGGCGCCGCTTCCCTGGGTGCTTTCGATTGGTCCCTGATGTCTCCTGACGATATCGAACGCATTGAAATCGTGCGCGGACCGCAGTCCTCATTGTACGGTGGCGACGCCATGAGCGGCGTGATTCAGATATTCACCAAAACAGGTGAGGGAGAAACGAAATATCGCATCAACGGCGAAGCAGGGGGACTTGCTTCATCGCGCGGCAGCATGCAGGTGTCGGGAGCCACGGAAGAGGGTATCAGCTTTGCGATGACTGCTTCAGGGAGGCGCACGGGAGGGGTGTCTGTGGCCGCCAACGGACCCGAGCGGGACCCCTTCAGTCAGTCACAGTACTCCGGGCGCGTGGGCGCGGAGATTGGAGAGGGGACGTTGGAGTTCATGGTTCGGCGGACTGAGGGAAAGAACTCCCTGGACGGCGGTTTTCCGTTTGGCGACATCCTCAACTGGAACACAGTCGCACGGCAGTCGATTTACAGCACCAAGCTGAGCTATCCCGTGCTGGAAACATGGGAGAGCAGCCTGCAGCTTTCCCGCTCGACCGATGATGTGACCGGCAGTGATCCGAACAATGCGGCTAATAATTCCGATATCCATACCACCATCAATCAGCTGAGCTGGCAGAACGACGTGGAAGTGGAAGATTTCTCACTGCTTTTCGGTTTGGATCATCATGCCGACAAAGCGGTAAACCCGCTTGCTCCCTACAACAGGGTGTTGCGCCAGACGGCCGGTTTTGCCTCGCTCGCATGGCATGGCGAGATGCTTGATCTGAGCGGCTCGGCACGCCACGACAGCAACAGCGGCTTGCCCAACAAGAGCACCTGGCATACGGGGGCATCGCTGCATCCGATCGATGGCCTGAAACTGACGGGCAACTACGGCACTGGCTTCAAGGCGCCCTCAATCAACGACCTGTACTGGCCGGGTTCGGGCAATGCGAATCTTAAACCGGAAAGCAGCCGCGGCTGGGATGCGGGAATCACCTACGATTGGCGAGGGGATGCACTGCAGGCCGGGTTTGGCGCCACATGGTTCGACCAGAGCTTCAAGGACCTGATTGCATGGGCGCCCATTACGCCGGGTTCATTCACATGGATTCCTTCCAACGTTAACAAGGCGCGCAATCGCGGTCTTGAATTGAGCGGCAGGCTGAGTGCTTACGGTGCTTATCTGCAAGCCAACTGGAACTTCCTGCGGGCACTTGATAGCGCCAATGGAACCTGGCTTGCCCGTCGGCCGAAGGAGAGCGGCAATATCCTGCTTGGTGTCGATGTTGGGCCACTGAACATCGAAGGCAATCTTGC
>CAZQTO010000150.1:0-4246 GCA_964596375.1 uncultured Zetaproteobacteria bacterium | reverse complement strand
CCAGCTCATCGCCAAGAAGCGCGACCTCAAACAGGCCGCGATGCAGCAACTCCTCACCGGATCGACCCGCCTGCCGGGGTTTGGCGGGGAGTGGGAGGTGAAGCCATTAAAGGATATTTGCTGGTTTCAAGAAGGGCCGGGCGTAAGAAATTATCAATTCACCAAACGGGGTGTGAAACTCCTGAATGGAACGAACATATCGAATGGTAGGGTTGTACTAGACACAACTGACCGACACATCTCAGAAGAAGAAGCCTTTGGGTGCTACAAGCATTTTTTGGTGGATGACGGTGACATATTAATTGCGTCATCAGGCGTTACCATAGATAAATTTCACGAAAAAGTAGCTTTTGCTTCGTCAGAAAATCTTCCACTTTGCATGAACACTAGCACGATTAGATTTAAGACAAATTCATCTGAGCTGCTTGATAAGTATTTGTACTTATTCTTACAGTCTGACTTGTTCAAAGTGCCAATAGGGAAGCAAGCGACGGGTTCAGCTCAACTGAATTTTGGTCCCGCGCACCTAAATAAAATTAACTTGAAACTTCCGCCAACGCTGGAAGAGCAAACCGCCATCGCCACCGTCCTCTCCGACATGGATGCAGAAATCGCCGCCCTCGAAGCACGCCGTGACAAGACCCGCGACCTCAAGCAGGGGATGATGCAGGAGCTGCTGACCGGAAGGATACGCTTGGTATGAGCGGCATATTGCAGCCCCCTTCGTTTTTCATCGGCTGGGATGTCGGCAGGTGGAACTGCGACAAAAACGACAGGAGCCGTGATGCCATCGTGATCCTTGATGCCAACCGGGATATTGTCGGCAGGCCATGGCGCGGTAACTTGCGCACCACCATCAACGAGGCAGGGAACACCTGCGACTGGCTAGAAAGCTTGTTCTTGCTTTGTGAGACCAATCTGCCAGCCGAATACAAGCGGACGATCATGGCCATTGATGCGCCGCTTGGATTCTCCGAAGCATTTACGCAGTTGGTGACCAGGCTGGAGTGCGAAGCGCTAATCGGGCAATCTGATACCAATCCCTATTTGTTTCGTCACACCGAGCAATTCCTTTTTGATCACGGCCTCAGGCCCTTGTCGGCTATCAAGGATATGATTGGCAGTCAGGCCACCAAAGGGATGCATGTTCTTGCCCGGTTTGCGCCACAAAGAGCGCAATGTGGTGTCTGGACCGATGGCGATATATTGACGGCCATCGAAGCCTACCCATCGGCTTGTAAAGACTCGGCGCTATTTCAAGAGTTATTGAAGCGGTATTTGTTGGCGGAACGTATTGAGCCACCTATGCGGCAATGGTCTGGCGGCATTGATCACCAAGACAAACTGGATGCGCTGACCTGCGCGCTTATTTCTCATGCTTTTACATTTCAGCCGGATACGCTGGCACATCCAGCGGAGTCCATCCCGATCACGGAAGGGTGGATATGGGTGCCGAAGGATGCGCTTCGGCTTCGCTTGGTAGAAAAGGAAGTGCTGCATGGATGATCAAGAACAGAAAGTCGGGACAATCAGCTCCTTCCTCCAGCGGCTGGATAAAATAGACAGAAGCAGGGGGCAGCTCCTTTTTTACCGGGGGCACTCGAAATCCAGTTTTAGGCTTGAGCCATCTGTTTACCGAAATTCCGGATGGATTGCCAACGAGGCAATCATGCTGAAAGAGTTGATCTTGCGCTGCCCAAACGATTTTTCTGGTGATTTATCGACCTTCCAAATTCTCGTAAAGATGCAGCACTACTCACTACCGACGCGCCTTCTCGACATCACAAGCAACCCGCTTGTGGCGCTTTATTTCTCATGTACTACGCATGAAAAAGATGATGAAGATGGCGATGTGATCGTCGTTGGTTTTGATATTGATCAAGTAAAGTATTTCGACAGTGACACAGTGAGTGTCATATCAAACTTAAGCCGCAGGCCAACCGATTTTATGATTCCATCAGTTGGCACAATCGGCGCGATCGAAACAAATGAACAAATAAGATTATTCAATGAAACTTATGAAATAGAACGCCTTCTCCATGATGTCCGGCAAGACAAACCCCATTTCAAGCCAATCATCCAACGAGGCCATCTCGGCAAGGTTATTTGCGTCAAGCCAATGCTGGATAATCCCAGGATTATCAGGCAGGACGGTGCGTTTCTATTGTTCGGTATTGATGGGGATAAAACCAAGCCTGCTCAACTTAAAGAGTCCTCGATCATTGAGAGGATCAAGGTTAATAAAACCAAGAAAGTTGAAATATTAATGCAGCTAAAGGCTTTGGGTATCAGCCAGGCAACGTTGTTTCCGGAGATCGAACAGGTCGCTACACACATCAAAAATAGTTATCAATCACCGGAATTGCGATTGAGGGAGTTGAGCTTTGCACTTTCACAAGTTCTTGATGCGCTTAAGCAAGGTACGCCAAAGAGCATTCATGATGTTGCAAAGCAAAATAATGTTTCGCCTATTACGGTGAGCCACTGTATTAGCAGGTTAAACGAAATGGGTTTGGTTGACCGCTTGGGAAGCGGGCGTAATGTGCGTTGGCAAGCCAAGCACAATATCAAGTTGGTTTCAGAGTAAGCACGAAGGTGCGCCGGTTTTGCGTTCTTCTGAAACCCGCTTACGTTTCTGAAATACCGGCCGGGCCTGTTCCGGGAATGCCGCAGGCAGGGCTGCCGGTTTTCATTTTGTCATCGGGCGGAATCCACTTCCCGGATGCCACGATTAAAGATAATTATTATGCCTTACGCTAATAATTTCTTGATTTTGTTTAAATGTTGATGCTTAATTCAAGATAATTCTTTGCTTGATTATAAATATCCCCGGGCATGCCTGTATTTAACCATCACAATTTGGCGCTGCTTAACCCTTCCTTCGACTCGCCCATGGTGGACGTGCTGACGGAGCTTGAGTACTTGCGTCGCCTTCGGCTCGGCGGCACAACCCCGGCCCCAGTTTTTTTTCAACTCAAGTACATCTTCCATATGCTGGAAAGTTTGGGCTCGGCTCGTATCGAGGGAAACCACACCACACTGGCGGACTATGTGGAGAGCAAATTGGAAGGCGGAAAGCAGCAGCCTACCGACCAACTCCTCGAGATGGAGAACATCGAAGCGGCGATGGCCTACATCGAGGAGAGCTTCCATGCCGGCGATGCACTGACCGAGCACTTCATTCGCGAGCTGCATGCCCTTGCGGTGAAGGGGCTGGAACGCGAGGGTGATGCGACGCCGGGAGCTTACCGCCAGACACAGGTGCAGATCGCGCAGTCTGAGCACCTGCCGCCCGAGGCGGTTTTGGTTCCGCAATACATGCAGGAACTGGTGGCATTCATCAACGAAGCACGCCCACCGAAGTACGACCTGATCAAGGTGGCCTTGGCGCACCACCGTTTCGGCTGGATACACCCGTTCGGCAATGGCAACGGGCGGGTGGTGCGGCTGCTGACTTATACGCTGCTGATCAAGTATGGTTTCAACGTGAATACCGGCGGGCGGGTGTTGAATCCGACAGCTGTATTCTGCAATGACCGCGATCGTTATTACGCCATGCTGGCGGAAGCTGATACGGGAACGCAGGAGGGATTGGAGACCTGGTGTGCTTATGTGCTACAAGGAATCCTCTATGAGTTGCGCAAGGTTGACCGGTTGACGGACTTCGGCTACCTGAACGAGCGCATCCTTGCGCCTGCCTTGGCGTATGCGAAGGAACGCCAGCTCATTACAGTCCAGGAAGCCGCAGTGTTGCAGATCGCCGCGAAGAATGGTGTTGCCAAGGCTGGCGACTTGGCAGCGGCGATGCCGGAAATGACCATGGCGCAGCGCACCTACCAGATCAAGAGACTGATAGAGCGCGGAATGTTGCAGCCAATCAAGGAAGGCGCGCGGCAATACGCGATCGGCTTTAGCAATAATTACCTGATACGCGGCATCATCCGGGCGTTGTCGGACGAGGGCTTCATCCCGGCAAGCATGAACCGGACGAGTAACTGAGAGACGACATGAGTGCAATCGGGCAGACAGAGCGCGCAACGCAAAACCGTGTCGTCGCGCTGTTTCGCGACCGCCTGCATTACGATTATCTGGGCGACAAAACCGAACTCGACAATCTCAACATCGAACCCGAGCTGCTTGCTGCCTGGCTGCAAAAGCAGCAGGTGAGCGACACGCTGATCGGGCGTGCGTTGCACAAGCTGAACAACGCAGCGACCGACACCGGCCAACATCTGTATGACCGCAA
>CAZQTO010000149.1:0-4283 GCA_964596375.1 uncultured Zetaproteobacteria bacterium | reverse complement strand
GGGGCATGTGTACTTCCTTTCTCTCCGGGCCGGCGGCCTTGGCCTGTGGGAAAAGATTTCCGATGGCGAGGGCATGCAGCGTCGCCTGATAGATATGCGCGGCAGCTTTACTCAGCCGGTGCTGTTACCCGATGGTTCGGTGATTGCCGTTCGCCTCAGCATCACGACGCCCGCAGGTAAGCATCAGGCCGGCAGCCATGTGAAAAGCGACGATTTCGACAACTGGACCCTGGCCGGCTACCGCAGTGAACTGGTGAAGATCAACACTGACGGAGAGTTCCGTACGCTAGGCGAGGGTGTGAATCCTGCTCTTTCACCGGACGGCAAATGGATTGTGTATTCCATGCCGGTGGGGCGCAGCTACCATCTTTTCCGCATGCACCCTGACGGTTCTGATCTGGTTCAGATAACCGATGCCAGGAGCGTGGATGTGCAGCCATCATGGAGCGCGGATGGCAAGTGGATTGTGTTCACCTCCAACCGTGAAGAGGCCGACCTGCGTCACAAGAAGGGCAATAACTGGGATGTCTGGGCGATCGATGCCACAGGCCGCAATCTGACCCAGCTTACCATGGACGAGGCGCGCGATGGCGGGGCACGGGTTGGTGCTGATGGACGGGTGTACTTCCACTCCGATCGCAAGATAGGCTCGCAACAGGCTAAGGAGCGTGATGTGAGTCGGGCACAACAGGGCTTCCACATCTGGACTTTGCCGCTGCCGTCGGCAGTTACGACAGGCAAGTGACAGGCTTTTGAAGGAGGCGCACATGGATGATATGGCAATGGATGACGACAAGCCGGTCAACATGTGCGCCTGCCTGAACCGGCGTTTCAGCGATCTAAAGAAGTTGGGCAGCCTGGAGGCTGCTCATGCCGCGGGTGCCGGCGTGGAATGTAGCGGTTGCGTACCCTATCTCAAGCTGGTGTTCGAGACCGGCGAAACCGAATTCGCTATCGATGACCCGCGCATCCCCGAAGAGGATTTCGGCCAGTAGGCTCTAGGCTTCCTCAACTCAGATCATCCTGGCCTTCAGCGTATGTCAGGGTATGACATGCAAAGCCTGATGGTGAATACTCCGGCGCATGCAAAATCCCCGCGATATCCTTAAATCGGTCTTCGGTTACGACGATTTCCGCCATCATCAGGCGGAGATCATTGATGCGCTGGCGGCTGGTCGGGATGCGCTCACCCTGATGCCCACCGGCGGCGGTAAATCTATTTGCTACCAGATACCATCCCTGTTGCGCAGCGGTACGGGAATTGTGATTTCCCCGCTGATTGCCCTGATGCAGGATCAGGTAGAGGCCATGCGGCAGCTCGGCGTGCGCGCCGCTTTTCTGAACTCCACACTTTTGTCTGGAGAACAGCGGAAAATTGAGCGTGGTCTGCTGGCCGGTGATTTCGACTTGCTATACATGTCCCCCGAGCGCCTGCTCAATGATGCCATGTTAAGCCTGCTCGACCGCTCTCAGCTTGCCCTGTTCGCTATTGATGAGGCGCATTGCGTGTCGCAGTGGGGGCATGATTTCCGCAAGGAATACCAGCAGTTGTCCATGCTGCATGGGCGTTATCCGAAGGTGCCGCGTATCGCCCTGACCGCCACGGCCGATGCCCGCACGCGCGGCGAAATCATCGAACAGCTTGCCCTGCAGCAGGCCAGCGTGTTCATCAACAGCTTTGATCGGCCCAACATCCATTATGCCATTGCCGAAAGCGGCGGCGGTGGTGATAGTGGCCGCGATGCGCTTTGGTCTTTCCTGACACAGAACCATGCCGAAGATGCCGGCATTGTGTATTGCCTGAGCCGCAAGGGTGTGGATGGCATCGCCCAGTGGCTGAATGACAAGGGACGCGTGGCACTGCCATATCATGCGGGTCTCTCGCAGGACGTGCGAAGCCGTAATCAGCAGCGTTTCCTGCGCGAGGACGGACTTATTATCGTGGCCACCATTGCCTTCGGCATGGGTATCGACAAGCCGGATGTGCGCTTTGTGGCGCATATGAATCTGCCGAAAAATATCGAGGCCTATTATCAGGAAACAGGCCGCGCCGGACGTGACGGGCTTCCGGCCGACGCATGGATGAGCTATGGTCTAAAGGATGTGATCAATCTGCGTCTGTTCACCGAGAACAGCGATGCCGACGAGCTATTCAAGCGGGTGATGCATCAGAAAACCGATGCCATGCTCGGCCTGTGCGAACTGACCGGCTGCCGCCGCCAGGCTCTGCTGGCCTATTTCGATGAGGCGCTCGAACAGCCTTGCGGCAATTGCGACAACTGCGTCAGTCCGCCGGAAACCTGGGATGCCACTGTCGCCGCCCAGAAAGCACTGTCCTGCGTGTATCGCACCGAGCAAGGCTTCGGTGCGCAGTATGTGATCAATGTGCTGACAGGCAAGAATGATGAGCGCGTCATTCGCAACGGCCACGACAGGCTCAGTACCTTCAATATCGGTGGTGAGCACAATGGCGCCGAATGGCGCGGCATTTTCCGCCAGTTGATCGCCCACGGCTATCTGGCCGCTGATGCTGAAGGTTACGGTGTCCTCAAGCTCACTCCGAAGGCATGGCCGCTGCTCAAGCGCAGCGATGCACCGCAGGCGGTGATGTTGCGCAAACTGCGCAAGGCGTCCAAAAAGAAGCTGAAAAAGAAAATCTTGGCAGCCGGCCGGCAGTTGTCGGCTCAGGACGAGCTGCTCTTCGAGGCCCTGCGCGCCCTGCGCAGCCGCCTGGCCAAAGAACAAAATGTACCGCCCTATGTTATTTTCCCTGATAAAACCCTCAGCGAAATGGCCATCAGTAAACCCGCCACCCAAGCCCAGTTTCTCAATATCTCCGGCGTCGGCCAGGCCAAGCTGTCCCGCTACGGTGAATCCTTTCTGGGCGAAATTATCCGCAGCGTTCAATAGCGCTTATTCAGCGCCTGACTCAACCACACCTGTTAACAGGAAGGCGTAGCAGAAAATCAGGCCTCATGACCGGCATGACATACGCGGTTGCGCCCGGTGGCTTTGGCTTCATACACCGCTTCATCGGCGCTCATGATCATCTGCTCCATGTCGAGACCCTTGCCGCTGGATGCGCCAATGCTGCAGGTGACGGGAATGCGCCCGGCATTTTCGTACTGTATCTGCATCGTTTCCATATCATCACGAATACGTTCGGCAATCTGCAGCGATTGTTCCCGCCCGCAGTTGAGCATGACCAGTGTGAATTCTTCGCCACCAAAGCGGATAAGCAGGTCATAAGAGCGGCTGTGTTTGAGGAGGGTTTTGGACACCTCAACGAGCACCTTATCTCCGGCGGGGTGACCGTAGGTGTCGTTAATGTGCTTAAAGTGATCCAGATCGATCATCAGGACTGAAATGTCATAATCAAGCCGGTGCGCCATCGAAAACTGCTTGGGGCCTTCCAGATAGAGGTGGCGACGGTTGTGCAGCTTGGTCAGCGGGTCGTGTCTACGCTCCTTATCCATTTTTCCGGCCTGTGACAGCAGTTCCTCCTGCTGTCGTTTCACCTCTTTCTCTGTGGCCAGAAGCGTGCGGCTCAAACTGCCGATTTCATCGCGCCGCTCAGAGAGGTCGATGTCGGCGCGGTCCTCTTCCGAGCCGATTTTGCGGGCAAGTTTCTGTAAATCAAGAATGGGCTGGATAATCAGGTGTTGCAATAAAAACCAGAGCGCCAGGAAAATTGCCAACAGGATTGCAAGGCTACCGGCAATTTCCACCGGCTCGTCACAAAGCAAGGCAAAGACTACTGCCCCCGCCAGAAACGAGGTTGCTAGAATGCTGGCGATCTGCGCGGCCATCGAGCGTTTGATCATGGAAATCACGCCCGAACCGTACGAATCAAACCGTGGCTAGGCAAGCGGGATATGATGCGCGACCCCGCTTGAAATCGAGTGTGGCCAGGCTCGATAGATATCAAGCCGTTCCTGGTGAGTGGCCGCTCTTGGCCGGCCCGAATTTTATCAATGTGCGCCCACTTTCGGGGGTGTTTGCAATCGATGCTTGAGTTTCGCTGAATGGTCCGTAAGATGCGCCGCCCCGCTGGCCGGTGTAGCTCAGCTGGTAGAGCAGCTGATTTGTAATCAGCAGGTCGCAGGTTCGACTCCTGTCGCCGGCTCCAGTTTGAGCAGGCAATGGCATAAAAAGTTGACAGCGGGGCGCAATTAAAGACAATCGCGCGCCTTCCTTGAAACGGGCGTTACCGGGCAGGGAAGGGAAATGGAGAGGTTCCAGAGTGGTTAAATGGGGCAGACTGTAAATCTGCTGGCTCAGCC
>CAZQTO010000148.1:0-4390 GCA_964596375.1 uncultured Zetaproteobacteria bacterium | reverse complement strand
AGGCATCAATGCCGATACCTATGCCGCAAGCCTGAAGCGTGCTGCCAAGGCCGATACGCCGCTGTCGATTTATCTGCATGTGCCGTTCTGCGATACCGTGTGCTACTACTGTGGCTGCAACAAGGTGGTGACCAAACAGCGCGAGCGTGCCGTGCCCTATGTGGAAGCCCTGCTCAAGGAAATCGACATGCTGGCCGACACGATCGGCAATAAGCGCCCGGTCAACCAGTTGCACTGGGGCGGTGGCACCCCCACCTTTCTCAGCGAGGCACAGATTCGCAGCATCATGACCCGGCTTCACGAACGCTTTCACTTTGCCGCCGATAAAGACGGTGAATTCGGTATCGAAATCGACCCGCGCGAATGCAATGCCGAAACAGTGCGCATCCTGCGCGAGGTCGGCTTTAACCGCATGAGCATGGGTGTGCAGGATTTCGAGCCCGAGGTGCAGAAGGCGGTCAATCGCATCCAGTCGAAAGAGGAAACGCTGGCTGTGCTTGAACAGGCACGGGCTTACGGCTTCCAGTCCATCAATATCGATCTGATGTACGGCCTGCCGCACCAGAGTGTGGAGAGTTTCGACCGCACCCTGTCCACCATCATCGACTTCTCACCCGACCGCATCGCCCTGTTCAACTATGCCCACCTGCCGCGCATGTTCATGCCGCAGCGACGCATCAACGAGGCCGATCTGCCCACACCGGGCGAGAAGCTGAACATCCTCAAGCTGTCCATCGATCGCCTGCTGGCTGCCGGTTATATCTTTATCGGCATGGATCATTTCGCCAAGCCGGACGACGAGCTGACCATCGCCCAGCGCGAAGGCAAGCTGTATCGTAATTTTCAGGGCTATTCGACACATGCCGATGCCGAGATTGTCGGACTGGGCATCACCTCCATCGGCTATGTCGATGGCGCCTTCTGCCAGAATGTCAAAACACTGGATGAGTACTACGAGATCATCGAGGCCGGCCAGTTCCCGGTATTCCGCGGCTATCAGTTATCCGAGGAAGACCATCTGCGCCGACATGTCATCATGCGCCTGATGTGTGATTTCGCCCTCGATTTCAGGGCAGTCGAAAAGTTGTTCTCACTTAACTTCGCCGAACACTTCGCCCTTGAGATGGGAGAATTGCGCGATCTGGCCGCCGACGGCCTGTTGTCTCTCGATGAGAATGGCCTTCAGGTATTGCCCGGTGGTCGCCTGCTGATCCGCAATATCGCCATGGTGTTCGACGAGTACCTGCGCAACAGAAAAGAGGAAGTGAAATTCTCCAAGGTGATTTAAGCGTCAAATCCATGATGCAGCGTGCCATGCCCGTCGCATTATTGTTGGTCGCCATGCTGCTTGGCGCCTGCGCCAGCAGGACGGTGTCCACCCATCCCGACCCTTTGAGCTGCCAGCCCATTCCCGGTCATGCGAACCATGAGCGGCTATGTGTTTTGATCACTGCAAACAAGGGCGATTTATGGTTCGTCCTTGGTGATGGGAAATTTGCACAACACCAACTCATCGAAGAACTGTCCTTTACCGATGCTGGCAACAGCCCAGCCTCTTTGTACGAATTCAGCATCTCCCCAGGCGGCAGCTACCTGGCCGTGACGATTGCCGAAGAAGGACACCCGACACTCTTGTTTGTGCCATTGCAGCAGGTGTTGCAGGAACACATTGAATCGTGGGATTTACCTGTCATCGCCACCTATCCGGGTGGGATCAACATCGAAAGCTGGAAGGACGACGAGCACATCATCGTCAGCAGCGATCAGGATTTAATCGATTACCGCCACGGTGGCGAGTTGGGTGAATTCAGATTCTTCTCTTGTACATCTTCCGGATGGGGCAACAAGCTTACTCACAGGCCCGGTTAACGCATCTCGCTGACCGGCATAGATCAGCCAATTTTAGTCATTCAATCGCTTCCCGTTTGGGAAGCCGGTCAGGGACAGTAACGGGCACCATAAAGCTCAACTAGCACATCTATATGCAATCCAGGCTTCTTGAGCTATATTACACAACATCGGTGGGTTAGTCGAAATGTATCCATAGCCCTCGTGTTACCAAAATGGGGGGATATTTAAATGCCCAAGAAAAAAAACGCCCCTGCCGATATCGACGAGGCAGCCTCCATGAAGGATGCCTTCCCCGAGGCCAAACAACAAAAAGCGCTGCTCAGGGAGGCCCTGCAGAGCGCGATTTTCAACAGTGCGAACTTCTCGAGCATTGCCACCGATTCCAATGGCGTCATCCAGATATTCAACGTCGGCGCCGAGCGCATGCTGGGCTATATGGCAGCCGACGTAATGAACAAGATCACCCCGGCCGATCTTTCCGATCCACAGGAATTGATCGCGCGTGCCGAGGCGTTGAGCGCTGAACTCGACACACCGATCACGCCTGGCTTCGAGGCACTGGTGTTCAAGGCGGCACGCGGCATCGAGGACATCTACGAGCTGACCTATATCCGCAAGGATGGCAGCCGCTTCCCGGCCGTGGTGTCGGTCACCGCACTGCGCGACGCTCAAAACAAAATCATCGGTTACCTGCTGATCGGCACCGATAACACTGCGCGCAAGCAGGTCGAGGCAGATCAAAAGAAACTCGACCAGCGTCTGCGCGACCAACAGTTTTACACCCGATCACTGATCGAATCCAACATCGATGCTCTCATGACTACCGATCCGTCCGGCATCATCACCGACGTCAACAAGCAGATGGAGGCACTCACCGGATGCACGCGCGACGAGCTTATCGGCGCACCCTTCAAGAACTACTTCACCGACCCGCAGCGGGCCGAGGCGGGTATCAAGCAGGTACTGAACGAAAAAAAGGTTACCGACTACGAACTCACCGCGCGCGCCAGGGACGGCAAGAAAACCGTGGTGTCCTACAACGCGAGTACGTTCTACGACCGGGATCGCAAGCTGCAGGGTGTATTCGCCGCGGCACGCGACGTAACCGAACAGAAGCAGGCCTCCCAATACGCCCGCAGCCTGATCGAGGCGAGCCTCGACCCCCTGGTCACCATCAGCCCCGACGGCAAGATCACCGACGTAAATGCGGCCTCCGTGCAGGCGACCGGCGTGCCGCGCGAACAGCTTATCGGTACGGACTTCTCCGATTATTTCACCGAGCCGGACAAGGCCCGCGAGGGCTACCAGAAAGTCTTCTCCGATGGTTTCGTGCGCGACTACCCGCTCGCCATCCGCCATAAAACCGGCAGCATCATGGACGTGCTCTACAACGCCGCCGTTTACAAGGACGACAAGGATAAGGTTCTCGGCGTGTTTGCCGCTGCACGTGACGTAACCGAACAGAAGCAGGCCTCCCGGTATGCCCGCTCGCTCATCGATGCCTCACTCGATCCGCTGGTCACCATCAGCCCCGACGGCAAGATCACCGATGTGAATGAGGCCTCTGAGCAGGCGACCGGCGTGCCGCGCAAACAGCTCATCGGTACGGATTTCTCCGACTACTTCACCGAGCCGGACAAGGCCCGCGAGGGCTACCAGAAAGTCTTCTCCGATGGTTTCGTGCGCGACTACCCGCTCGCCATCCGCCATAAAACCGGCAGCATCATGGACGTGCTTTACAACGCCACCGTTTACAAGGACGACAAGGATAACGTTCTCGGCGTATTCGCTGCGGCACGCGATGTTACAGAACTTAAACGCCTGGAGCAGATGCTGAAGGATAAGAACGCTGAGGCGCTGCAGGCGAGCGAAGAGCGCTTCAAAACCATGTTTTTGCAAGCACCGCTTGGCATTGCCTTGATCGATTCGCAAAATGGACATCTCTACGAGGTCAACCCGCGCTTCGCCGAAATTACCGGCAGATCAATGGAAGAGATGGAGAATATTGATTGGTTACAAATCACTCACCCCGATGATGTGCAGACAGACCTGGAAAATATGGCTCTTTTGAATGCCGGAAAGATAAACGGGTTCCAGATGGAAAAGCGTTATCTTCGCCCGGATGACACGGTCGTTTGGATCAACATGACAGTTAGCCCATTGAATGCCAGAGACGAGGCTCATCCACGCCATCTCGCCATGATTAAGGATATCACCGAACGCAAGGCAAACGAAGCCCGCATCAAACACCTCAACCGCGTATACGCCGTGCTGAGCGGCATCAATTCGCTGATCGTGCGCGTGCGTGACCGGGACAAGTTGTTCAGGGAGGCATGCCGGATCTCGGTCGAGGACGGCGGGTTCCTCATGGCCATGCTATGCATGGTGGATCTGCAAACGAAAAAGATTGTTCCGGTCGCAACCGCGGGCATGCATGAGGACCTTCTGACCGGCATCAAAGACCTCCTGGCATCGAGCGCGGATACATCCAAAACCCTGGTCGCGCAGGCGATCAGTGAGAAACAGGTCATCGTGTCCA
>CAZQTO010000147.1:0-4392 GCA_964596375.1 uncultured Zetaproteobacteria bacterium | reverse complement strand
GCCACCCACGCCCCGCCCAGTTCGATCAGGCCGGAGCCAAGACAGGCCACCAGCCCCATCTGCCAGGCAAGCACAGGATCACCGGTCAGCTTGACCACCGGCAGCATGACGAAAAGCACAAAAGCAAACAGGGATACGGTATTCACGCCATACGGCAGGGCTGTGGCCGGCTTTCCCGTACGTTCATGCAGGCGCTTGGCCTGCCAGGCATAAAGATATTGCCGAGCAGCAGGCTGATAGCCACACCCGGCAGGATGCGACCGTACACCAGCGCATCGGGCATGCCGAGCACGAATGTGCACAGCTGCACAATCAGGATCAGCTGAATCAGATTATCGACGAACAGCCCGAAAAAGCCGTCGAGATCACCACGATGCCACCAGCGGAACGGTTGCGTCACTTGCATCGCGTTCCCTCCGTTACCAGCCCTTACTCGACCACCTCCACACTCTCGATGATCACAGGCTTAAGCGGCACATCCCCCATGCCGGCAAGATTGCCGGTCTCCACAGCCTCAATGCTGCGAACCACATCCATCCCCTTTGTCACCCTGCCGAACACGGCATAGCCCCACTCGGAGGCTGTTGCTCCGCGATGATTAAGAAAGCCGTTGTCATGCGTGTTGATAAAGAACTGGGAGGTAGCCGAATCAGGCGATGAGGTACGTGCCATGGCCACGGCTCCGGTGCTGTTGCGCAGGCCGTTATCCGCTTCGTTGAGGACGGCGGCATGCGTCGATTTCTTGCGCATATCTTTGGAAAAGCCCCCGCCCTGAATCATGAAATTGGCAATCACGCGGTGAAAAACAGTGCCGTTGTAAAAGCCTTCCTTGGCATAGCGCACAAAGTTGGCCACGGTTTTCGGCGCCCTTTCACCATCCAGTGTCATCTCGATCACGCCCATGCTGGTCGTCATGCGCACAACCGTCTGCTCTCCGGCCACTGCAGGCGACGAACCCAGCATCGCACAAGCCATCACCGCCACCATCAAAAAACGATTCATCATGATTCATCTCCTCTCTGATTATTCTCAATCACCCGCTCGCCGCGTCAGCCTGCGAATCAAATGGTGATGCTGCGGAAACACAGCACTCAAGGCAACGCCGTCGGCCAACTCAAAATCGGAAAACTCGAACCCTGGGGCGACTGTGCATCCAACCAGGGCAAAGCTTCCACCCGAAACCACCTCGGAGGCAAACCAGCATCCGGCCGCCACCATCGCCTGAGGCAGCCGCCCCTCGCCAGTCCCCAGGCGAAGACAGGTGTATTCCCCCTGAGGATCGATGACATGGATGTCCAACCCATCACCATCGTAAAAATGCCACAGTTCATCCGATCTGATGCGGTGAAAAGCCGAATAATTGTTCTTCTCAAGCAGGAAATAGATGGCTGTTGAATGATTTCGCCCGTCAGGGAATTTGCCGCCTATGGCATCAGAAAAACAAGCCTGCGAACGGTAGGTCTCACGATAGTAGCCACCCTCGGGATGGGTCTGAAGATCAAGCCGGTCTATCCAATCGGCGGCAGAGCTCATACTAGGCCAACAGTTCGACCATGCGCTGGCCGAGCAGCGTCGGATTATGTTCGATGCACACACCGGCAGTTTCCAGAGCTGCAAACTTGGCTTCAGCCGTTCCCTTGCCACCTGAGATGATGGCGCCGGCATGGCCCATACGCTTGCCTGAAGGTGCGGTAGCACCGGCAATGAAGGCCACCACAGGCTTGCTGACATGTTCGCGGATATATTCGGCTGCATGCTCCTCGTCGGAACCGCCGATTTCACCGATCATCACCACACCCTCGGTCTGGGAATCGGCTTCGAACAGCTTTAAGGCGCCGATGAAGTCCATACCATGCACCGGGTCGCCACCCATGCCGATGCAGGTACTCTGACCAAGGCCGGTCTGGGTCAGTTGGGCAACGGCTTCGTAGGTGAGTGTACCGGAGCGTGAAATCACACCGATGCGTCCGGGCAGATGGATATGCCCCGGCATGATGCCGATCTTGGCCTTGCCCGGTGTGATAATGCCCGGGCAGTTCGGCCCGATCAGCGTGCAGTCGGTCCCTGCTATTCTCTTTTTCACATCAAGCATATCGCGCACCGGAATGCCTTCGGTGATGCAGATAATCAGACGGATACCAGCTTGAGCTGCCTCAACAATAGCCTCGGCGGCAAAGCGCGGCGGCACAAAGATAACGCTCGCCTCGGCACCCTCCGCATCCACGGCATCAGCTACGGAATTGAATACCGGCCTGTCCAGATGCGATTGCCCTCCCTTGCCGGGGGTGACACCACCAACGAAATTCGTGCCGTAGGCAATCATCTGTTCGGAATGAAAGGTTCCCTGTTTGCCGGTGTACCCCTGACAGATAACCCGTGTATGCTGATCAAGAAGTACGCTCATGCCGGAACCCCAAAGAAAATGAGACGGCCCATCACAGGCCGTCCCGGATATTTAAATCGAATCAAACCAGTATGCGTGAACACCGGACTGCGGTGTCGCAAACCGTGAAGACTCAGGCAGCGCTATCGAAAAATAGTGCCTGATTGATATCGCTGATGGTAATCACGCCAACCAGCTTATCGCCATCGGCAACCGGAATATGGCGCAGATTCTTCAGGCCCATGTACGAAGCAGCCTTGAGAATCGGCTCGTCCGGAGCAACCGTGAACGGATTGGCAGTCATCACTTCGCCCGCCGTCATTTCCAGCACCTTCGGGTAGCCTTCCTGCATTTCCTCAAAATCACGCGCATGCACATTGTCATGAATGTATTCGCCATAATTCGGATACAGAGGCAAGAGTACGTCGCGCAGCGTCACAATACCGATCAGTGCGCCGCCATCGTCTACAACCGGCACAGAACCGCAGTGGCGCTGGATCATACCGACAACGACCTTGCGCAGCGTATCCTCTTTTTTTACGGCCTTGACGCCGGTTGTCATCACTTCACTTACAAGCATGTTCCCTCTCCTCAATTGATATATTTACCCTTGAACTTTTCCCTAACTGGCGCCCTGGCGCCGAAATTCGAAGCGACATCGTAGCACAGCTATCCTGTCGGGCAAAGCATGCTCACAACAGGGGAAGGATGCTCTGAGAAACTATCCATAGGTCGCGTTGCTGCCCCCATCGGGAAGATCGCAAGGAAGATGGTGAAGGTCGTAGCCGTAGCTACGAGCCAAGCCATCTGACGCAGGGAGGGCCCGATGGGAGCGCAACCCTACGGGACAAGACTTTGCGAACAGCCTGCGGTGTTGCGAGGTTCGCCCATGGAACCACCATGCGCTTCACCTCGCGCCTTGCATGCCATTTCGCAAAGCCGCTGTCGCGGCCATGTATATTTTTTCAGAGCATCCCTATACAGCCGCCTCGGCGGCCAAAGTGGCCGCTTCATCCAGATCATTTGCCCAGCGAACATCCAGCCCTGCATCCTTCACCAGACGCCTGCCCTCTTCTTCGTTGGTGCCGACCAGGCGCATGATCACCGGCACACCCATCGGATGCGTTTTAATCGCCTCCAGAAGCCCTTTGGCGATAATATCGCAGCGCACAATGCCGCCGAAGATGTTCACCAGCACAGCCTTCACATGGCTGTCGGAGAACAATAATTTAAAAGCCTCGGTGACAGCCTCAACCGTTACACCACCGCCGACATCAAGAAAATTGGCCGGCTTCGAACCCTTGAGCTGAATAATGTCCATGGTTGCCATGGCCAGACCTGCACCGTTGACCATGCAACCGATGGAGCCATCCAGCGCAATATAATTCAGACCGCAAGCAGCCGCCTCGATTTCGCGCGGATCCTCCTCGTCCAGATCGCGCATGCCGACTATTTCCGGCTGACGAAACAGGGCATTGTCATCCACGGAAAGCTTGGCATCGAGCGCCACCAACGCTCCATCCACAGTCAGAATCAGGGGGTTGAGTTCCAGCAGGCTGCAATCGCGCTCCACAAACACCTTATACAGCTTCCCGGCCAGCTCGCGGAATTGCTGCACCACCTTGCCCTCAAGCCCCAGTATACCGGCCATGGCCGCACACTGCTCCGCATCCGGGCCGCTCTTCGCATGCACCGGAGAAGTGAGGATCTTCTCAGGGCTCTCGGCTGCCACAGCCTCGATATCCATGCCGCCGGCCGAGCTGACCACAAAGGATACCGCTTCGGCCTCGCGATCCAGCAACAGGCTCAGATATAACTCGCGGGCAATATTCAGCCCCTGCTCGACATACAGCCGGTGCACGATCTTGCCCTGCTCACCCGTCTGTTTGGTTACCAGTTTATGACCGAGTATCGCCTGTGCTGCCGTTCGCACCTCATCCACAGACTTGCAGACGCGCACGCCGCCCGCCTTGCCGCGCCCGCCGGCATGAATCTGCGCCTTCACCACC
>CAZQTO010000146.1:0-4489 GCA_964596375.1 uncultured Zetaproteobacteria bacterium | reverse complement strand
TCTGATCTATCAGGCTTTGGCCAGAATGCAGTCCGACCCGCTGTTTCGCGAGCGCCATCGGGGGCTGGTTGCAAGCCTTGCCGATCTACTGGCGAAGACGGGTTTGTTGAAACTTTTGCGCTGCTTGCCGCCGGCTATGTCCACCCCCATGGTGTTTGCCATGCGCAGGGTAGGTGGCTGATGGCCCAGATTACCACCGGCTTTCGGTCGATTTTCTCCCATCCCTCCATCTACAACCTTGCACAGCGCATGGTTGGAGCGGAGCGGGCGAGGCGTATGTTGGTGCGCGATTATTTTCCGCCCATGCAGGGGAAATCCATGCTGGATATCGGTTGCGGCACGGCTGAAATCCTGCGCCATCTCCCCGGGCAGATGGAATATTCCGGCTTCGATGCCTCGGAGGATTATATCGCCGAAGCACGCCGTGCTTTCGGGAGTCGAGGTAGTTTCCGGGCCGAACTGGTGAGTGTTGCGACCCTGGAAGAAATGCAGCAATTTGATGTAGTGCTGGCCTTCGGTCTGCTGCACCATCTGGGTGACGATGATGCGGCCAGTTTGTTTCGCCTCGCCGCGGGGGCTTTAAAGCCGGACGGGATGTTGATTACTATGGATCCGGTTTTTGCTCCGGGGCAGCATCCGCTGGCGCGCTGGATGATTGGTCGCGACCGTGGGCAGTGCGTGCGCAGTCCTGATGCCTATCAAGCGCTGGCCCGGGCGAGTTTTCCGCTTGTGAACCATCATCTGCGTCACGATATGCTGCATATCCCGTACAGTCATACCATTATGCAGTGTACGCTTGCATGATGTTTCTTTACCCACCCTTCGGGGCTTCTGCTATGCCGTCCCTATATGATAACTTCCTGCCATGCCGCTGATTTCCGTTATTATCCCTGTCTATAAGGCTGAAGATTGCCTGCACGAGCTGTGCAGGCGGCTTGTCCCTGCGCTGGAATCTATCAGTACTGATTTCGAGATTGTCATGGTCGAAGACTGTGGTGGTGATCGTTCCTGGGAGATTATTTGCGAGCTTGGCGCCGCTGATCCGCGTATCAAAGGGCTGCAATTCAGTCGTAATTTCGGTCAGCATTATGGTATTACAGCCGGCCTGGATTATTGCTCCGGCGATTGGGCTGTGGTCATGGACTGCGATTTACAGGATGCGCCGGAGGCGATTCCCGAACTTTATGCCAAGGCGAAGGAGGGCTTCGATGTGGTGCTGGCCCGGCGCGTCATGCGCAAGGATGGCATGCGAAAGACACTCGGATCCAGATTGTTTTACAAGCTCTTCGCCTATCTGGCGGATATGGATTACGATCCTGCTGTGGGAAATTTTCGCATTATTTCCCGCAAGGTCATCAACAGCTGTTGCAGCATGCGGGAAAACCTGCGCTTCTTCGGTGGCATGATCGATTGGCTGGGATTTCCGACGGCCAAGATAGACAGCGAGCATGGCAAGCGCTTTGCGGGCGAAACTTCCTATACCTTTGCCAGTCTGCTGCACCTGGCTACCGATACCATCATTGCCTATTCCGATAAGCCATTGCGTATATCGGTGCGACTGGGCTTCGCTTTGGCCGGGCTTGCCTTTGTGGTCGGGATCGGCTTGCTGGTCTATGCGAGCATTTATCATGTTCCCATTATGGGTTGGAGCAGCCTGATTGTGTCCCTGTATTTCATCGGCGGCATCATCATCGCCAATCTTGGCATTATCGGTATTTATCTCGGCAAGACCTTTGATGAAAGCAAGAAACGGCCGCTTTATATCGTGATGAACACCACCTTCAAGCGCGATGTCTGAGAGCTTACAAGCCTCGCCGTGGGATACGGCCGTGTTTGGTGTTCCCTGTTATGAAATTACCGATCTGACTGACGATGCGCTCTCCCGCGCCGCCTCTTCTCCTGGACATTATACCGTAAAGATTGATCCGCTGGCCGACAAGGGGCTGCTGCACCAGTATGGATTTTATTATACCGACACACTGCTTGAACCTGTTTGTATGGCAGGGCAGATGATTGACCATGTGCATCCCGCAGCCGGTATTAGTACCGAAGTGGCCCTGAGCGATGTGCAACACATTTGCCGGCATGCGTTTACCCATGGCCGTTTTCAACGTGATTTCAATCTGCCGCGCGAACAGGCTGACCAGCGCTATGTACAGTGGTTGACCCAGATGCATGCCGGAGGAGGAGTGATTGGCCTGCTTTATGAACAGCAGCTGGCAGGTTTTATCGCCCATCAGTTGGATCAGAATCAACATGATTCGCTGCTGCTGCATGCCATCGCCGAGCCGTTTCGAGGCCGTGGGCTGGCCAAATCCCTGTGGTCGGAGGCATGCCGCTATTTGTTTGCACAGGGTGCCGTGGAGCTAAGTAGCTCGGTTTCAGCGGCCAACCTTCCGGTGATCAATCTGTATGCCTCACTGGGGTTCCGTTTTAAGAGCGCGGTGGATGTTTACCACCGTTTAACTGTCTGAGGCCGACAGGAATATGACCATTAAAATCACCCCCGAGCATTACAAATGGCTGGCCCTGTGCGCTGGCCTGTTCATGCTCCTTCCCCTTCCGGGCATGCAGTTTGTCGGAGAGGAAGGGCTGATGGCCCTGAAATCCTATGAGATGCATGTGCGTGGCGATTGGCTGCATCCCTCCATTCTGGGTGGAATCTGGCCGCATTCACCCTTGTGGCACTGGCCGGTGATGGCCATCTGCAATCTTATCGGGTGGGAACATGTGGATATCTCTATCCGTCTGGTATCGGTAAGCGCAACCTGGCTGACAGCCGCCATGGTCGGCTGGTCGGCGTCGTGGATATTGGATGATGCCCATCCGAAACTCGGCTGGCTGGCGGCGCTGGTCTATTTGACGATCGGGGAGATTTGTTTCTGGTACGGCTGGCTGGGTTATCTGGATGTGACCTTCGGCTGTTTCATCTTTGCCTCCATCGCCCTGTTGTGGCGTGCACTACAGGAGGAACACGCCGGGTGGCTGCTGCTTTCTCTATTGCCGCTGTCGCTGGCTTTCATGACCAAGAATATCACCGCCTATGCATTCTTCGGAGCTGCCGGGCTAGCCTTGATGTGGCGTTTCAAATGCTGGCATTTGCTGCTATCCCCCCGTTTCGTGTTGCCGGTGCTGGCTGCTTTGGCTGTTCCATACCTTTGGCAGCAACTGGTGGTGATGGAGGGATCAAGTACGGCTACGACAACCATCAACGATGCTCTGCGTAATTTTACCGGGTTTGGTTTATGGGCCTTTCTGAAGCATTGGATCAGCTATCCTCTGGTTTTTCTTTTTCGTGCCTTGCCGATCAGCCTGTTTCTCGTTGTTCTATGGTTGCTGCGTAAGGAGCGGTTCCGTATGGGCGGTTCAGTGGCAAGTCTCGGAGCGGTCATACTCGTTTGTTTGTTCCCGTTCTGGTTGTCCGCTGGCGGTACGCCGCGCTATCTGGTTCCGTTTTACGGGCTGGTCGCGCTTATGTTGACCGGTTTATTGCTGCAGCTTGATGCCCGGCGCATTCATCAGGGCGTGATGCTGATGGGGCTAATTGTGCTGCTGAAAATCCCCTTTTCACTGGCTGTATTGCCCTACATCAAGGACTGGATGCCGGAACGGGATGTGAAACAGGTGGCGCGCGAAGTTATGCAGTTGACCACGGATGCACCGCTGCTTACCGAGAATGATGTTGCCACGGGTCTGGCTATTGCCGCCTATATCGATGTCTGGCGGCAGGACAGGCCTCCGGTGATATGGAATTCCGACAGGGCTGCCAGGGCCTATGTGCTGGCCGAGGTGGAAACCCCTGCGCTCGGACGATTGGTCAAATACTGGCCTTTGCGCGGTGATCATGTTTATCTCTATTCTCAGGGAGAACAATAACCATGTCCGGCCGTTCCGGGGAGCTGATTCCGTTCAATAAGCCCTTCATGACCGGGTGCGAGACGGAGTACATGCTTGAGGCGCATGCCAATGGGCAATTGGCCGGAAATGGGCCGTTTACGCGCCGCTGCCACGCATGGCTGGAAGAATATGTCGGCTGCGACAAGGCGTTGCTCACGCACTCCTGCACCGCTGCCCTTGAAATGGCTGCCATGCTGCTCAACCTCAAAGCCGGCGATGAAGTCATCATGCCATCCTATACCTTCGTTTCGACAGCCAATGCCTTTGTTTTGCGCGGTGCGATACCGGTGTTCGTTGATATCCGCGAGGATACACTGAATATCAATGAAGCATTGATCGAGGTGGCGATCACGCCGCGCACGCGCGCCATCTGCGTCGTTCATTATGCCGGCGTGGCCTGCGAGATGGATGCCATCATGGATATTGCTGCGCGCCACAAGCTCTTTGTGATTGAGGATGCCGCACAGGGCTTGATGGCCGATTATAAGGGTCGGCCTTTGGGCAGCATCGGTCACTTGGCGGCATTCAGTTTCCATGAGACGAAGAACATCATCTCCGGTGAGGGCGGGGCGCTTGTCATCAACGATGCACG
>CAZQTO010000145.1:0-4613 GCA_964596375.1 uncultured Zetaproteobacteria bacterium | reverse complement strand
CTTGCGGCGGCGACTTTAAGCCAATTCGGCCTGAACTGAGCTGCGGGGAGCGTGCCGGCGTTGGGCATGAAAAACGTCAAAGTGTCCGAAAACGCTTTAGGTCCTTGACGATCCCCAGTCCTTTGCTGATAATTCTCGATCCTGATACGCTCCCATCGTCTAGTGGTCCAGGACGCCGCCCTCTCACGGCGGAAACAGGGGTTCGACTCCCCTTGGGAGTACCATGTTCCGGGTTGCCGATGCCGATTGGGCCGGTAGCTCAGTTGGTAGAGCAGCAGACTTTTAATCTGCGGGTCACTGGTTCGAGACCAGTCCGGCTCACCAGTCGATGAGGGTTGCATCAGGCAATCCTTTTTTTATGGCATCGGCAGCCCGGAATTTTTTTCACATGCAAATCTGCAGCCCACCATGTTTCCCCCGATGTGCCTGATAAGGCCGGGGTCGGGCAAGGCGCAGGCCGATTATCCTTGTAAAGCCGCATGATTCTGCCCGCGATAAAGCGCTACCAGCACATCCAAACTTCACTGTTCTGTTTTTTCTGCGATGATCTGCTGGCCGAAGATGCGGCCAGGCTTGCGTTCGGGCAACATGTGGCGCGAGAGTCCGGTAAGAAAGATGTTGTCATAGCGACAATGAAACGACAATGACGCAACGGAGAGTAATGATGAAGCTGGCAATGATTGGATTAGGTCGGATGGGCGGCAATATGGTGCGACGTCTGGCAGGCGGGGGGCATGAGGTGGTGGCCTATGATGTGGATGCCACCCCGGGCAAGGCCCTGGCTGCGGAGTTTGAGACGGTGAATACTGTCGCCGATCTTGCTGAGGTGATTGCACAACTGCCTGCGCCGCGCGTGTTGTGGGTGATGGTGCCGCACCAGTTTGTCGACAGCAGTATTGAGAACCTTCTCGCTGCCGGTGTGCAGGCGGGTGATCTGATTATTGATGGCGGCAATTCCAACTACAAAGACGGGCAGCGCCGTGCTGCCACGTTGGCTGAAAAGGGCGTGTTGTTCGCCGATTGCGGCACCTCCGGCGGCGTCTGGGGTCTGAAGAACGGATACAGTCTGATGGTCGGCGGGACGGATGAAGCGATTGCCTTGATTGCACCTGCGCTGACCACACTGGCCTCCAACGATGGCAAGGGCTGGGGCCATGTCGGGCCGGTCGGCGCCGGGCATTTCGTCAAGATGGTCCACAACGGTATCGAGTACGGCATGATGCAGGCCTTTGCCGAGGGCTTCGAACTGATGAAGGCCAAGGAAGAGTTCGATCTGGACATGCACCAGATTTCACGCGTCTGGCAGCATGGCTCGGTGGTGTCCTCCTGGCTGCTCGATCTGACCGCCGACGCGCTGGAGCAGGATGGCGATCTGAGTTCCCTGTCCGACTGGATGGACGATTCCGGAGAAGGACGCTGGACAGTCAACGAATCGATTGATCTGGGCATTCCAACCCCGGTACTCACCCTGGCCCTGCAGATGCGCTTCCGCAGCCGGGAAAGGGACGCCTTTGCCGGCAAGATCGTCAACGCCATGCGTGCCGGGTTCGGCGGCCATGCCATCAAAGCGGCTGAGAAGGAATAATCGGGATGGCAGAAGACGATAAATTTGCTTCGCTGATTGGCACACATCGGCCGGAGGCAACCAATATTGTCATCTTCGGTGCCAACGGCGACCTGACCAAGCGCAAATTGCTGCCGGCTTTGGCGCATATGCACCGCTGGAATCTGCTCGGTCATGATTCACGCATTATCGGCGTGGTGCGTCAGAAGTGGACGCATACCCACTGGGTTCACTATGTGCATGACGAATTGCTCAATTATTTCCCCGAAGCCGTACTGAATCCGCCTTCGTGGCGGGTCATCGCAGCGAAACTCGATCTGGTCAGTGGCGATCTGGCGGAGCCTGCGACCTACCGGCGTATAGCCGAAACCCTGCATGAGCATGAAGGCCGCAAGAATGCGCTGTTCTATCTGGCCATCCCTCCCGCATGGTATGACACGGTCGCCAGGCATCTGCATGAGGCAGGGCTGTCCGATGAATCCGAAGGGTTCCGGCGCCTGGTCATTGAAAAGCCTTTCGGCATGGATCTGCCCAGTGCACAGAAGCTGAATATCGATATCCAGAGCTATTTCGACGAGGCGCAGATTTATCGTATCGATCACTATCTGGGCAAGGAGGCGGTGCAGAACCTGATGGTTTTCCGTTTTGCCAATGCCGTGCTCGAGCCCTTGTGGAATCGCAACTACATCGACCATGTGCAGATTTCAGTGGCCGAGTCGCTGGGCGTCGGTTATCGCGCCGGCTATTACGAAACATCCGGTGCATTGCGCGATATGATTCAGAGTCATTTGATGCAGGTGATGTCGCTGGTGGCCATGGAGCCACCGGTCTCGCTCGATGCCGATGATGTGCGTGATGAAAAGATGAAAGTGCTGCGCTCTATCCGCCCGTTTTCAGCCGATACAGTCAGGACGCAGGCCGTGCGGGCGCAATACGCCGCCGGTGAGGTGGACGGGGAAGAGGCGCAGGCCTACCTCTCGGAGCCGGGAATCGATGCCGCATCAAGCACGGAAACCTTTGCCGCCGTGAAGTTCTATATCGAAAACTGGCGCTGGCAGGGCGTGCCGTTTGTCCTGCGTACAGGCAAGCGTTTGCCCCGCCATGTGTCGGAAATATGTATCCGCTTCAAGGAACCGCCGCAGAAGCTGTTTGAGCTTCACGACGGAAATGTGCGCAACAATGAACTTATTTTCCGCCTGCAGCCCGATGCAGGCATGCAACTGACGATGACTGCCAAACAGCCGGGCCTGTCCACGCATCTGCGTGGCGTAGAACTCGATGCGACGTATGGCATGGATGGCTCGGGTATGCCCGAGGCTTATGAAACCCTGCTGCATGATGTGATGTTGGGAGAAGCCGGTTTGTTTTCGCGTGCCGACGAGGTGGAAGAATGCTGGCAGATTGTTGAACCGATTCTCGAAGCGTGGGCCAAGGAAACAGATATCGCCACCTACCCGGCAGGTACCTACGATATTCCGGGCATGGATGAGCTGCTGGATGGATGCGAAGGCGGCTGGCGCGATTTGTCGGCCGGTTTGCAGGAATGAGTACGATGAGCCCGCAGGTTTTCCTCCTTATGGCCGGGTCGGCATAGGTGTTTAAACAGGCCAGAGCGCTGCATGTGTGGGTTTTTCCCGATGCGGGAGAGCTGGGGCGCGCTGCCGCCCAACTGACGGCTCAGGCCTGCGCTGAGGCGATTGCCGCACGTGGTGTCTTCCATCTGGTGCTGGCCGGTGGCAACACGCCGCGCCATTGCTACGAGATGTTGCGCGATATGGATGTGGACTGGTCGCGCGTGCATATCTGGTTCGGGGATGAGCGCTGTGTGCCGCCGGGTGATGCGGAGCGCAATGACCGTATGGCCGATGAAGCCTTATTGGCACACGTAGCGATTCCAGCCTCCCAGATTCACCGCATGCCCGCCGAGTTCGGCCCCGAGGAAGGTGCCAGGCTTTATGCCGGGCTGCTGGCTGATGCGCCGGTCATGGATATGCTACATCTGGGCATGGGTGAAGACGGGCATACCGCCAGCCTGTTTCCCGGCCACCCTGCGCTTACTGATGAACGACTTGCCATTCCCGTGTTCAATTCCCCGAAACCGCCACCCGAGCGCGTCTCGATGGGCCTGTCGGTGATCAATGCCGCCCGCCAGGTGCTGATCCTTGCTGCCGGAGCCGGCAAGCAGGAGGCGATTGCCCGTATTCGCGGCGGCGAGAGACTGCCGGCAGGCCTGGTACATAATCCCCAATGGTTTATTGATCGGGATGCTGCGGGTGAGCAGCAGCCTTCCTCCGAGGATGACTGACAGCGGTCATAACAGGTATGAAAAAGGCGGCTTTACAGTCGCCTTTCTTTTTGCCGAATCATAGAGAGGAGGTCAGGACTTGCGGATCACCACCATCTTTTCTTCGCTCATTTCCAGCATGGCCGGAAGGATGCCCTCGCGGCCGAGACCGGAGGCTTTGACCCCGCCATAGGGCATGTGATCGACACGATAGGTGGGGAAGTCGTTGACCACCACGCCGCCGACCTTCAGTTCATCCACGGCGTACTGGATGTTGCGGGTATCAAAGCTGAAAATGGCTGCCTGCAAACCATAATCCGAGCGATTCACCCAGCCGACGGCGCTCTCGATCTCCTCGAAAGGGGTGACGGTGACCACCGGTCCGAATAC
Source organism: uncultured Zetaproteobacteria bacterium (assembly GCA_964596375.1). Classification (GTDB taxonomy): domain Bacteria; phylum Pseudomonadota; class Zetaproteobacteria; order Mariprofundales; family Mariprofundaceae; genus UBA1543. The sequence goes on along the minus strand of CAZQTO010000145.1, from coordinate 375 downwards.
CTCGCGCCGGCATACATCCATGCTTTCTTTGACGTCCGTGAGAATCGTCGGCTCAATGATATTGCCGCAGCCGAGCCTGCGCCGTTTGCCGCCATGCACGATTGTTGCCCCGTCCTTTTCCGCCTGCCTGATCCATGCCAGCACCCGGTCGGTCGCAGCCGTGTTAATCAGTGGCCCGACGGCGATACCTTCATCGCGCGGATCACCCACACCCAGCCTGGCTGTTTCCCGTTTCAGTTGGTTAAGGAACTTGTCATAGATGCTTTGATGCACATAGATGCGCTGTACCGCGATGCATGATTGGCCGGCCTGTGCAAAGCCGCCGAGCGCGCAGCGCGCTGCGGCGAAGGCGATATCCGCCGAGGCATCGATAAT
>CAZQTO010000144.1:0-4653 GCA_964596375.1 uncultured Zetaproteobacteria bacterium | reverse complement strand
GCGGGTAGATGCATAATTTAGGAGCTGCATCGCCGTTCGGGCGCTTGTTCATCCTGCTGTTCATCGCCTGGCGCAACATCTGGCGCAACCCGGTGCGCAGTGTGCTGACTATTGCTGCGCTGGTCGGCGGTCTGATTATGGTGATTCTCTATGCCTCGTTGCTGGAGGGGATGACGCGGCAGATGGTGCAGTATGCAACCGAGGTGACCACCGGCCATCTGCAGATTCACCGCCAGGCTTTTATCGATGATCAGGACCTTTACGCCACACTACCCTGGCCCTATCTCGAACGCATCGAACGTGATTTCCCTGCCATCCATATTGCGCCAAGGCTTTACGCAGCGGGACTCGCCAGTTCCACAGCCACCTCTACCGGCGTATTGATCAAGGCGGTGGACCCTGAGCGCGAAGCGAAAGTAAGCACCATGCTGAGCCATGTGCGCAGTGGCGAGGTGAATCTCGGTATCGCTGACACCACCGCCACGGGACTGGTGCGCTACAACGTTGTGGTCGGGGCGCAACTGGCGAAAAATATGCAGCTCAGTCCCGGAGCTGAGCTGGTGCTGGTGACCCAGGCAGCCGACGGCAGCATCGGCAACGCCCTCTACCGTGTGGCCGCGGTGCTCCGGCCGCTGGAGCCCAATTTCGACCGCATGGGCGTATTGTTGTCGGTCAAGGCCTACCGGCAACTGATGTATCTGGACAGCGGCTTTCATGAACTGGCGATCAAGCTGGACGACATCAACACCCTGCCCGGGGTGCAGGCGGCACTGGATGCTGAGATGCAGACACTGCAGGCGGAGCAGCCGCTGGATGAACTCGGGGGGGCGGCTGTGGTGCGCAACTGGCGGCAACTAACCCCGGCCATCTCGGACATGTTGCAGTTGAGCCGCTCAATGCTGTTGCTGATCGGCCTGATCGTCGTGGGGCTGGCTTCGCTGGGTATGCTTAACACGATGCTGATGGCGGTGCATGAACGGACTCACGAATTCGGTATCCTGCTCTGTCTCGGCATGAAGCGCCGCTGGCTGCTGTTGATGGTATTGCTGGAGTCGTTCTTCCTCGCCCTGATATCGGCGGTGGTCGGCTCGATGCTCGGCACAGTGCTGGCGCGCTATCTCGAGGAGCACGGCATTGATTTCAGCGCCAGTATGCCCGATGGCTACGACTGGGCGGGCATGGTCTTCGAGCCGGTGATGAAGGGCTATCTGGAACCGGGGCAGATTGTCGAGGCCTGCCTGTTGATGTTCGCCGTGACCTTTGTCGCCTCGCTGATCCCGGCCTGGCGGACGGTGCGGCTCAAGCCTGCGGAGGTGTTGCGATGATCAGGCAGCACAGCCATATGCCGTTCTCCATGCTGGTGAAACTGGCCTGGCGCAATCTCTGGCGTCACCGGCGGCGCACCATCATCACCCTCAGTTCCATCGCCATCGGTTTCGGTCTGGCGGTGGTTTCCATCGGCATTGGCGACGGCAGCCATAATTCCATGATCCGCAATGCCATCAAGCTCGGCGAAGGCCATCTTGCGATACAGGTCCCCGGCTATCTGGAAGCGCCGGCCAACTACAAATATCTCGCCGACGGTCGAAGCCTGCAGACGAAGCTCGAAGCATTGCATATCGACGGCACCGTCGAAGCACGCATCTCGCTGCAGGTGCTGAGCAGCAGCGCCAACAACTCCGTCGGTGCAGGTCTTGAGGGCCTGAATACTGTCAGCGACCCGCGGGTGGCGATGCTCAGGCCGAAAATGATCGCCGGCCACTGGCTTGAATCCGGCGATCACCGTGGCGTGCTGATCGGTGACGGTATGGCGCGCAAACTCAAGCTCAAGGTCGGCGGCAAGATGGTGCTGATGGCCGGTACGCAGGGGGGCGACTCGCAGGCGCAGCTCGGCCGGGTGCGAGGCATCTTCGACTCTCATGTCGACGAACTCGACGACTTTCTGGTACTCAGCGATATCGACTTTGCCCGGCGTTTCCTTACCGGCGAGGGCGCCGATGCGCAACAGCTGCCGGTGACACGTTTTTCCATATTCCTCATCGATCCGGACAGCATGGCGCATTGGAAAGGGGTCATCCAATCCGCGATGGCCGGCGAAGGCGTTGCTGTATTGGACTGGCACGAAATGATGCCGCAGCTGGTGCAGTTTATTGTTATTGATGATGCGGGAAACTATGTCTTTTTGACCCTGATTCTGATCATGGTCGTGTTCGGTATTCTCAACACCGTCCTGATGAGTGTTTTGGAGCGGACGCGTGAATTCGGTCTGCTGCGTGCTCTGGGGTTGAGCCGGTATCATCTGCTGCTGCTGGTGTTGTGCGAGTCGGTATTGCTCAGTGTGCTGGCAGTGGTGATCGGCTGGCTGGTCGGCGGTGGTGCCCACTGGTGGATATCGACCCATGGCATCGATTTCTCGGCCATGATGGGCGGCGAGATGTCGATTGCCGGAACCTTCATGGATCCGGTGATCTACACCGAACTGTCGCAGGGGCGGGTGATCCAGCTGACCGTCATCGTTTTTGCCGTCACCCTGGCCTCCGGGATCTATCCGGCACTCAAGGCAGCCCGGGTGGCGCCGGTGGCGGCGCTACGCACATGAACAGCGATGTGTATGAATAGGTACAAGGAGTCATCGATATGTCGCTTTTGACACTGCAGGGTATCGGCAAAAGCTATCGTCAGGGCGAGGTGGATGTGCAGGCGCTCACGGGCATTAATCTGGTGCTGGAGGAGGGGGAATTTGCCGCCCTCGTTGGCCCTTCCGGTTCCGGCAAGACCACGCTGCTCAACATCATCGGCGGCCTCGATGCGCCGAGCTCCGGCCATGTCCACCTCAACAGCACCGATTTCACCGAGCTGAGCGAGACAGCCCTCTCCGATTTTCGCCTCTTCCAGCTCGGTTTCATTTTTCAGGCCTACAATCTGGTGCCGGTGCTCTCTGCACTGGAGAATGTTGAACTGATTATGGTGTTGCAGGGGCGGCCTTTGCACGAGCGGCGCGAGCGCGCCGAGCACTACCTGACACTGGTCGGCCTGAAGGAACTAATGAACCGGCGACCTTCGGCGCTCTCCGGCGGCCAGCAGCAGCGTGTAGCGGTGGCCCGCGCCCTGGCAGCCGGGCCGCGACTGGTGCTGGCCGACGAGCCGACCGCCAACCTCGATTCGGAGAACGCCGCTGCATTGCTCGACATCATGCACCGTCTCTCGCACGAAGAGAAAACGACCTTCATCTTCTCCACCCACGATCCACGCGTGATGGATCGGGCCGAACGGATTATCACGCTGCACGACGGCTCGATTATCGGCGACAAGCGGCATCAAAGCCATGAACTCCAGGGCTAGCAGAGGACTTCTTGCTCTCGTCCTGCTGACAATCCCGGGCATGAGCGATGCGATTGAGCTGACAGGACGGGCATCGCTGCTCGGCAGTGGCGCCCAAAGCCGGCCCGGCGACCTCGGCCATCTGCCTGGCGGCAACAACACGCAAATGCTCGACCAGGAGAGCCTCAGGTTGATGCTCGACGATACTGCTCAGGCGCACGAGTGGTCGCTGCATTTTAAGACGGTCAGGCAGAACTCCGTGCGCTATCCCGTCAGCAGCCTGCATTCGAGCGATCTGTTGCGTAGCGACAAGCTTTCCGGGAACTGGCAGAACGATCAGACGAGCAGCCATACCACCCGCATCCGCTACGAGTTCGACCGGGCTTTCTACAAGCTGCGCGCCCGGACCATCACGTTTACCCTCGGGCGGCAGCCGATCGATTGGGGAAGCGGCCGCTTCTGGCAGCCGCTGAACGTTTTCGGTGCCTTTGCGCCGACCGATCTCGATACCGATTACAAGCCGGGCATCGATGCCGCCACCCTCAAGTGGTTTCCTTCGGCCTTTTCGTCGCTGACCGCCGTCTTCGTACCGCCTCTGAACCGGCAGCTGGTTACCCGGGCCAGTGGTGCGCTGCATTATCGGCAACAGGTCGGAGCGTCATCGGAGGTGGCGCTGCTGGCAGGCTCCGTGCTCGGCGACAGTGTGTCCGGAGCATCATTCGAAACCGATTTCGGCGGCATCGGTTGGCGCCTTGAGGGCCGCTACACCACGGCGAAGCATGGCTCGGCATTCTGGGTTGCCGGCGTTGATTACCAGTTCGGGGACAGCACCACGCTTACGGCGGAGTGGTACGAGAACAGTGCTGGCGCCACCAGTGAAACGGAGCTTGCCGCAATAGCGAACGACCGGGCAGTGCGCTACGGGCTACAGCAGCAACTTGGTCGTCATGTTCTCGGCATATCGCTCAACAGGACCATCACGCCGCTATTGAGCGGTAATTACCTGATCTTGGGCAGTGGCCTGAAGGATGCCGGCAATAACACTTCGCTATCCTTGCTGCACCAGATCAGCTTTGTCTATTCGCTGAGCAACGAATCGGACCTGCTGTTTGCACTGCTTGTAGCGACGGGCAAGGGTGTGAATGCAGCAGGGGTGGCGCAATCGGAATTCGGCCATGCTCCTGACAGCGCCATGTTGCGCTACCGTCTCTACTTCTAGGGAAGGTCTGAATAAATGCATCCCTGCACTTATTCAGTACACCAAGGCAAAAGCGCGATTTTGCCCTGGCTCACAAAAGCAAGCACTTCCGCGCATGATTTTGGCGGCCCGTC
>CAZQTO010000143.1:0-4655 GCA_964596375.1 uncultured Zetaproteobacteria bacterium | reverse complement strand
CGTTATCCGCCAGCATCTGCAATAGCGCACGCTGCATCGGGGTGAATTCAAAGAAGCCATCCAGCACGATGCGCTGCTCGCGCACCAATCCACCTATATGAGGCAGCAATAAAGCAGGCATGTCGGAGAGCAAGGTTCGCTGCATCGCGGCCAGTTCGCGCTGCATACCGGCCACCCAGCGGGCCAGCGCATCAGCTTCCTCACCGTAACCGGCCAGTTCAGCGGTTTTGATACCGTATTCGCGCATGAGCGACCAGACGGCCGAGGCATGCCGGGCGAGGCCGCGCACCGAGGCATCGGCGCCGGTCGCGCTATCGGCGCGAATCACCCGCTCCCAAAGCAGCAACTCCTGCAACTCACCGAGCGCAACAGGAATCTCTTCCATCTCGCCGGCCAGCGTTGTCAGCCACTGCTGCCAGGCGGAAACGCGGGGCGTGGCACACACCGTTGGACCCGAGGCGACGACAAGTCGGCGTTTCCATTCAACCGCAAGCTGGGAATTGCCGGCAATCAGCAGCCCCCCCTTGTTCAGGGCATCAACAGCATCGGCTTCACTCACTCTGGAAAACTGCACTGCCCCCACCTGCCGCCGGAGAATCTGTTACGGCTTTTTATAATGACCGGGCACCAACTGCCCCTGCATATCGATATGCGCCGGAATATATTCACCCCCCGGCTTTGCCGGGTCACCCAGCCGCATCCACACAAGCCCTGCGCAGACCAAACCGATCAGCACAGCAAAGATGATGAATTTACGTGAGGGCGGATGCGGTTTCCCGGGCGTGATATCGATAATATCCACGCCATTCCGGCGGGCACGCCGCCAGGCCAGCCAGATGCGCAGCATCAACGTCAGATGGCGAAAGGCAAACATCAGAATGATCGGGCCAAAAAAGAAAGCCAGTGTAATGATAAAACTTCTCATTGCTTGTTCCTCACTATCAAGGTGCTCTTGAAGATATGCATCACGCCTGCATCAGCTTGCGCAGGCCTTCGGCATAGGCCAGCACATCCGGTTCACCACCACGCCGCTGGGCAAAATAGACGGTTTCGGCCAGCACTTCGAGAATGCTATGCAGGGCATCGTGCCGGTCCATCCCCTTGCGCTGCATCAAAAACTCAAGGCTTGATGCCACCTCCGGTGGTTGGCGAATGGCAACCTGCTCTTCCAGCGCCAGATGCAGGGAGAGGTGAAGATACGGATTCATGCCGTTATCCACCTCGAAATCCCGCTCCAGAAAATCTTCCAGATCGTTGAAGAAATGATGGTATTCCGGGTGCAGCTTGATTACGCGGGCGATGCGCACCTGCAATGCATCGAGCGGCAGGTCGGCCTGGGCTTTTTGCCATGCATCCCAGAAAACCTGCCGGTGGGCACGCAGCTGCTCGCGGTCCGGCCCTGAAGATTGTTGCTCAGTCAAAACGGACTCCCTGCCTGCTTGATATCATCCCCAAAGGGTAAACGTGCGGGAGAGGAAATGCACTTGCCGCTTGCTCCGCGAGGCGCATCACCACAGGCTGGAGCGATGTCTGAATCATTCACGCCACCGGCCAGCGAACCATCCGCCGATTCCTTCTATCATCTTGGCCCCGAGCAGGTCCTGCAGGCCATCGAAAGCATCGGCTTTGCTTGCAGCGGACGGCAACAGGCACTGAACTCGTATGAAAACCGCGTCTATCAGATTGGCCTTGAGGATGGGGAAGAGCCTCTGGTTGCCAAATTCTACCGTCCGGCACGCTGGCGTAACGCCGCCATCCTCGAGGAGCACGACTTCACGCTCGAGCTGGAAGAGCTGGATATCCCGGCCGTGCCGCCGCTGTGCATCGGGGGCAGCACCCTGCACCACTTTGCAGGTCATCGCTTCGCCCTTTATCCATTCATGCCGGGGCGTACACCCGATCTGGAGAACGAAGGGCATATCGAGCAACTGGGACGCTTTTTCGGACGCATCCATGCCGCCGGCGCTTCTCGCCCCTTCGTGCATCGCCCGAGGCTGGATGTACACAGCTTCGGCGACGCTGCCTATGAGTACCTGCTGGAACAGGACCTGTTGCCACGCGAACTGGAGGCCTCTTATGCCCGCCTCGGCGAAGACCTGCTGGATACCATCGAAGACATCATGCATGCCGTGCAGCCGCACTACATCCGTCTGCAGGGCGATGCCCATCCCGGCAATATTCTCTGGCATGGAGGATTGCAGCGAACCGAGGGCAGCCCGCACATCCTCGATTTCGACGATGCGCGCATGGGCCCCGCCGTGCAGGACCTGTGGATGTTTCTATCCGGAGATGGTGAGCAGATGGAGGCCACGCTGGAAACCCTGCTCAAGGGCTACACATCCTTCTGCGACTTCAATGAGCGGGAACTGCGTCTGATCGAACCGCTGCGCACCCTGCGCATGATGCATCACGCCGCATGGCTGGCCAAACGCCGCGACGACCCCGTGTTCCTTGATGCCTTCCCGTGGTTCAACACGCAGCGCTACTGGGAAGAGCACCTGCTCTCACTCAAGGAACAGATGGCCGCCCTGCACGAATCCCCGCTGCAATGGCACCCGGCCTAGCCTAAAAAGGTGTCAGGAACCTTTTTCTTTTCGGGGCCTGCCACGCGGGCGCATAGTTGACTGCAAACCTAACTGGCCGGCTATTTGTTTAACCCACTGTTCGCTTCCGAATGGGCGACCACGCATGACGCAATTGCGAAGGGTGGTTAGCTCTCTTTCCTTGTCCCCTTGCGAGTCCTCTTGATTGACCAGTGCCAACCAATTGGGAGGTTGCGCCACTGGCCAGTCGGTGAGAATTTCCTGAGCCTCTCTCTTTCCGCACACTCGTCGCCACAAGCTTCCCCACTGCCAATCTTCGGCCCGTTCCACCAAGCCTGCCCGTAGCGCATTACGCTCAACATATCGGCATACAGTGAGAAAATACTCGTTTGATTGAACGACAAAAGATTTGAATCGCCCCTGATAAACATGCCCGGAACCGACACTTTGACGATGTGCATGCCAGCGTTGCGTATGCGTCAAGGTCAACCAGGCCATAAATCTGGAAAGATCGCCATCCTGCCTTGGCCACAGAATCAGATGCCAGTGATTGGGCATGAGGCAGTAAGACAATATCCGCATCTCGAATCGTTCAGAGGCCTGCCAAAGGACGCGCTCAAATGCTTCGTAGTCACTTGCGGAGTCAAACATCTGTCTTCGCCCATTCGATCGGTTGATCACATGGTAGAGGTAACCCCCCAAGGCGATTCTCTTCGCTCGTCCCATGAATACAGCTTAGTCAGACTAAAAAATTAAATAAAGAAAAAAGGTGTCAGGAACCTTTTTTGATTAGGCAGACGGCCAGGTGAAGCCATCGGCAAACAGTTTCAGGCAGGCATCGACGACGTCGGCATCGTAGTGGCTGCCACGCCCCCGTTTGATCTCGCCCAGTGCCATATCGATGCCTAATCCCGCCCTGTACGGACGATGACTGGACATGGCCTCAACCACATCGGCCACAGCGACGATGCGTGCCTCAAGACATATCTCATCGCCCTTCAGTCCCTGCGGATAGCCTGAGCCATCCATGCGCTCATGATGCTGGCATGCGATTTCTGCTATCGGCCACGGAAAGGAGATATCCTTGAGGATGTCGTATCCCACCTGCGGATGCGCCTTAATCAGACTATATTCAATATCGCTCAGCTTCGCCGGCTTGCTCAATATCTCAGCCGGCAGATGAATCTTGCCGATATCGTGGATGGTGGCTCCCATGCGCAGGCCTTCGACCCGCTCCTGCTCCATACCCATTCCCTGCGCTATGCCTGCGGCCAGAATCGCCACACGCCGTTGATGACCGGCCGTGTACGGATCGCGCGCCTCCACAGCCTTGGCAACAGCGCCAATCGTCTCCCTTAGGTTCTGGCGAATGAGCTCCAGTTGCTGCTGATTCACCTCCAATGCTTCATCGCGCTGCAGGCGAACGCGCAGGGAGCGTACGCCAAAGGCAAGGTCGTCCGCCGTTTCCTCAAGAAGAGATATCTCCCTGTCCGTAAATGCATCCGGCTTTTCCGCATAAACGCTCAGCAGCCCAAAAACCTGCTTGTTTGCATCCCTCAGGGGCAGAGCAAGGCCGGAAGCACAACCGTGTTTGAGTAACAAATCCTGCCACGGCGGATATTCCGAATCGCCTGCAATATCTTTCGTCAGCTGCACCTTGCCGGAGAGAACTGCGCGCCCGCTGGGGCCAAAGGCTGAATCATTCTCCGCCCAGCTCGGCCGGATTTTATCCAGCAGATCCTTCGACCCCCCCGCATTGGCCATGATCTTTATCGACCTCTTCTTATCCTCCTGCACATAACCCACCCAGGCCATGCGATAGCCATGCTGCTCGACAACCGCCTGGCAAATGGCTTGCAGAAGACCCGCCTCACTCACTGCATGCACCAGCTCGCGATTCACCGTACTCAGCGCAGTAAGCGCACGACTGGCATGCTCCAGATTGATTTCCGACTGCCTCCGCTCGGTGATGTCCTGCATGAAATGGATGGCGAGGTTGTGCATACCCCCCTCATCCTTGATGGCATAGGTATGGGAGAGATAAGTCCTGCCGTCATCGGTTTTGACTTCTTCTTCTTCTTCTTCTTCTTCTTCTGCTTTTTCCAGTGCCTT
>CAZQTO010000142.1:0-4742 GCA_964596375.1 uncultured Zetaproteobacteria bacterium | reverse complement strand
GCGACGATTGCGCTACAGGTGTGGCCTTCACGCGCAACCCAGGCACCGGCGAGAATATTTTCTACGGTGAATATCTGGTCAATGCACAGGGTGAAGATGTGGTTGCGGGCATCCGTACGCCCAAGCCGATTGCACAGATGGCCAAGGAGATGCCGGATCTCTATCGCCAGCTTGAAGAGCTGCGCAGCAAACTTGAGAACCACTACTCCGAGATTCAGGACTTCGAGTTCACCATCGAGAAAGGCATTCTCTACTGCCTGCAAACCCGCAACGGCAAGATGAACACGCAGGCCATGGTTCGCACCTCGGTCGAACTGGTTGCGGAAGGGCTGATCACCAAGGAGCAGGCCCTGCTGCGCATTGCACCCGAATCACTGGAGCAGATGTTGTTCCCGCGTCTTGATCCAACTGCCAAGGTCGAATCCCTGGCAACCGGCCTGCCGGCCAGCCCGGGTGCTGCCTGTGGTCACGTTGTTTTCGATGCGGACCGCGCAGTGGCTCAGAAAGCCGCCAATGGCAGAGCACTGATCCTGTTGCGCGAAGAAACCAAGCCTGAAGATATCCACGGTTTCTTTGTTTCCGAGGCCATTCTCACCTCACGTGGCGGCAAGACCAGCCACGCTGCTGTTGTGGCGCGCGGCATGGGCAAGCCTTGTGTAGCTGGTGCTGAAGGCATCGAAGTGGATGTGATGGCCCGCCGCGCACATATCGGCGATGTGGTCATCAAAGAAGGCGATCTCATCACCCTTGATGGCACCACCGGTAATGTTTATCTGGGTGTGGTCCCGACTGTTGAGGCGGAGTTCTCCGATGAGCTCAAGACCCTGCTGTCGTGGGCGGATGAACGCGCCCGCCTGAAGGTCATGGCCAATGCCGATGTGCCGGAAGATGCCGAACGCGCACTGAAATATGGTGCCATGGGTATCGGCCTGTGCCGTACGGAACGCATGTTCAATGCGGCAGAGCGTCTTCCCATCGTGCTGGAAATGATTGTTTCCGACACGCTTGAACAGCGTCAGGATGCGCTCGACAGGTTGCTGCCGATTCAGCGCCAGGATTTCATTGAACTGTTCACCACCATGTCGCCGAATCCTGTCACTGTGCGCCTGCTTGATCCGCCGATCCACGAGTTTCTCCCTTCGGAGAATCAGTTGATCGATGATCTGGTGCAACTCAGGCATCTCAAGGACACCATGCGTGGCACTGAGGTGCTTTCTTTAACCCTGAGCCTGCTCTCTACCAGAAACACGACTCAGACCAAGATTCAGCAGCTGGCCGACTCGGCACTGGTGGATGAAGCCATTGAGAAGAAGGAAGCGATTCTGAAGAAGGTTCGCGCCCTGTTCGAGGTCAATCCGATGCTCGGTCATCGTGGCGTACGTCTGGGTATCACTTTCCCGGAAATCTATGCCATGCAGATTCGCGCCGTGCTTGAAGCAGCCTGTGCATGCCAGAAAGCCGGCACCGAAGTATATCCGGAGATCATGATCCCGCAGGTCTGCACCTCGGAAGAGCTCATCCATATCAAGAAGATTGTCGAAACCATCAAGAAAGAGGTTGAAGCATCGGAAGGCATCACGCCGGTCTTCAAGTTCGGCACCATGATGGAAGTCGTGCGCGCCTGCATGCGGGCTGACCAACTGGCCGAAGAGGCTGAGTTCTTCAGCTTCGGCACCAACGACCTGACACAGGCGACATTCTCCTTCTCACGCGAGGATGCCGAGAACAAATTCCTGCCGATGTACAACGAAGTGGGCATTCTGCGCGACAATCCGTTTGAAGTGCTTGATTCCAACGGTGTGGGTAAACTCATGGAGATAGCCGTGAAATGGGGCCGTGAAACAAAGCCTGATCTCAAGATCGGTATCTGCGGTGAGCATGGCGGTCATCCGGCTTCCATACAATTCTGCCACAGCATCGGCCTGACCTATGTGTCCTGCTCCGGCCCGCGCGTGCCGATTGCCCGTCTGGCTGCAGCACATGCTGTCCTTCTGGAAAAATAGAAGAGCACAAACGGAAGCCAGCTTCACCAGCAAAAAGAAAAGGCCCCAAACGGGGCCTTTTCCTTGCGGGTCATTCAATCCGCTCTAAAAGCAGGCTTTAACACCCTCGGCCCTGATTCTACCGGGGTGATATGCGCTGCTATAAATGCTTCCTTGTCTGCTTGCAAAAAGGATTCGTAATCCCATGCCGTGCGGCTCATCAGGTGGCGACATTCGGGGCGGAACAGATAAGCCTGCACAAGTTCCCGTTTACCGTTCTCATAGCGCACGGTCACCGGCTTCTTGAAGTACTGCTCACCTTCGAAGGCATCGAAGCACGACCACAGATACGATGGGAAGGTATAAACCAGACCCTCGACCAGACCGCCGTGCCCCTGAATCAACCCGGGATACACCTCACCTCGCACCTGCAGGCATCGGTGATTCTTCACCTTGCCCGGCATAACGGCACGCGGAGGCATGCCGGTCAGCTTTTCAAAAACTTCCGGGCACTTCAAGGTGCCGTATGCAAATAGTTTAGCCATATGGCGGGCAGCCTAGGCATGCTGCATCGGGTAATCAAACACATTCATTGAATGCGCATATAGCTGCGTGGGATTGCCATGCCGCTTCAATTAGACCACTCTCAAGCAGGTGGCAGCCTTCATATGAACACAGCTTGTTACCTTGAGCCGGGTCTGGAACCATCAAGCTTGCCGCTAAAGTGCATATTTCTCGCACCGATAAGCTAATAAGCACCCGACGACTCTGCAGAAAGCAGAGTGCGGGCGTGAAGACGGGAGATCGATATATGCAAGGTATATTCACCGCGATAGGCACAGCAGTCATTTTTGCATCGTTTGGGACATCGGCTCAGGCCTTTGACTCCATGGGCGATGTAAAAAAGGGACGGGTTATTTATCAGGAAGGCAAAGGTGATGCGCCGGCCTGTGCAGGTTGCCATGCGCAGGATGGACTTGGCATGGAGGATATGGGCACACCGCGGCTGGCCTATCAGGTGGACACTTACATCCTCAAACAGCTAACCGATTTTGCCACCGATAAACGTCAGGACAACGCGGCCTATATGATGAATGATGTTGCCAAGGCTTTGAGCGAACAGGATCGCAAAGACGTTGCCGCTTATGTACACACCCTGAAGGCGCCGTTTATGGGTTCCGACCTTGAGACATTACGATCAGATGGTGTTGATGTCGGAAAACCCCATCTAGGCAAAATGATTGCTGAATATGGAGCGCCGGAGCGTGGCGTACCCGCCTGCCAGAGTTGCCATGACTTCCACGGGCGTAGTGCCGGGCGCATGTATCCGGCCATCGGCGGGCAGCGCTACACCTATCTGAAGCATGAACTGGAGGCCTTTCGCCTGGGTGCGACCACCCCCTCTTCACAAGACCCGATGGCACGCGACAATGACTATCATGGGCAGATGCGCTCCGTTGCCGCAAGATTAAGCGATGAGGATATCGCCAATGTGGCAGCCTTCCTCACCGTTTCCAGCCCAGTCAGCCCCGGCAACCCGCGTTCACCGCAGCGCGACTAGCCAAACGCTGCTTCACAAAAAAATGCCCCGCAATAGCGGGGCACTGATTTCTAACCGTAAAAAATAAAACTTAATCAATCATCCTCAGGCTCTTTACTCAAGGTCTTGCGGCCGGAGATCATGGCGGATACCAGCGAACCCCCTTCCGTGATTTCGGCACGCGCCACGGCAAAGATGTGCAGCAGGATCAGGAACATCAGGAAGTAGGCCGTGTAGATATGCACCTCGCCGAAGGGCTCCTTGAATGCGCCCAACGCCTTCATCTTCGCTGCATCGACAAAGGTTTTGTCGTAGGGCTTCAATGTGGCCGGATCGACACCCTCGGCGGCCACAAATTCGGCAGCGATGGTACCGAACGGCGGGTAGTAGATATCGGTTCCGGCGCGAATCAGACCGGTCGCGGCCATGACCAGCAGAGAGGCCATGAGCACAGCCACAGCAAGGCGTCCGAGTGGATTGTGCCCGAGGTACTGCTTAGGCTCGCCGGACTTGATACTGGCCAGATACTCTTTCACCTCGGCCCCGAAACCCTTACCGGGCAGCATACTGCCCCAGCGGGCAAAGCGATTGCCCAGAAAAGCCCAGACAACACGCACAACCAGATTGAGAACAAACACATAGCCAATCAGCACATGAATGGTTTTCAGGGCAATCTTTGCATCAAGGCTGGTAATACCCATATCCTTTTTGAACAACATCATCAGTCCCATAAAAATCAGCAAAAGCACAGTGGTGAAATTCACCCAGTGGAAAATACGCGTCGGCGCGTCCCATACCTTGTATTCCTTTAACATGGAAAACTCCCTGAATCGAATTCAAAACATCCCTTGAACCAGTAGGCCACTGTACTTGCATTATCCTAAACCAAAATGAACCACCATGGCACCGGCAATCTATTCGCTGACCTTTTTCCGCAGGGACTTCACCTGACCACGAATGCTTTTGGCTTCCAGTCGCCGTTTTTTCGAGGCCAGGGTCTTGCGCGTCGGCCTTCTCTTCTTCTGAACAACCATGGCTGCCCGAATCAGATCCTGCAAGCGGCCTAAGGCATCCGCCCGGTTCTTCTCCTGACTGCGATGCTGCTGGGCCTTGATAATGATCACACCCTCGGAACTGATGCGTTGGTCGCGCCACTGCAACAACCTCTCCTTAAATTCATCGGGAAGTGATGAGGCCTTGATATCGAAGCGCAAATGGAT
>CAZQTO010000141.1:0-4747 GCA_964596375.1 uncultured Zetaproteobacteria bacterium | reverse complement strand
AGCTGATAAGCAGCCTTGGGGATTTCCTGACCTGCCGGGATACGTGCGAGGAGTTGAGCAAGGTTATCATCCTGATGAATATGAATGTCTTCAGCTTTTGCTACAGCCATAATTTGCTTTGCTATTTCACCGTACCCGGCAGCAAGTACTTTCGGAGCATCATCAAGCTCAGGTTTGAAGCTCAGTGCAACGGCCACCTCGCGTTCAATCATGCCTGAATACTACCTGCAAGTGCCGAGAGGTCGTCCGGCAGTCCCGGGAGAAGCTCTCCACCAAGGTTGGTGTAGCTTGTTTGCTTGTCATGTAGCCATGTATCGAAGTTTGCGCGAAGAGGGGATATGAGCTGTGGATTGGCCGCAAACATTCGCAGCCACCAGTCATGCTCCTTGCTGCCCTCAAGGGTGAATACCACAGCCCCCAGATGTTTCAGATCGACACGCCCCTGAATGTAAAACCTTTCCGGGTCAGACGATTTATTTAATACCACATGGGGGCTGCCTGTATCTCGGTCCCTTAAAAACAAATTCTGTCCGTCTTTTGAGACATCGGCTGCAAATGGGAGGGTATCGGTTTCCATCTTGTTCCAGCCATGTTCCTGGGTTTGTTTGCCAGAGGACTGCTCTGCACGGTTGCTTGCGGATTTTTGCAGCATTTGGGCAAGGACTCTTACAGCCTGAGCATCACTAAGTAGTCGGAACTGGGCCGGCATCTCTTGATTGATCAGTAACAACCACACATTACCCATTGTCGTTGTGGGTGGGACCTCTGCGCGCAGTCTGTAGCCGCCCAACAAGAGCTGGGCAACGCCTGGCGTTTCAGTAGGGCTCAGTTTTGCAGAAAGCAGGCTCCCGTTTGTCCATGGAAGGCGCTGATTGGCATTTGATGCCGCCCCTTCAGGCAGGTTGAGAAGCTGTGCTGCGGTGACCGGAAACATTAGTGCGCCCTGTTGGCGTGGAGTTTCAGCATCAGTTTGACCTGACTCAATGGCAAACCGATTTTTTTGGAAATATCCTCAATCGACTTGCCTTCACGTTGCATGTTCAACATATCGGAAATTTTTGTATCTTCCCGGGAAGCCGGTTTTTTTTGAGCGCGGTCAGGGCCGGTTTTGTGCATCTGTTGGCCTTGTCTGTCTGTTGATTGGTTGATCAGCTCCATGGCCTGCTGCAGGTGATGCGTGGCCTCATGCAACTGCTTGGCACTGTCTGCCAGCATGGATTCCACCAGGCGTTGGCGCTTTGCATTGTGTCCCCAAAGGAACCATAGGCCGGCAAGGGCAACAAGCATGATGCCGTCGAGCAGCATGGGCAGATATTGGCTTAAAGGTTCAGCAAACTCAGACATAGCGATCTACTCCCTGATGGTTTTCGCCGGATGACGGGATATGGCTGTCATGTTGATCCGGGTTGTCTGAGTGGGTTGGGGCTTGTTCGTGTTTCTGTCCGCCTTTTGATTTTTGCCGCGGCTGTTTTGAATTGCGGTGATTGATCTGGAGGATCGCATTACCAGCTCCGACTGGAGGTATGTCGCTGGCCTTACTCATCAGGAATATCCAGATTCAGAAGTCCCCGCAACCTTAGTACCATCTGGCTGTGCAGTTGCGAGACGCGCGATTCTGTCAGCCCGAGAACCAGCGCCACTTCCTTCATATTCAATTCTTCGTGGTAATATAAAGACAGCAACACCTTTTCGCGAAGAGGCAACTCTATAATGGCCTCGGCCAGATGATCGGCGAATTCGAGCATGGCCATCTGTCGTTCAGGTACGTCTTCCGGGTTATCAGCAATCGATTCGATCATGTCTAATGCATCATCATCCTTGTCCATGGATGGAAGATCGTTGAAATACACCACGGATATGCTCTTCACCTGATCCAGGCGATCCCGGTATTCCTTGAGATCCAGACCAAGATAAGCCGCCACCTCTTCTTCCTCTGCCGGTCGGCCATATTGCTGTTGCAGGATGTATAGAGCCTTCTGCAATCCTTTGGATGCATCACGCATGCTTCTGGGAAACCAGTCAAAGGCACGCAGATAATCAATCATGGCACCGCGAACCCGGAATGAAATGAAGGTCTTGAATTGGATACCTTTGCCCTCATCGAAACGGCCTGCTCCTTCCAGCAGTCCGAGCACACCCGAGTCAATCAGGTCGTCCAATTCGATGGATTTTGGCACGCGTCGGATCAGTTGACCGGCGTGATATCGAATCAACGGCAGGTGTTCCTCCAGCAACTTCTCAGGGTTCAGTGAGATTGTTGTAGCGCTGTTTCCCGAGTACGGATTGTTCATGATTAATGACGACCTGATCCGGTATCGCTGTCGGGCATCAGCAGATCATTAAGCACTGCTAAAATAGATCCCATCCAGGCGCCGCTCATGGCCAGGATAAGCAATCGATAAGCAGCGTCGGCTACTTGCATGTCATTGAACAGCGCAATAAACACGCCAAGCAGGAGGCCGGCAATCCCGCCACATGCAGCAGCATGGTGAGTTGGCATCGCTTAAACCACCACATCTGCCTGGGACGTGTGGCCCAGGTCATTACCAAGGGTGCGTTGCCAGAAAAGCTGCATCCCAGCGCCGCTACGGACACTTGGGGGTTGAGCGAGTATAGAGTCCAGCAGTTTATTCAGGCTGTCGATTTGTGAACGATCTCCGCAGCTATGCAGAAGCTTCTGTGACTGGATTGCCGTTCTAACTTTGCTGTACTCGGGCATAAACCCGACAAAATCCAGGACTACATCCAGATAGCGGTCTGCTACAGATAACAGGCGGTGGAAGGTTACCTGTGCCTGAACTTCGTCGGCTTGATTGACAGCCACCAGGAATTTTCCCACATCACGCTGGCGGGACAGCACCTTGATCAGGGCGTAAGCATCGGTCAGGGAGGTGGGGTCCGGTGTCAGAACGATGAGTACAGATTCGGCACAGGAGGAAAAATACAGCACGTTTTCACTGATTCCTGCAGCTGTATCGATGAGAACCAGGTCATAATTGCATGTGAGGGCATTCATTTCATCCAACAGAAGACGCTGCTGAATGGCTGAGAGGTGGGTCAGTTCGTGAAGCCCGCTACCACCCGGCAATACATCAAAACCATTGCTGTGCGTAACAAGGATATCGCTAAGTTGTGATTGGCCATCCACCACCTGCTGAATATCACCCGAGGCAGTTATGCCAAGCATGACATCCACATTTGCCAAACCAAGATCGGCATCCACAAGCAGAACGCGTTTACCCTGTTGAACCGCCCGGTCAGCCAGGTGTATGGAAAGAAAAGTTTTACCTACCCCTCCCTTACCGCTACTGACAGCGATAGCCGGAGGCGCGCTTTTCTTGGCTAGTTTGAATGCTTCGCTCATCATTACTCCTTTGCCTCTGCATGATTGGCAAGCAAGGCGGTCAATGCTTTGGCTGAAAGCCATCCCATTTGCTCGGGCACCTCCGGCCCATAACTGCAGTATGAAACGACAGGCCCTGTGGCAATCCAGTTAATCAGCTTGCCGGGGCGGCTTGTTTCATCCAGTTTGGTGATAGCCAACTCTGTGATGCCAAGCTCCCGGGCTTGTAATATTCCCTTGAAGCCATCCGCTTCATCCATGTTGGCTGGAATCACCATAAAGCGTCGGCTGCAGGGAAGGTGGCGCCACAATTCCGTTTGTCTTTTCATGCCTGCCAACTTGTTGTTGGTCCAGCCTTCACTGTCTACTAGCAGCAATCGTGCCGATTTTGTCTGGATCAACGCAGAAGCAATGTCTGCCTTGCTTTGCAATGGAATAAGCGGCACATCGAGCGCCTCGGCATAGGTCTGCAATACAGACAGACCGCCAATACGTTCGGTATCCGTACTCATCAAGGCGACACTTACGCCCTTTAAGCTGAAGTGAGCCGCAAGCTTGGCAGCCAGTGTGGTTTTACCACTTCCGCTCGGCCCGGTCAGTAATACGATTTCCTGCTTTTCCTCTGGATTGAGGGGGGCTCCATTGCGCAAAAAAGATGCTGCTATGGGCTTTCTCTTGCCAAAATCTTCAGCGATGTCAGTGGCAAAATTTGGCGCAACGCCAAGGTGAATCAATTTGTCGAATGCCTGTTGTGCTTGAGTGCCGGAAAGTGTTTTGCGCAGACTGCCAATTTCCTTCTTTTCGAAACCATCCACAACGCGTTCAAGCCGGCGTGTAGCAGATGCCAGAATGTCATTGAGCTCATCTGCCTTACTGTCTCTCGGGGCCGGGGTTGGCTCGTTGATATAATCACGGGCAGCGTGCACATGCCAGATGGTATTACCACTTTCATCGATGCATCTGTGCCGGTCCAGAATCACGGCTTCCGGCCCCAGTCCCTGTCGAACCAGCGATAATGCTTCGTGTAGTTTGGGCGATGAAAAGACTTTAATTTGCATCGTTTAATCCAACCCTTCCCAGCGTTTGTATGCTGATGTGTGAAGGCACTTCAGTGATGGAAAGTACGGTGGCGCGGGCCATGGTCTTGTTCAGCGCCTTGGCTAATGAGGCGCGTATTTCAGGTGCGGTCAGGATGACCGTTGTATCCTGATCATGTTGCCCGATCACATCATTCAGGCGCATAAGAAAGCGTTGCCAGCGGTTGATATCCAGAGGAAGAGACCAGTCCGGATAATTTGACAGGCGATCGGTCATTTCCTGTTCAACCTCACCACTGAGGGTGAATACACATAATTCCCCCTGCCGATCCAGATATTGCTGAATGATGTTGCGGCCCAGACGGAC
>CAZQTO010000140.1:0-4809 GCA_964596375.1 uncultured Zetaproteobacteria bacterium | reverse complement strand
GGCATTGACGCGTGCCGCACGTTCCAGAAGACGGGAATGCAGGTAGAACACGTCACCCGGATAGGCTTCACGGCCCGGCGGACGACGCAGCAACAGGGAAACCTGACGGTAGGCCCATGCCTGTTTGGTCAGATCATCATAAACAATCAGCGCATCTTCGCCACGGTCGCGGAAATACTCGCCCATAGTGCAACCGGTATAAGGTGCCAGATACTGCAGTGCAGCCGATTCGGAAGCGCTGGCGGCAACCACAATGGTGTGATCCAGGGCGCCGTGTTCTTTCAGGGTGCGCACCACTGTCGCCACAGTCGCAGCCTTCTGGCCGACAGCAACATACACACAGGTCACGCCGGTGCCCTTCTGGTTGATGATGGTATCGACCGCAATGGCGGTTTTACCCGTCTGACGGTCGCCGATAATCAGCTCGCGCTGGCCGCGACCGATCGGAATCATGGCATCGATGGACTTGATACCTGTTTGCAGCGGCTGATCCACCGATTTGCGCTCAATCACCCCCGGTGCAATCTTTTCAACAGGATCGGTCATCTTGGTCTTGACCGGACCCTTGCCGTCAATCGGCTGACCCAGTGCGTTAACCACCCGGCCTTTCAGCTCAGGGCCAACCGGTACCGAGAAAATACCGCCCGTGCACTTCACCTGATCGCCTTCGCGCAGATGGGTGTAATCACCGAAAATAACCACGCCGACGCTGTCCTCTTCAAGGTTCAGCACCATGCCCGAGGCTCCCTGCGGAAACTCCAGCATTTCACCGGCCATGGCTCCGGACAGGCCGTGCACAATGGCAACACCATCACCGACGCTAACCAGCGTTCCGACATTGGCATCTGCCGCAGCAGCCTTATATCCCTTGATTTGTTCCTTAATGATGGAACTGATTTCAGCAGTATCGAGCTTCATATTTCCTACCTCAGATTACTTTTATAAACTCTAAATGTTGTGTTACGAAACCATGGCCCGTTTCAGGCCCTCAAGCCGGGTACGCAGCGAATAGTCAAGTTGACGATCCCCCAGCCGAACCACCAGCCCGCCGAGGATAGTCTTATCCTGCGACGTCTTGATAACCACTTTGCGACCCACCGCCTTGGTAAGCGCTGCAGCAATATTATCCTGTGTAGCCTTGTTCAGGGCAGTGGCTGCAACAACCTCAGCCTCAATCTGGCTGGATGCATCCCGCACCATTTCTTCAAACATGGCATTAATTTCAGGCAACAACGCAACCTTACCGCGTTCGCACAGCATCAAGACCAGACGTGAAACTTCCTTACTGGAAGACTTGGCAGCCTTGTCAATAATCGCAGCCTTCACAGACGCGGGGATTTGGGACTGCTCAAGCACTGCTGCCACTTCATCCACACCGGCAACAGCGGCTGCTGCACTCAGGGATTCGGCAATTGCCACCCCCTCCTGCTGCAACTCAAAGAGAGCCCGGGCGTAGCGCCGCGAAATCGAGGTCGTGCTCATGCGTTACCAAACCCTTGCGCGACAACATCATCGATGAGCTTGCTGTGACGTTTGCCATCGAGCTCCGCATTGATAACCCGCTCGGCAGCGGCAATAGCAATACCAGCCACTTCCTTACGCAGCACCATGCGTGCTTTGTTCACTTCAGCATCAACCTCTTCACGTGCAGCCTGCACAATCTGACCCGCATCTTCGCGTGCCTTATTGGTTATCTCTTCTTGAATTTCCGCGGCACGCTTTTCAGCTGCTGCAAGAATTTCCTGAGCCTTCTTTCTGGCTTCTTTCAGCTGACCGGCAATCTCAATGTCGGCCTTGGCCTTGGCTTCTTTGCCTGCATCTGCAGCTGCCAGACCTTCGGCGATTTTGGCGGAGCGCTTCTCCATCAAATCGTTCAACGGGCCGTACAGAAACTTCTTCAGCAGAAGCAGCAGTGTCAGGAAGACGACTATCTGTCCGATAAATGTCAGGTCTATGCTCATTCCATCACCTCGCTATGCGCGCGTTTTCTATGGTTCTTGGCTTACCGATTAGGCAATAAACGGGTTGGCGAACAGGAACCAGAGCGCAAAGGCCATGATAATGAACGGGAATGACTCCATCAGACCGGCAAAGATGAACATATTGAACATCAGCTGTGGACGCATCTCAGGCTGACGTGCAATGCCTTCCAGCGTTTTAGATGTAATCAGACCCCAGCCGATAGCTGAACCCAGACCTGCGGCGGCCAGAATGACACCCACCGAGATTGCGGTAGCTGCGGTAATGATTGTGGTTGGTTCCATGTTGTTACTCCTTTTTTCCCTACGTTGTTTTTTTAGTAAATCAGTGTTCTACCGGCTGGTGCGCAATCGACAGGTACACCACCGTCAGAATCATGAAAATAAATGCCTGCAACAGACCGATAAACATGTGGAATATAGACCAGCCCAGACCCACAAAGAAGCCTGTCGCCATACCCACAGCCCCACCACCCAGCAGCAGGAATGCGATGAGCAGGAAGATCACTTCGCCGGCAAACATATTGCCGAACAGTCGGAAGGACAGGGAGAGCGGTTTGGCCAACTCTTCCACCAGCTTAAGAATCAGATTCAGGGGAATCAGCAAAACACCGAGGAGCTTGACGACCGGATTCTTCGCATCCAGCAACAGGCTGGCAAATGGCTGCAGCAGCAACTCCTTGCAGAAATGCACCGGTTTGAGCTTGAACTCATAGTACAAGACCATGATAAATACACTGACAGCCATAGCCGCCGGAAGATTCAGATCGTTGGTCGGCACCTGGCGGTAATGCTCGAGGCCGAACAGGTGTGCAATATGGCCGGACAGGAAGGCCGGGAAGATATCCAGACAGTTCATCAGGAAAATAAATATAAAGACGGTCAGGGCCAGCGGCGCAATGAACGGGTTGTGAACCGGGAAGTTATCACGCACCGTGTCGTCAACAAAACCAACCACGGACTCCATGAAGTTCTGGGCACCGCTTGGTGCTCCATCGGTAAGGCGGCGGCTAAGCCATATTGAAAAACCTACAAGCAAACCGGCCACAATGATCGTGGTCAACATTGTATCAAGGTGAATCTGCATGAATGGATTGGAATCATCGAACTTATAAGACCAGTAATTCAGATGATCTGCGATCCCTCCTGCGCCATGCTCCTCTTGCGCCAACTGCTTCTCCCGTTAATGCTTAGTTTTACTACTACATCGCGGCGAACTAGTCAGACCGCTTAAACTGAGCCCTCAAGCCACCGGCTGCAAAAAAGAACATCGCAGCCTGTGCCAACATCATCCCAACAGCCACTGCAAACAGATGCAAACCAAGGCTGTATGCCACTATCAGCGCTGCAAGCACAAACACAAACCGCATCACTGCGCCGGCATACAACATGTGCTGCCCGCTTTCCGTATCGGCAGCAACAGCATCATGGATGCGCCGCCCCAACAGCATGGTACTCAGCATGACAATCAACACGCCGAAACCAACCCCTAACACCACCATAAGGTCATAGCGCAAAGCTGTCGCCAACATGCCGACCAGCCCTGCACCCAACTGCCAAAGCAGCGCCACCTGAACACCGCGTGATGATCCACCCGAACCTGCGAAATGCCGCAGATCACTCATGCAGGAATCAATCTAAAACAGCCTTCAAACCGAAGGGGGCGTGGTAAAACAAAAGCTTGTGTGACACACCCTCCCCGTGAGGGTTGCGATTTATACCATTTTAAAAGATCGGTTTCAACCATACAAAATTCACTGGGTTTAGCGCTCATAAACGGAACGCAAGCCTTCGAGATAGTCCTGCAACCTAGTCCGCCCGTTACCCACAGCCGCATCGGGAGCCAGACCAAGCTCCAGCAGGGAGTCGCGCGCGTATGCCGTTTTCTCATCCGCCTTCAAGCGCCCCCAATCCTCTGCATCAACCAGACCGTCACCGGTTCGGTCGAATCTCACATCAGCGCTGGATGAGGATGCCGCATCCCCCGCCCACACCGGCAGCGCAAACAGCAGGGCACAACACAAACATGCACTGTACAGCCGGGCGGGGGTGCGCATTATTAATATACCTAGTAGCGGTAGTGGTTCGGCTTATACGGGCCTTCAAGCGGAACACCAATGTAATCAGCCTGCTCCTTGGTCAGCGGTGTCAGGTTCACACCTACCTTGGCCAGATGCAGACGCGCCACTTCCTCGTCCAACCGCTTCGGCAGAGTGTACACTTCATTCTTGTACTCACCGGTCTGCGTGAACAGCTCAATCTGGGCCAGTGTCTGGTTGGTGAAGGAATTGGACATCACAAAGCTTGGGTGCCCTGTTCCGCAACCCAGATTCACCAGACGGCCTTCAGCCAGCAGCGTGATGCGCTTGCCATCGGGGAAGATGATCTGATCCACCTGTGGCTTCACATTGTCCCATTCATATTTCTTCAGGCTTGCGACATCGATCTCATTATCGAAATGACCGATATTGCAGACGATGGACTGATCCTTCATCGCCGCCATGTGATCGTGGGTAATGACGTGGTAGTTACCAGTGGTCGTCACGAAGACATCGCCCAAGGCACATGCATCATCCATATTAACAACACGGTAGCCTTCCATGGCCGCCTGCAGGGCGCAGATCGGATCGATTTCGGTAACCCAGGTGGTCGCACCCATGCCGCGGAATGCCTGCGCACAGCCTTTACCCCCCTCGCCGTAACCAAGCACAACACAGATCTTGCCGGCAATCATCACATCGGTAGCGCGCTTGATGCCGTCCAGCAGTGACTCGCGGCAACCGTAGAGGTTGTCGAACTTGGACTTGGTCACCGAGTCGTTCACATTGAT
>CAZQTO010000139.1:3976-4865 GCA_964596375.1 uncultured Zetaproteobacteria bacterium | reverse complement strand
AATCAGCTTGGCGGTGGCCTCTTCAAGCGGGCGGTTGAAGGCTGCGATGCCACCGAAGGCGGATACCGCATCGGCAGCGCGGGCGCGCTCGTAGGTCTCTGCTTGAACCGCACCCACGGCCACACCGCAGGGGTTGGCATGCTTGACGATGACCACGGCAGGCGCTTCGAAATCACGCACCAGCGCAAAGGCGGCATCGGCATCGGCGATATTGTTATAGGAAATCGCCTTGCCCTGCATGATTTCGCAATCGGCCAGCGACATGCCCTCATCCTCGGGATCGGCGTAGAAAGCGCCCTGCTGATGCGGATTTTCGCCGTAACGCAATTCATCGGCCGTCTTGATGAACTGGCGGGTGAAGATATCCGGGAAGTCGCGCTTGGAACCATCGGCATTAAGGGCGGAAAAATGGTTGGCGATGGCGCCGTCATAAGCCGCAGTGTGTGCGAACGCCTTCACGGCCAGCGCACGACGTTTGGCTTCATCGAGATCGTTGCTGTCCATCGCATCGAGGATCATGGCGTAATCGGTCGGATCGACGACGATGGTGACGAATTTATGATTCTTGGCCGAGGCGCGCACCATGCACGGGCCGCCGATGTCGATGTTCTCAATCGCATCGTCAATCGTGCAGCCGTCTTTGGCCACGGCTTCACGGAAGGGATAAAGATTGACGCACACCAGATCGATTTGCTCGATACCGTGCTCGGCCATCGATGCCAGATCGCCGGGATTATCCCGACGCGCAAGGATGCCGCCGTGCACCTTCGGATTCAGGGTTTTTACACGCCCGTCCATCATTTCGGGGAAGCCCGTGTAGTCGGAGACATCGCGGCAGGCGATGCCTGCCTCGCGCAAGAGCTTGGCGGTGCCGCCGGTGGACAGGATA
>CAZQTO010000139.1:0-3966 GCA_964596375.1 uncultured Zetaproteobacteria bacterium | reverse complement strand
CTCAACGCCGGATTTATCGGATACGCTGATCAGTGCGCGCCGGATAGTGTAGGACTGGCTGGACATGGTTGCTCCCGTGTGCGGTTTGAAGGAATCGGAACGCTACGTATCGTGCTCTGCCGTGCAAGGTTTTCGAAGAACTCACCCTCCACATGTAGCGTGTCGACTTATCTACGCAGCAAACAGTTTGTTGGCATGCGGAAGAAGCTTCTCCTCCACCTCAATGCGACTGGCCAACACGCCTTCTGCATGCATGGATGTAACGGGGGAATCTGTCATACCGCAGGCTACAATGCCGGAGAAGTGGCGCAGATTGGGGTTGATGTTCAGGGCAATGCCATGAAAGGTGATCCATTTTCGGCAGCGCACGCCGACCGCGGCTATTTTATTATCCCCCACCCAGACCCCGATGCCGCGCTCGCTGCGGCAGGCTTCGATGCCGAAATCGGCCAGCGTGCGCATCACCATCTCCTCCAGTCGCTGCACATGCCGGTGCAGATCAGGGTCCCGGCGCAGATCGGCCAGCACATAGCACACCAGCTGTCCCGGCCCGTGATAGGTCACCTCGCCGCCGCGCCCGCTTGCGAACACAGCAATGGCTTCGCCGTCAATATTGCGACTGATGATATCGCCTTCGCTGCCCGAGGTGCCGATGGTGTACAGCGGTGGATGTTCGGTGAGGATGATGCAGGGGCTTGCCTGACCTGCGATGATGTTCGCCACCCGCCCTTCCTGCTCGGATATCGAATCCGGATAGGGCTGCAGTGAATGGCGAATGATTTCCAGCGACATGCGAAGAAGCCTAGCCCTGCTTTCTACGAATCGCCATGCGCGCATACCACTTTGTTGCGCAAGCCCTTAGTGTTCCCTGCATGGATCATCAGACCATTGCGCTTGCCGCTGTTTTCAACCGCAGGCATGAAGTGCTGCTGCTCAAACGGCCTGCCGACGTGCATTGTGCCGGCCTGTGGTCTTTCCCCGGCGGCAAACTGGAGCCGGGCGAAGCAGCTTTACCAGCAGCGATGCGCGAGTTGAAAGAGGAAGCCGGCCTGTGCGCTGAGCACTGGCAGCAGCTTGGTGAGGCGGAGTATGATTATCAGGATCGAGCGCTTCGTTTTGTGTTGTTTGCCTGTTGCTGTGCGGATGTATCCAGCCTGAGTTGCGAATCGGAACACGCATGGGTGAGCCGTGATGCCTTGGGTGGTTTCCCGATGCCCGATGCCAATGCCAGGCTTGTTCCCATGCTGCTTGCACCGGAAATGGATGAATATTTGGAAACCATCAAATAAAAGCCTCCTGAAAGTAGAAAACCCCGCCGATGGCGGGGCTTTGCAAAATGGAACTGGATACTTAATTCAGCGAAGACCAGGCATCAGTCGTATTGACTTCCCATCTTCTCTTCAGATTCCTTCATCTTTTTCTTGCCTTCTTGGTGTGTCTTATCCTTTCTTTCCTTCATCTCTTTCTTTTTCCTGTCCTGGTCCTTGCTGGCGGACTTCTCCGTATCCTTACTGGCCTTGCGCTCAGCCTTGTGAGCCTTCTTCGCATCCTTGTCCGCATGTGCAGCGGCAGACATGCCGGGGGCATCGCCCTTCTCATGATGTGCTGCCATGACGGGTGTTGCCGTCAGGCCCAGTGCTGCCAGAGCAGCCAAACTCAATAGTGTTTTACGCATCATTCAAGCCTCCTGAAATATCAGCCTTTGGCCAATAACGCTGAGTATAGAAGAGAGGGGGTGGTCCGGAAGGAGCAAATATTGCTCTGCATGAGAATGCTAGCGGTAGCCGGTAACTGGCCGGGCAAGATATCAGTCCTCCTCGATCAGCGGCACAAAGACCACAGGCAGCATATCCCGGACCTTCAACTCGCCGACATATGATTTCTCAATACGCAACAACTGCTGGCTGACGCCCGGCGGACCAAGCGGAATCACCATTCTCCCCTCAGCTGCCAGTTGCTCAATCAAAGGCTCAGGGATGCGCTCGGCAGCCGCAGTGACGATGATGGCATCAAACGGTGCTTGTTCCGGCCAGCCTTGCCAACCGTTCCCCACATGCACATGTCCCCGATCCTCCAGTTCCAATTCCTCCAGCCGCTTTCTGGCTGCTGTAGCGAGTGCGGGAATACGCTCAACACTGAACACCTCGCGGGCCAGGTGGGCGAGGATCGCCGTCTGGTAACCGGTGCCGGTTCCGATCTCAAGCACCCGTTCCTCACCCGTCAGATCAAGCAGGTCGGTCATCAGTGCCACGATGAATGGCTGCGAAATGGTCTGCCCGTGCCCGACCGAAAGGGCCGCGTTGTCATAGGCCGCATGGCGCATGGGCAGCGGCACGAAACGGTGCCGCGGCAATTCCTGCATCACGGCAAGCACGCGGGGAGAGAGCTCCGGGCGGCCGGTGTAGTGCGTGCATAGCCTCGCCTCGTTGCGAATCGTCTCCAGCATGCGGCGTCGCTGCTCATCATGATTAACCAGCCATGCGTTCATAGACCCATTTTAGCCTGTTTCACCCCGTTTGCGTGTCCGCTTTGGAAAACGGCGGCAAAGGCGCTAGCTTGCGACCTCATTTCAGCAACACAGGAGTATCCCTTGAGCAACAGTTTTGGCGCAAAGAGCACACTTAAGGTCGGCGACAAGACCTATACCTATTACCGCTTGGATGCAGCCGGCGATGCCGCCCGTTTGCCATTCTCGATGAAAATCCTGCTGGAGAATCTGCTGCGCCGCGAAGACGGTGAGGTGGTCAGCCGTGAGGATGTGCTGTCGATCCTTAACTGGGATGCCAAGGCCGAACCATCGAAGGAAATCGCCTACATGCCGGCACGAGTCCTCATGCAGGACTTCACCGGCGTACCCGCCGTGGTAGATCTGGCAGCAATGCGCGATGCAGTGGTGGCGCTTGGTGGCAAGGCTTCGCAGATCAACCCGCTGGCTCCGGCCGAGCTTGTCATTGACCACTCAGTGCAGGTGGATGCCTTCGGCTCCGATGATGCCATGGCAAAAAATGCCGAAATCGAATTTTCACGTAACCGCGAGCGCTACAACTTCCTCAAATGGGGACAGAAGGCCTTCGACAACTTCAAGGTTGTCCCACCGGATACCGGCATCGTGCATCAGGTCAATCTGGAGCATCTGGCGCGTACGGTATTTGTGGATAGTGATGGTGTGGCATACCCGGACACCCTGGTCGGCACCGATTCGCATACCACGATGATCAATGGCCTGGGCGTGCTCGGCTGGGGCGTGGGCGGCATTGAGGCGGAGGCGGCCATGCTCGGCCAGCCTGTTTCCATGCTCATCCCAAAAGTCGTCGGCTTCGAGCTGACGGGTGCTTTGCCCGAGGGCGCTACAGCCACCGACCTTGTGCTAACCATCGTGGAGATGCTTCGCAAACACGGCGTGGTCGGCAAGTTCGTCGAGTTCTATGGCTCGGGTCTGGATAGACTGCCGCTGGCCGATCGTGCCACCATTGCCAATATGGCGCCGGAATACGGTGCCACCTGCGGCATCTTCCCGATCGACGATGAAACGCTGAACTATCTGCGTCTTTCCGGACGCTCCGAAAAAAACATCGCGCTGGTCGAGGCCTACGCAAAGGCCCAAGGCATGTTTCGCGACGGTCCAAACACTTCCGAATACAGCGAGAGCCTTGCTCTCGACATGTCCACGATCGTGCCGTCGCTGGCCGGCCCCAAGCGCCCGCAGGATCGCATTGCGCTCAGCCAGTCGAAGACCAGCTTCTCCACCGCTCTGCAGGCGGGCAAGCAGGAAGCCGGTCTTGCCTCCAAGGCTGTCACCACCACCATCAAGGGACAGGAAATAAGCATGGACGACGGAGCAGTCGTAATTGCCGCCATCACCTCCTGCACCAACACCTCCAACCCCTCGGTCATGCTCGGTGCGGGTCTGGTTGCCAAGAAGGCTGCGGCCCTCGGCCTGAACTCAGCCCCCTGGGTGAAGACCTC
>CAZQTO010000138.1:2141-4927 GCA_964596375.1 uncultured Zetaproteobacteria bacterium | reverse complement strand
GCAGTATCTCGGCGACCAGTGGCACACGCCCGAGGCCAAGGCCATGCTCAAGGCCCTGTTCGCTGATATGACAGATTTGCACGAGTGCCAGTCGGGCTGCCGCCATGCCCTGGATACGGCCATTATCGGTGGCCTTTCGCAGTTTGACGATGCCGCAATCAAGCCGATCCACGCACTGGTCGAGCGATTGCTATAATGATGCTTCGCCCGTCCTTTCTCCTAACAGTGCTGCTGACAGGCGCAGTGCTTCTTAGCGCATGCTCAGGCAAGCACACGCCTCCCAAGGAGGATGCCACGGCCAAGCAGGTCGAATCGCATTTCCGCCTGGGGCTGGATGCTCTGGAGAAAAACAACCTGCCCAAGGCCTTCGATGAGCTGCTGCATGCCGAGCAGCTTGATCCCAAGCGCGCCGATGTGATCGATGCACTGGCTTATGCCTGGCGCTTGCGTGGTGATCTGGAAAAATCGCATGCCTACTATCGCCGCGCCCTGGCCATCGATCCTGCAGCCCGCACCTGGAACAATTACGGCTCCCTGTTGCTGTCCATGCAAAAGCCCAAAGAGGCCGAGGATGCATTCAGGAAGGCGCTGGAAGATCCGCGATACAACCGCCCAGATTTCGCCTACATCAATCTCGGCGATGCCCTGCTCATGCAGAATCGGCTCAGCGAAGCCATCGCCGCCTACCGTCAGGCTCGCCTGCTTAACCCGTCACAGGAGGCGTCGCGTCTAAAGGAGGCCGCCGCATACAGGGAGCATGGTAACCCCGAATTTGCCCAAGCGATGTATGAAACCATTCTGCGTGATAGCCCGGCCAACAGACAGGCGCTTGAAGGCCTGCTCGCCCTGCTGCGTAATCAGGGCGATAACGACACGGCGCAGCGCCAGTTGCAACAGTTTATCAAACAGACCCCAGAGCCGATGGACAGAGTCTGGGCTGAGCAGATCCTGAGGTCCATGCAGCCATGACGACACCACATACTCCCGAAACAGCCCACGAAGAGCTTTCAAAGCCGGATAAGGCCACACACAGTGATGCCCGCATCAGGGCTGGCGAACGCTTGTCGCAGGCGCGCCAATCCAAGGAAATCAGCTTCGCCGATGCCTCAGACCGTCTCCGCATCCGCCGCGCTTATCTGGAAGCACTGGAAAGCGGCGACTGGAGCACGCTGCCGGAAGAGGTTTATGTCATGGGCTTCCTTCGCCAGTACGCTGCCCTGCTTGGCGTGGATATCAGTCAGGATATCGATGCCTTGAGAACAGGCGACTATAAGCTTACCAAGCCGTTCACCATGCCCGACCCGCCCATTGCCATGAACCGCACATGGGCCCTTGCTGCTGCTGCCTGCTTCTTCCTTGTGCTCATTTTGTTCAATGTTGTCGATGAAGGAGAAAAGGACCTGACGCCACTTGCCGAACTTCCGCTGGCAAGCGCTCCAGCGCCCGACTTTCCTCCAGCCCGGCCGTCTGCGGCAGAGGACGTACAGCCCACGCAAGATGAGCCTGCAGCGAACGAAACAATGCCCTCATCCCCCCCTCCGCAAGCGATGCCTGTAAGCATCCCCTCCCCCGAACCCGTCCGGCAGCCCGTAAGCATGCCGGATGCGGCACCGACAGACACCAGTGTTCACAGATATCAGCTAACAGCTGTGGATCAGGATGTCTGGCTTCAGGTTCATGCGCCGGATGGCTCCCTGCTCAAGGAAGCCCTGTTGCGCAGCGGTCAGAGCCTGCGCGTGAGCACGGATGCTGAGTATGTATTACTCACCGCTGGAAACCCACTGGCCCTCAGCGCACGCATCGACGGCACGGTCGTTGCCGAAGCCGGTTCTTTGGGTGAATTGGACAAGGTACTTCACGATTACCAGCTGCAAGCTCCTGCCACCCCGGCTGTAAGCGAACACTGATGAACGCAACGACTCCGGCAGCACTCAAACATGCTGTCGAACTGATCCGCCTGCGTTCCATCACGCCCGATGATGGTGCTTGTCAGGACTACATCGAATCGCTTTTATCCCCGCTAGGTTTTACACGCACCCGCGTCGATACCGGTGGCATCACCAACAGCATCTACAGCCGTCCGGGTGAAAAGCCGGGCACGCTGGCCTTTGCCGGGCACACCGATGTGGTCCCCACAGGTCCCGAGGCCAGATGGCCGCATCCGCCATTTGACGCTGTAGTCGAAAACGGCGTACTGCACGGACGCGGCGCACAGGATATGAAGGGCGGTATCGCCTGCTGGCTGGCAGCTCTCGAGCATTGCTGCGCACAAAACATCCCCCTGCCCGGCCTGCAACTGCTGATCACCTCCGATGAGGAAGGCGATTCGGTGGATGGCACCATCCGTCTGGTTGAATATCTGCAGAGCCACAACCTTCTTCCCGATGCGGCAGTGGTCGGCGAACCCTCATCTTCATCAAAGGTTGGCGACACCATTCGCCGTGGTCGTCGCGGTGTGGTGCATGTTTATATCAAGGTGGAGGGTAAGCAGGGACATTCCGCTTACCCGCAGGACGCCGACAATGCCATCCACCATGCCATTGAAGCCCTGCACGCCATCCTGCATATCGACTGGGGCAAGCCGGCTGCGGACTTCCCGCCAACCTCCTGCCAGTTCACCAATGTGCAGGGCGGTGAAGGGGCGAGCAATGTGATCCCCGGCAGGGCTTCCGCTTTTGCCGACAGCCGCTACTATCCGGGCCTCGATTTCGAGGCAATCCGCCAGCGTATCTTTACTGCCTGCGCGGCCAGCGCGGTGTACACTCTTGCCCTCCCTCATGCTCCCG
>CAZQTO010000138.1:0-2131 GCA_964596375.1 uncultured Zetaproteobacteria bacterium | reverse complement strand
CCGGCCTCGAT
Organism: uncultured Zetaproteobacteria bacterium; assembly: GCA_964596375.1. Lineage (GTDB taxonomy): Bacteria > Pseudomonadota > Zetaproteobacteria > Mariprofundales > Mariprofundaceae > UBA1543. The sequence goes on along the minus strand of CAZQTO010000138.1, from coordinate 2,120 downwards.
TTCGAGGAAATCCGCCAGCGCATTGAAACGGCCTGTGCAACCAGCCCGGCGACCCGTCTGGATATCCGCCATGAGGCTGCTGCCTTCTACACCCCGGACTCTCCCCTGCTGGATCTGGTGAGCCGGAGTATTGAGCATGTGAATGGTATCGTGACACTTCGCGATACCGGTGGCGGAACCTCGGATGGGCGCTTTCTCGCCGCAGCCGGCATTCCGGTGGTGGAACTTGGCCTGACGAACGATACCATTCACCAAATCGGCGAACGTGTGGTCGTCACCGAACTCGATGAGCTGACCCGCATCTATGCTGAAATCATCACCCATTTTTAAAGGATTATCATGCCCCTGACAGCCAGCAAACAATTGGAAACCTTTGCCAATCCGAATCCCGAGCGCAACTACACCATTCAGATCGAGTGCCCTGAGTTTACCTGCCTGTGCCCCAAAACCGGCCAGCCTGATTTTGCCGTCATCACACTCGACTACACGCCGGATGCGGAATGTGTGGAACTGAAATCCCTCAAGCAGTATTTCTGGAGCTTCCGCGACGAGGGACATTTCCATGAAAAGGTTACCAATATGATCGCCGACGATCTGATTGCGACCATCGCACCACGCTGGCTGAAGGTTGAAGCCAAGTTCAATGTGCGTGGCGGCATCTACACTAACGTCGTTGTGGAGCATGGCTCCAGGTGAAATCCCTCCCTTTCCGTAAAATGCATGCGCAGGGTAACGACTTCGTTATTCTCGACGGGCGCAAAAAGCAACTTCCGGAACTCGGTGATGAGCTGATCATCGCTCTGACCGAGCGCAGGTTTGGCATCGGCTGCGATCAGCTGCTGGTGCTGCTGCCCGATAGCGAATGTGACGCTACTATGCGCATCTTCAACAACGATGCATCCGAAGCCGGCAACTGCGGCAACGGGCTGCGCTGTGTTGGCGCGATGCTGCTCGAAGAAAGCGGCTCGGACATGGTGACTATCCGCTTGCGCGACCGTTCAGCCCGCATTGAGCAAGCTGAAGACGGCATCCGTGTGCACATGGGTGCGGCGAAGATTACCGACAGCAGCGGAGCGCATGTCGATGTGAATATCGGCAACGAGCATCGTGTTTTTTTCGAAGCTGTCGAAGAATTCCCCAAGGACTGCAATATCGAGATTGTCAGCGGCCAGATTGCCGATGAGGTCTATGTGGACATCATCGAACGCGGCACAGGACACACCCCATCCTGCGGCAGCGGCGCCTGCGCCACGGCTGTTGCCGTCTGGCATCAGGACGAACATAACCGTCCGCAACACATCCACATGCCGGGTGGCATGGTGACTGTTTCGGGCTCAGTGGATGATATCTGCCTGCAAGGGCCGGTGAGCTTTGTTTACGAGGGCAAGTTCCGCCTGTAGAGCCTGTGCAGGCCGGCCTGCTCAAACATCATGTCCGCTGCATGGCCGCCGCGAAAAACCCATCCGTGTTATGCCGGTGCGGATATAGCTGCATCATCTCGTTATCCAGGGGCACATCCGCCCCCTGCCGGGCCAGAATCTGGCGCGCATCGAGCAGTTGGAAATCGCTATGCGAGGCTAGAAAGGCTCGCACGATATCGACGTTCTCCTCATCCAGCACACTGCATGTGGAATAAACCAGTCGCCCGCCCTGCTTCACCAGACGGGCAGCGGCATCAAGAATCCGGGTTTGCAGATCAATCAGTTCGGCAAGGTTCACCTCGCGCCATTTGATGTCCGGATTGCGCCGCAAGGTACCCGTGCCGCTGCACGGCGCATCCACCAGCACCCGATCCATCTTGCCGGCCAGACGTTTGAGGTGCGCATCGTTTTCGCTCGACAAATTCAGACTGCGCACACTCGACAGGCCGGCCCGCGCCAGGCGCGGTTTGAGCGCCTTTAATCGCCAGTGCGCCACATCGCAGGCATACAAGGTGCCCGTGGCCTGCATCATCGCGCCCATAGCCAATGTCTTGCCGCCACCACCGGCACAAAAATCCATCACCATCTCGCGCCGTGCCGGCTCAAGGAGCAGCGCAATCAGCTGACTGCCCTCGTCCTGCACCTCGAACAGGCCGTTGATAAATGCCTGCGAGCGAAACAGCGAGGCGCGCTCCTTAC
>CAZQTO010000137.1:0-4941 GCA_964596375.1 uncultured Zetaproteobacteria bacterium | reverse complement strand
AATCTTGCCATCGTCGGTCCGCGCTTCTCCAGCCCGAACAATGCCGTCTATATGGCCGGTTATCGCAAGAGCGATCTGCGCACCCGCTATAAAATCAATGCCACATGGGAGCTGACTGCGCGAGTCGATAATCTCGAAAACAAGAAGTATGAAGAGGTTTCAGGTTATGGCGTGCCCGGTCGGGTCTGGTACGCAGGCGCCGGAGCTCACTTCTGACTCGTTGGCCTCAATCCGTCCGGATGGCAGCTGCCTTTGCCGCTGCTGTTGGGTTGCATGTGCTTATTTTTCAGGCCTGGCTGCCATTCAATGCGCTCCAGCTACAAACGGATGAAGGCTCGACCATGCAGGTCGAACTGGTTAAAACGACCACCACGCAACGGATTGAAACGATGACGCCCACAACACCGCTTGCGGAGAAACATACGAAGCCGCCGGTGCCAGTGAAAACTGCTCAGCTTGCAGCAGCCCCGCCGGACATACAGGAAAAGGCGGAAGAGCAGCCCCAACAGCCTGCTCCTTCTGCACAGCAGGCCACGCAGGTTACCTATGAAACGGAAGCTGAACAGAATGCCACTCCCGGTGCCATGCCTGCCGATGTGCAGCACATGATCCTGACGCGCATCAGTTATCCGCGACAGGCAAGGCGCAAGGGCTGGGAGGGAAGAGCCCTGTTTCATCTTGCTGTGCGTGAGCAGAGGCTGACCCGGCTCGATCTTTCCCTCTCCTCCGGTTACACCCTGCTTGATCATGCAGCCATGCGCGGCATCCGCGCCGTGGGGATTCTCCCTTTGGCCAATGGCCTGTATTCGCTGCCTGTCGAGTTTCGTCTGCAATGAAACGGCTGATTTTCCCGCTGCTCATGCTTGCTCTGTTGCTGCCGGGAGAGGCGTTTGCCCAGCGTATTCTGGCACTGGCCCCGCATGCCTGTGAAATGCTCTACGCCATCGGGGCCGGTCCTCAAATCGCAGGGGCGGTTTCCTACTGCGATTATCCGGCAGAGGCAGAGCAACTTCCGCGTATCGGTAGTTACGAGCGCATCAATGTCGAGGCGGCGCTGCGTCTGAAGCCCGATCTTGCAGTGGTGATGAGTCGCAATGTGAAAGGTGTGGAGATGCTGGAGAAGATGGGGGTCCGGATTATCGTCAGCAACCCTGTCAGCTTTGAAACCATGTTTGCTGATATGCTGAAGCTCGGGGTACTTAGCGGGCATTCGGTTGAGGCTGAAAGTCTGGTTGATGGGTTGCGCAAGCGGCTTGAAAAGGTGCGCAGCATGCAACGCTCCGATGTCGCTGTGTTTTACGAGGTGTGGAACGATCCGATTCTTACCGCCGGAGGCCCCAGCTTTATCAGCGACCTGATCCATGAGGCTGGCGGCAGGAATATCTTTGCCGACATTGATGTCGAAACCCCGCATGTGAATGTCGAATCGGTCATTCGCGCCAGGCCTGAAGTGATTGTCATTCCTCTTGAGAGACGCGATATTGAAGACAGGCGTGCCTTCTGGGAAGGCTGGCTGGGCAAGGGAAAGGTCCGCTTTGCCCCCATCGATCCCGATCTGCTGCATCGGCCTGGGCCGCGCCTGCTCGACGGGTTGGAACTGCTACAGCAGGCGCTCTCCGAAGGTGGAACACCATGAAGGCACTGATGATTCAAGGCACGGCATCGGGGGTGGGTAAGTCGGTGCTGGTGGCTGGCCTGTGCAGGCTGCTGGCCCGCAATGGTGTGCGTGTCGCGCCGTTTAAGCCGCAGAATATGAGTAATAATGCTGCAGTGACCATCGATGGTGGCGAGATTGGGCGCGCTCAGGCGCTGCAGGCATTGGCCTGCGGCATCGAGCCGACGGTGCATATGAATCCCGTACTGATCAAGCCGGAAGCGGATGAGAAGGCGCAACTGGTCGTGCGCGGCAAGGTCGTTGGCAATCTTGAGGCAAAACACTTCCGTGAAGACCGTATCGGCTGGATGCAGATGGTGTTGGAGTCTTTTGCTCTGCTGCAGTCGCAGTACGATGTGGTGATCATTGAAGGGGCGGGAAGTCCTGCCGAGCCCAATCTGCGCGAGGGTGATATTGCCAATATGGGATTTGCCGAGGCTGCTGATGTGCCTGTCTGGCTGGTGGGCGATATTGATTGCGGCGGCGTGTTTGCAGCACTCACAGGTTCTCTCGATATTCTCTCTGCTTCCGAGAATGCACGGGTAAAGGCGCTGCTGATCAACCGCTTCCGCGGCAATCTTGCCCTGCTTGATGATGCGCTGGTCTGGCTTGAGGAAAAGACAGGGCGCCCTGTTGCCGGTGTTATCCCTTACCTCCCGCTTGAACTGCCTGAAGAGGATGCACCGTACCGGCATTTGGCCGGCAATCAGTCCGATGCTTCTCACCTTAATGTTGCTGTGATTATCTACCCGCGCATCTCCAATAACGACGATATCGACCCGTTGGCCTCGGAGTCAGGGATACACCTGCGGTTTGTGCGTTCGCCTGACGAGCTTCAACCCGCCGATCTGATTATTCTTCCTGGCTCCAAGCATGTGAGCAGCGATCTGAAATGGATACGTGAAAACGGATTCGTTCCGGCATTGGAGCGGCATCTGCGTTATGGTGGAAAGGTGCTTGGTCTGTGTGGCGGTATGCAGATGCTCGGACTGCGTATTGAGGACGGTGGCGTTGAGGGCAGCAGCGCAGAAGGTTTCGGATGGTTGCCTCTATCAACCACGATGTGCCCGGAGAAAACGCTGCGACAGGTGGATAAGGTGTCTGCCGGATTTGGCAACTCTCGAGTGACAGGATACGAAATTCACCACGGTGAATCCGATCATAATGAACCGGACGCTGATGACGCTCTCTTTCCGTTTGCGGCATGCTCTGAAGACAAGCTGATTTGGGGAAGTTACGTGCACGGGTTGTTTGAGCAGGGTGGATTTCGCAAGGCATGGCTTGCTGAGATGGGTTTTGCCGCCAGCGACGGCAAAGATCAGTATGATCGCACAATGGCCTCACTCGATTTGTTAGCCGATTCGCTCGAAGAGAACCTTGATCCGGCGCTTTTGGAGCCGTTATTAAGGAGAAAAACATGCCGGTAAGCCTGATTCTGGGTGGTGCACGCAGTGGCAAGAGCCGCCGTGCCGAAGTCATTGCAAGTTCGCTAAGCGAAAGTCCGATCTATCTCGCTACTGCACCATTGATTGATGGTGATGCCGAGTGGCTGGCGCGCATCGAACGTCATCGCAAGGAACGCGGCGCGCACTGGCAGTTGATTGAAGAGGAACTGGCCATTGCATCCGTTCTCGAAAAGCATGCCCTTGCCGGCAGCGTGGTGCTGGTGGATTGCCTGACCCTGTGGCTGTCCAATCTGCTTTATGCCGGACGGGTTGTTGATGAAGAGATTGAACGGCTTTGTGCCACACTTTCAGGCTGTTCGGGTGAAGTGATTCTGGTTTCCAATGAAGTGGGCATGGGTCTGGTGCCGGAGAATGAACTGGGCCGCTGCTTCCGCGATGCGCAGGGGCGCATGAACCAGAGGGTGGCAGCCGTGGCCGACAGGGTGGAATTTATTGCGGCAGGTCTTCCGATCTGCATGAAAGGGGAGAAAACGTGACTGTAGCAGTGGTGAATATCGGGATTGAACAACAGGCGCGGGCCCATCAGGACAGGCTGACCAAGCCGCGCGGCGCACTCGGCAGGCTTGAGGATGTCGCCTGCTGGTTCGCGGCCCGTCAGGGCAAGGAGCTTCCCGACCGCCTGATTCCACATATCGCAGTTTTTGCCGGTGATCATGGCGTTTGCGAGGAGGGGGTGTCCGCTTTTCCGAGTGTTGTAACCGGCGAGATGGTCAAGAACTTCGCGCGCGGCGGGGCTGCCATCAATGTGCTGGCGCGGCAGTGCGAGGCCACGCTTTCGGTCGTGGATGTCGGCGTTCTTTCCGATATAGCCGGTCTCGAAGGGGTCGTGCACCGCAAGGTCAGAAACGGTACGGCTAATCTGTTGAATACGGCGGCGATGAGTCAGGAGGATTGCGCTGCCGCCATTGAGGCGGGCAGGGCGGAGGCAAGGGCCGCTATCGCTAACGGTGCTAATCTTCTGCTTGCAGGTGATATGGGGATTGGAAATACCACTGCATCGGCCTGCATCATCTGCAGGTTTGCCGGAGCAAGGCCCGAAGCCGTGGTCGGCTTCGGCACCGGTGTTGATGATGCCGGGCGCAGCCTGAAGGTTGATGTGGTTAGCCGTGCGCTGCAGCGCATTGCAGGCCTTGCAGACGGGCATGTTTTACAGGAGGTCGGCGGGCTGGAGATTGCGGCGATGGCCGGTTTCTATCTGCAGGCCGCGGAGTCCGGCGTGCCGGTGGTGATTGATGGTTTTATCGCATCGGCTGCGGCCCTTGCGGCCAGGCAAATTGAGCCACTGGCCTGCGACTGGATGCTGGCCAGCCACATCTCGCACGAAAACGGCCATGCACTGGCGCTGCGGGCGTTGGGGCTGTCCGCACTGATCGATTTTGAGATGCGTCTTGGCGAAGGTTCGGGAGCTGCTCTTGTTGTGCCGCTGCTGCAGTCGGCCATCGCCCTGCACAATGAGATGGCGACCTTTGAGAGCGCTGGCGTGACGGACAAAGATGGCTGAACCGGTCATTGTGGACCTGCTGCGTCACGGCGAAGTGGCTGCCGAGGGCTGGGCATTCCGTGGCAGCACGGATACGCCGCTCAGCGAAACCGGCTGGCAGCAGATGCGCGGGGTGGGTCAGGAACTGGCCCATAAATCCTTCAGTCAGATTGGTACATCGCCAATGCAGCGCTGCAAGCTTTTTTCCCGCGAATTTTCCGGACTGGTGGACGCACCTGTGATAGAGCTCGATAGCATGCGTGAAATGGATTTCGGTGCATGGGAAAACAGGGGCTTTGCAGAACTGGAAGCGGAGCATGGTGAAATGCTACATCGTTTCT
>CAZQTO010000136.1:0-4995 GCA_964596375.1 uncultured Zetaproteobacteria bacterium | reverse complement strand
GCAGGAAGGAGCTGGCTGCACAATGATATCCCGCATGCGAATCGGCATTGACCTTGGTGGCACAAAAATCGAACTGATTGCACTCGATGATGCAGGCGCTGAACGCCTGCGCCTGCGCCGGTCGACGCCGGTCGGTGATTATGCCGCAACCCTTTCCCTGATGGCCGAGATGGTGGCCCAGGCGGAAAGGGAGACCGGCGTACAGGCCACGGTTGGTATCGGCACACCGGGGGCGATTGCCGGGAATAGCGGGCGTATGCAGAACTGCAACTCCACCTGCCTGAATGGCAAGCCGCTTCAGCAGGATATGGAGGCGATACTTGGCCGAGAGGTGAGGCTGGCCAACGATGCCAACTGCTTTGCCCTGTCCGAGGCCGTGGATGGTGCAGGCCGCGGGGCTGAGGTCGTATTCGGCATCATCCTCGGTACCGGCGTGGGGGCCGGTATTGTCGTGCAGGGTTCACCGCTGGCTGGAGCCAATGGCATCAGCGGCGAATGGGGACATAATCCGCTTCCTTCACCGCGTGATGATGAGCGCCCCGGGCTGCCTTGCTACTGTGGTCGGCATGGCTGTGTGGAGACCTGGCTTTCAGGCCCCGCCATGGCCGCCGATCATATAAGACTAAACGGCAGCGCCCTGACGGCCAAAGACATTGCCGAACGTGCAGCCGCAGGCGATGCAGCCTGCGGCGCAACGCTGGCGCGCTACACAGAACGGCTGGCACGGGCACTGGCCGGGGTGATTAACATACTCGATCCGCATGTGATTGTGCTGGGAGGAGGACTGTCGCATATCACCAGCCTGTATGAGCGTGTGCCGGCATTGTGGCGGGAGCATGTGTTTTCGGATACGGTGACAACACGCTTGTTGCCACCGGCGCATGGCGACTCGTCCGGGGTTCGCGGTGCCGCCTGGCTATGGGAGAAGGGTGCATGGGAGAGTCAATGAAGCTGTTACATGTCGGACTTCTGGTTGCCGATTTGTCGAGGGCGGCCGGGTTTTACGAAGGAGCGCTGGGATTAAAACGCGCCGAGCGCCCTGATCTCGGTTTTGAAGGCATCTTTTATACGCTGGACGGCGAGCGGCAGATTCATCTGATGCGACTGGATAATCCGTATGATGGCTGCGAGCTGCCGGCACATGGTGGCCGCGACCGGCATGTGGCGCTGGGCGTGCCCGATCTTGAAGCCATTCGCAAGCGCCTGGATGCAGCAGGCATCGCCTATTCGATGAGCAAATCCGGTCGCGCGGCCCTGTTCTGTCGCGATCCGGAGGGCAATGCCATCGAGCTTTGCGAGAGAGCGGCGCGATGACGACCGAATCCGATCTGCAAAAGGAAATCCGCACCCTGCTCCGCAGTTGCCGCATCGGCTTTATCGCTACGCAAGGCAAGGCCGGGCCGGAATCCTCGATGGCGCCTTATGCGCTGCACGGGGAAAGTGTGTTGCTACATCTCTCCAGGCTGGCCCGCCACACGGCCAACATTTCCGAACATCCAAGTGCCGGATTTATGATTTGCACCCCGGAAAAAGCCGCAGCTTCGCCTCTGGCCCTGCCGCGTCTGAGCCTGCAGGGCAGTGTTGTGCCCGTACCTGTTGATGAATTGGCATCGGCAAAGCAGACCTACCTGCACAACATTCCCGATGCCGAACCCCTGTTCGGTTTCGCTGATTTTTGCCTGTATCGCCTTGCGCCGGAGTACATTCACTGGGTTGGCGGCTTCGGCTCAGCACGCAGCATCTCCCCGGCGACATGGAAGAAAATCACCGCATCAGATGGGGTCGGCTGAGAAATTATTGCTTCGCATACGACAATATCAGGCAAGGATGTCCATGTTTTCCTTGCTTTGTCCGTCTTATTTCCTAAAATCCCGCCCCCCTGAGCCGGGTTCCGGCACAGGTTTGCATAAGCAGGAGGATTTATCGTGAGCCAGAGTGGAAGCTATACCAGCCGCAAAAGACCGCTGATTGCGGGCAACTGGAAGATGAACGGCATACTCGCAGAAGCGCAGCAGTTTGTTGCCGAGCTGGGCGAGAATCCGGCTCCCGATCATATCGAGGTGGCGCTGATGCCGCCCTACACCCTCTTGCACCCGCTTTCCGAGTCGCTGCGCGAGAAGGGCATCCAGTTGGGCGCGCAGAATGTGTATTACGAGCCCAAGGGTGCGTTTACCGGCTCCATTTCACCGATGATGCTGCGCGATGCCGGCTGCCATTACGTGATTCTGGCGCACTCCGAGCGCCGCGACATTATGGGTGAGGCCAACCAGCAGATCGGCAAGAAGCTCGAAGCTGCATGGGCTGCCGGACTGGAGCCGATCCTGTGCATCGGCGAACATCTGGAAGAGCGTCAGGATGGCGAAACCAATGCCGTGCTGCGCCGTCAGTTGGCCGTTCTTGAGGACGCTCCCGCAAATGCCCCTCTGACCGTGGCCTATGAGCCGGTCTGGGCCATTGGAACCGGATTGACCGCATCCCCCGAGCAGGTGACAGAAACGCATGCCTTCATCCACGAAGAGTTGACCCGTTTGGGCCATGATTGCCGTGTATTGTATGGCGGCAGCGTCAAGCCGGATAATACAGCAGAGCTGATGGCCTGCCCCGGCGTTGAAGGCGCACTGGTTGGCGGCGCAAGCCTGCAGGCCGATTCCTTCATGCAAATCGTACAGGCTGCCGCAAGCGTAGCCACAGGAGCATAAACCATGTCCATCCTGTTTGTTTCCCTGCATGTATTGGCTGCTTTTGCGCTAATCGGTCTGGTGCTGATTCATCGCGGAGAAGGCGCCAATATGGGCGTTTCTTTCGGCGGCGGCGGTGCTCAGACACTGTTTGGCAGCCGCGGATCCGGCTCATTTCTGGGTAAGCTGACCGGCGCTGTTGCCGGAGTTTTCATGCTGACCAGCCTGACACTGGCTTTCTTCTCGCAGCAACAGGTTAAGTCGGTTGTCGATAAGGCAGTGGTTGAGCAGCCTGCTGAGCAGGAAAACCTGCCTGCTGCTGATGGGCCTGCCGGTTTTGATCCGTCGAAGCTGAAAGGCAACGGCGAAGCGGACGGTCTCCCGACCGCAAACTAAAGTCCCCTCCTCAGGGACAAGGTATTACGGCAGCAGGGGCCGCTAAAGCCTGCAACATAAAAGCCTGAGTGGTGAAATTGGTAGACACGCCATCTTGAGGGGGTGGTGGGGCAACCCGTGCTGGTTCGAGTCCAGTCTCAGGCACCATAACAAGGTTCAAAGCGAACCGTGAAAGCCTGCAAGCCCAGTGTTTGCAGGCTTTTTTCTTGTCTCCTCGCTTTCAGGCTGCCGTCCATGGAAAGCACTGCCTCAAATGGCGGCAAGGCGGATGGCTTAAGCGCATTCCCGGCCCCATCGCGTGGTGGCACGGGGGGGCGCAGGCGGGTAGCGTTGGCCGCATCAATACAGGGAGATGGACCGTTCCGTGACCTTTCAGGATTTGATTCTCACATTGCAACGATACTGGGCCGCGCAGGGATGCGTGTTGCAGCAGCCGTACGACTCTTCGATGGGCGCAGGGACTTTTCATCCGGCGACCTTTTTGCGCGTGCTCGACGACAAGGCTTGGAGCACGGCCTATGTGCAACCATGCCGCCGGCCAACCGACGGGCGCTACGGCGAAAACCCGAATCGCATGCAGCACTACTACCAGTTTCAGGTGATCCTCAAGCCTGCACCGGCCAACATCCTCGATCTGTATCTCGATTCGCTGCGCACCATCGGCATCGATCCCGAGGTGCATGACATCCGCTTTGTCGAGGACGACTGGGAATCCCCCACCCTCGGCGCCTGGGGCTTGGGCTGGGAGGTCTGGCTCAACGGTATGGAAATCACCCAGTTCACCTACTTTCAGCAGGTCGGCTCGGTGGAGCTCTCCCGCACACCGGGCGAAATCACCTATGGCCTTGAGCGCCTGGCGATGTATCTGCAGGGCGTGGAAAACGTGTTCGATCTGACCTGGGTGGAGGCGGCCGATGGCTCCAAGGTGAGCTACGGAGAAGTCTTCCATAGAAACGAAGTGGAGTTCTCCACTTACAATTTTGAGGTGGCCGACACGAGCTGGCTGCATGAGCAGTTCGATCATGCTGAAGGCGAGTGCAAGCGGTTGACCGAAAGCAATCTGGTGTTGCCGGCCTACGAGGAAGTGATGAAGGCATCGCATGCCTTCAATCTTTTGGATGCGCGCGGCGCGATTTCCGTGGCTGAGAGGCAACGCTTTATCGGCCGGGTGCGCGGACTTGCCCGCACCGTTGCCCGTGCCTATGCGGGGGTGGACGAATGAGCATGAAACCCCTTCTGATTGAAATCGGTGTCGAAGAAATCCCAGCCGGTGTCGCGCCGCGCATGGGTGAGGCGCTTAAAGAGGCCGTTGAAAAGTTGCTAACAGATGCCAACGTTGCTGTTGGGGATATCCGTCTTGGAGTGACACCGCGCCGGTTGCTGCTGCATGCAGCCACCTGCCCTGTGATGCAGGCCGACCGCGAGGAAACCATCTGGGGACCGCCGGAGCGTGTCGCCTTCGCCGACGGCAAGGCCACCGGTGCGGCCATCGGCTTCGCCAAAAAGAGCGGTCTGTCGCTGGATGATTTTGAGCTGGCCGACAAGGGCGACGGCAAGGGCCTGTACATGAAGGCCATGCAGTCGGTGAAAGGCCAGCCTGTGGCCGACATGCTTGCCGCAGCCATGCCCGGCATTTTGCGCAAGCTGCCCAGCCCCAAGCAGATGCAGTGGCAGGACGGGAAAACGCGCAGTGATGCCTTTATCCGCCCGGTGCGCTGGATTGTCGCCCTGCTCGGCGATGCGGTGATTCCCTTCTCCTTTGCCGGCATTGAAAGCGGCAAGGATAGTTGCGGCCATCGCGTGCATGGCGGCAAGGGTGAAATCGATGTTGCTGATCCGTTCGGCTGGCTTTCAAAGCAATGTGTGGCCGCGGACCGCGAAAAACGAAAACAGCGGATTCATGAACAACTATTCAAAGAAG
>CAZQTO010000135.1:0-5173 GCA_964596375.1 uncultured Zetaproteobacteria bacterium | reverse complement strand
TCGATCCCGCCTGGCTCCACCATTTACAAGGCCGGTCATCATGTGACTGGCCTTTTTTTATCTTTCCGGCAGGACTTGCCGCAAGACAGCGAGACCTGCATCAGAAATTATCCAGCACAGTCTGATTGATCTTGATGTCATGGCGGGCACGTGTATTCGCCATCCAGCGGGTAAAGCGTACAGAGCCTTCCGAGTGCAGCAGCCCATCACGAATCCTTGTCCGCTGCTTCTCGAAGCCGGCAGGGTCAGCTTCAGTAATATGTTTCACCTGAATGATTGCAAAACCCTTGCTTACGTCCAGCACCTGATTGGCAACAGCACCTTCACTTAAGCTGAAGGCGGCCTGCAGAACAGATGGAGACAGCCATTTGGCATCGGAGTCTCCCTGGCCATTGCTGCGCACCGGTTTGGAAAGATAGAGCGGCAAGGCATGTTGTTGAGCAAGTTTGTCAAGTGATGTGGAAGATGCCTGATCGAGGATTTGACCAGCCAGTTTGCGCGCCTGATCCAGGGAGGCAACCTGCTTGGCATCCTCGTACACCTGAGTGGATACCTTCTCGAAGGGCAGATTGGCCGGCTCGTCACGCCCGGTTACTTCAATGGCAACGAACAACCCTTTTCCGTGTTCGCTAACCTCAATCGAATCTCCGGGGTGGCGGGAAAACAGGGTGGCCCGGTATGCGGGATCGCCGAATACCGGATAGGCGAGTGTTTCTTCGAGGCTGATAGGCCCATACTGCTCCACCTTCAGGTTGATGCTGTCGGCCGCAGCCTGAAGCGTACCTTCACGTCCCAGGGCATCGTCCAGATCCTGCGACAGCCTGTAGGCCTCTTCATCTGCTTTGGCCAGCGCCAGTTCCTTTTTCAGTGCATCGCGCACCTCATCCAGCGTCTGCACATGTGCCGGCTTGATATCCTCCAGCTTGATAATATGCAGACCGAACTGGGTTTCGACCACGTCGCTTATCTCACCTTTCTGCATGCTGAATAGAGCAGCATCAAAGGCCGAAACCGTTGCCCCTTGAGGCATGTAGCCGATGTCCCCACCACTTGCGGCGGTGGCCTTATCGTCGGTTATCTTCCTGGCAACGTCGGCAAACGATTTCCCTGACTTGATTTCTTTCAATGCCTTGTCGATTTTGGCCATGGCCGCTTCGCGCGTTGCTTCGTCGGCATCCTTATTCAGGGCTACCAGGATGTGACGGGCATGGCGGGTTTCGGCCTGAACATATCTATCCCTGTGCTCTTCGTAGGCAGACTGAATGTCTGCATCATCCACCTTGATGTCTTCGGCCAGCTTCTTTGCATCGATGGACACCACATTCATATTCAGCCTGAGGGGTGAGCGATAGGCATCCTTGTGCGCATCGAAAAAATCGCGCGCCTGCCTGTCATCGATCTTTACCTTTTTCTCCACGGCGGTCGGCTCAACGATCAGCGCTGCAACCTCGCGCTGTTCATACTGCCTTGCATAGGCATTGCGAACGGCAGCCTCGCTTACGCTTGCGCTTTGCGTCAGCGCTCTCTGCAGGCCATCAACAATCAGATCCAGGCGCAGATTCGCTTCGTAATCGGTTGGCGTGCGAAATCCCATATTGCGCGTCAGCACCTGATAACGCTGGGTGTCGAAGCTGCCCGCTGACTGAAACGATGGATTAGAGCGCACTGTAGCCAGCAGCACATCCTGCGGTGCAACCAGCCCCATGTTGTCTGCCTCGCTAAGCATCAGGCGGCGATTAATCAGGGTTTGGATGGTGTCCTGTTTCAGGCCCATGGCTTCCATTGCCTGTTTGGAGAACTGTTTGCCCAGCAGCGAACGGTAGTTGCTCAACTGGCGCTCGTAGGCGACAGCGAATTCCCCATCGGTAATGGGCGTGCCATCAATTTCGGCAATTGTTTTTACCTGGGATTGGGTGAAATAATCGCCGACGCCCCACAGGACAAAGGACAGTGCAACACCGCCCAGAATAAGTTTGGCGATCCACGACTGGGCTTGATTACGAATGCTTTCGAGCATGGGAAAACCTCTTGATATGACTATAAAACCGGCATTTAACCGGCTGCGCGACGCTACCCCAAGGGGGTGGGAAGGTGCAACAAGTGCGGAATAGAAGAAGCTTCTATTTAGGCATAGAATCATTTGTTCTATAAATAGCTTGGCCGGCAGATACCGACCGGAAGGATGACCAGACTTGTGACATACAATACACATAATTCGCTTCCCTTCCCTACAATGCAGGCATGGACATGAGCCAGACAGACTCTGCTGTACGCCCCGGCAAATGGAGCGGCCGCGCTGAAGCGGTCGGTGATGCCACCCTGCACCTGCTTGTTGGTGTAGCCCGTTTTTATGTCTTTGTTGCTGCCATGTTGCGTTGTTTTGTGCGCCTGAAATGGGCCTCGCGGCCTGCGGTGATGCATGTGCTGATTCGCCAGGTTTATTTTACCGGGGTGCAGAGCCTGCCCTGGGTGGCGACGATGATTGTGCTGGTCGGCGCTACTGCGGTATACAGTGTCGTACCGTTTGCCCGTCAGCTGAATGACCCGTCGTTGATCGGCAAGTTGCTCAATGCGTTGCTGGTGCAAGAAATGGCGCCGCTTATTATCGGGGTGTTTCTTCTCGCCCGTTCAGGTGTCGCGGTGGTTACAGAGGTAGGCCATATGCATGTGCGCGGTGAAGACATGCTGCTGCGCAGCATGGGTATATCCATCGTGGAATATCTATTTCTCCCCCGCTTTCTTGCCTTCGGTCTTTGTGGCCTGATTCTGACCATGTTGTTTGCCGGTGCTTCTATCTGGATGGGGGGGCTGATGCTGGCATGGACGAACGAAATGAATTTTGCCCAGTTTCTTCTTGAAGTGCGGCGCGGGGCAAGTTTCGACGGCATGCTTCTGCTGGCTGCCAAAGGTCTGCTCTATCCGCTGCTCAGCTGCGCCATGCTCCTATATCAGGGTGCCCGTGCGGGGCACAATCCGAATCTGATTCCTGTATGTACCACAAACGGTGTGTTGTGGGGTTTGATGCTGATGGTCTTTGCCGATGTAGGCATTGCTGTGTCGAGGAGCCTGTTGTGACCCGCCTGTGCTGGAAGGCGATGACCCTGCTGGATGTCCAGATTCCGGAAGGCCATGTGCTGAGTGGTGAGAAGCGGCGGCTTGTCATGCCGCGCCGTTATCAGCTCGACTGGCTCAAGAAGATGGGTATGCCGGGGAGCTGCGTGTGGCTGGAAACACCCGAGGGTGATTTCCCCGGCGGCAGCGAGCAGTTCGCCGAACGAGTGGCATGCATGTTGCATCAATGCAATACGCTGGCCAATTTGAGTTTGCGCGAGAATATCCTGCTACCCTTTCTGTATGCTGGGCGGTCTGCGGAGATTGCCCGCGCTACCGAGGCCTTGCCGGAGGTGGCTGTGCGGCTTGATATTGTTGAAAAGCTGGACGAGCAGGCCGGTGAGCGCTCTACCTATATGCATGCGCTGATTGGCCTGGGTCGCGCCATGCTGATGCGTCCCGATTTTATTATTGTTCAGGATGCGCATAGCGGCATTCAGCCGCATCGTCAGGACATGTTCCGTAGCCTTTTTTGCAATGTTGTAGAGCAGTTTGGCGCCGGAGTGTTGTATCTTTCCAGTTCGGCGAAGGATGGTTCCGGGCTGGATTTTTGTCAGAGTCTGGAGTTTGCCAGCGCAGAGGAGAACTTATGACAACGGGAAATTTCGTGGGTGGGATGCGCCGTAAAGTGGGCTGGTTTGTCATGCTTGGCCTGGGTGCGATTGTGCTGTTGCTGTTGGTGGCCACGCTGCGTACCGATGTGTTTGCCCGCAAGTTCACGCTTTATGTTGCGCCTCCTTCAGCCTCCTCTTTCTTTGTCGGGCAGGAGGTGAAGTTTCAGGGATTTACCATCGGTCGGGTTGACGATATCGAGCTGCAGCCTAGAGGTGAGGTGCGCATTGCGCTACGCCTGCTAGATCGTTATCGCGGCATGCTGCATCAGGGAAGTACCGTGCAGTTGGTCAAGCCCGGTTTGCTGGGGCAGGAAACTGTTGAAGTGACATCCGGGGATGTACAAACAGCAATGCTGGATGATAGCGCGCAACTACCATTTCGCGAGCAGGCGACGCTGGAGCAGTTGCTGATGGATATGAAACCGGCTGTGGCCAATGCCGATACCCTGCTCGGTGAACTGGTACGCGTAGCCCGCTGGTTGAACGATCCGCAGGGCGATATCCGCCTTGCCACGGCCAATATCCGTGCCGCTACACAGGGTATGGAGCAGGGGGCTCTCCAGCAGGCTATCGGACGCGTTTCGGATGCGGCCGTACAGGTCGAGAAGCTATCCAGTCAGTTGGCCGATAACAGGGCGGGCGAATTTCTGGCTCATACCCTTCAAGAGACCGCACAGGTGTTAAAAAACATCGTGCCGCTTACCAGCGAGTTGAGTCGGCAGGCGCCTGAGGCGCTGGCCCAAAGCCGGGAACTGGTGGAGCGTTTGGATGAGTTAAGCCGATCATTGAACAGCATTGCCCTGGATATGCAGCAGTTGACGCCCGAATTGCCCGGTTTGGCACAGGAATCCCGCGATGCCATGCAGGAGATGCGGCGACTGGCTGGTGCGGTGCGCAACACATGGGTTGGTGGTGGAGATACTGAACAGACGCCGACTGGCAGCGAGTTGGTTGCTCCGCCAGCCACGGATGTTGCGCCGTGAGGGTATTCGCTCTGTTTCTCCTGCTTTTGTCGGCCTGTGTGGGTCGGCACGAACCACAGCAGGCTGAGGTGACAAACCCCTATCAGGTGAGGGCCGAGGGGCTGGCCCGCTCGGGTGTGGACGCACTGGGCAGGGAGCAGTGGAAACGTGCGCATATGCTGTTTGAGAAATCATTGCAGGCGGCAACCCTGGCGGATGATCAGCGCCTGATATCGCTTGCTTGGTACAATCTTGGACGCGCCCGTGGAGCAGGTGGAAATGCTGAAGAAGCACGCGCAGCTTTTTTGCAGGCTATGCGACAGGCAGATGAGGCGCAGGATGCGATAAGCAGGCAGCGAGCAGGCTTGGCCTTGGCTCTGCTGGATGAACACGATCCGGCAGCGGGCAAGGTGCCTGCCGGCGCCGATCTGCTTCGGGTGCCCGATTCCTTTCCCGTCGATGTACACCTTGCTGCCGCCCGGCTGG
>CAZQTO010000134.1:0-5231 GCA_964596375.1 uncultured Zetaproteobacteria bacterium | reverse complement strand
GAGAAAGGCCATGGCATCGAGCGAGAAGTCAGCCTTCAGGGGCATGGATGCGACGGGGCGTTTGAGCCAGCGGGCGATGTTTTCATACATCACAAAGGTCGGCTTGGGTACGGCGCAGGCACCCTGATCGGCGGCCATGATCAGCATCTGGATGATTTCATCCGAACCGTTGCCGATGAGTACCTGATCTGCATGAACGCCCTCTCGTTCGGCAATGCGCTGACGCAAATCGAGCATGTCGGCATCGGGATAGCGGTTGATGTTGCTGGCGCTTAGTAAGCGGCTCCATTCGCTGCGCAGGTCTTCCGGCAGCGGGTATGGATTTTCCATCGCATCGAGTTTAATAAGACCGCTGGAATCCGGTACATGGTAAGCAGTTAGCGAACGGATATCGCTGCGTATCATATTGAGGGCCTGCTCATGCTTAGTTTGGTTGTAGCGACGAGTCCATTTTTTTGTGTCTGCAAGGCATTGCGCACGGCATGTGCTTGTTGCACATGAGTAAGCAATAACGTCGCAGAGCGGAAAAATGGCACGTCCCACAGGGCTGCGCCCCAAATGCGGCCATTCGGCGTTACTCGTCGCGCATTTGGATTCACCAAACTTTTCTCCTCGCGCCTTGACTGGCCACCTTTGGGGCAGCAGCGCTTCATCCAAATAAGTGTGAGCATGCCCTATTAATCCCGTTCCGTATCTTTCAATCGCAGCTCAACACTCAGGGCATGTGCCTGCAGACCCTCACGATGCGCCAGATGGGCGGCGGCAGGACCTACGGCAGCGACAGCCTTGCGCGTGGCACGAATCAGGCTGCTGCGCTTGGTGAAGTCGTAGACCCCCAAAGCAGATGAGAAGCGCGCCGTGCGGTTGGTCGGCAGCACATGATTGGGGCCCGCGACGTAATCGCCCAGCGCTTCCGGCACAAAATGCCCGGCAAAAATGGCACCGGCATGACGGATAAGGGGAAGCACCGCATCCGGGTCTTCGAGAGCCAGCTCAAGATGCTCGGGTGCGATGTGGTTGACGACATCGGCAGCTGTAGCCAGATCGGGCACCAGAATCAGGGCGCCATGGGTTTCCACGGAGCTGCGCGCAATGGCGGCGCGCGGCAAGACCTCAAGATGGCGTTCCACGGCAGCATCCACCGCATCAATCAGTGCCGCATCGGTTGAAATGAAGATGCTCTGCGCTGCTTCGTCATGCTCGGCCTGCGACAGGAAATCGGCGGCCAGCCAGTCAGGGTTACCGCCATCGGCGACCACAACGATTTCGGAGGGGCCGGCAATCATGTCGATGCCGCAGGTGCCGAACACCTGACGCTTGGCGGCGGCCACGAATTTATTGCCGGGGCCGACGATTTTATCCACGGCCGGAATGCTTTGGGTGCCGTAGGCCAGGGCGGCAACGGCCTGTGCGCCGCCAACGGCGAAGGCGCGACTCACACCGCAAAGATAAGCGGCGGCCAGCACCAGTTCATTGAGCTCGCCCTCGGGGGTTGGCACAACCATGATGATTTCCGCAACACCGGCAACATGCGCCGGGATGGCATTCATCAGCACAGAAGAGGGATAGGCGGCTTTGCCGCCGGGTACGTACAGGCCGACGCTGTCCAGCGGCGTGATGCGCTGGCCGAGGGTCAGGCCGGCATCGTCGGTGTACTCCCAGTTTTCCTGCCGCTGATGCTCGTGATAAGCGCGGATACGTGCGACAGCCAGTTCAAGCGCATCGCGGTCTTCGGCAGAAACCGAATGCCATGCTTCAGCCATGCGGGCGTGCGGGATTTCAATATTCGCGCTGTTGCATTTCCAGCCGTCGAAGCGCTCCGTGTATTCACAGAGGGCTGCATCGCCGCGCTGTTTTACCTGTTCGAGAATATCGGCCACGATGTGCTGTACATCCGCACCTGTATCGGTTTCGCGCGACAGCAAGGCATCCAGCCGTGCATCGAAATCCTTCTGTGTAGCATCCAGTCGCTGAATCTTGCTCATGCCCGCCTCTCTGTCTTGTCCACGGCTGCCGAAAGGGCATCGAGGATCGGCTGGATTTCACTGTTGCGTGTTGCCATGCTGGCCGGATTGACAACCAGCCGGCTGGAAATATCGAACAGGGTTGTTTCCTCAATCAGATTATTGGCCTTTAAGGTGCTGCCGGTTTCCACCAGATCGACGATGCGATCCGCCATGCCGACCAAAGGAGCAAGCTCCATCGAGCCGTACAGGTGAATGATATCAGCATGTACGCCCTGCGACAGATAGTAGCGTTCCGTCAGAAAATCATATTTCGTTGCCACGCGGATACGGCTGCCTGGTTTGGGGGCGCCCTTTTCCACCATGTCACGGGGGCCGGCCACGCACAGTCGGCAGCAACCGATGTGCAGATCGAGCGGCTGCAGGACGTGCGGCCTGTGCTCAAGCAGAAGGTCTCGCCCGACAATACCCATATCTGCGGCACCGTGCTCAACATAGGTGGCGACATCGGCGGCACGAATCAGCAGGAAGCGCACGCCACCGGCACCATTCACCATGAGTTTGCGGGTCTTGTTCAGATCCTCTTCCGGCATCAGGCCGGCGCTTTCCAGCAGCGGCAGGGTATCGTCGAGAATGCGCCCTTTGGACAGGGCGATGGTCAGTGGTCGGTCGGCTTGCAGGAAATCAGATAGGGGCACTTTCAGGTCTCCGGAACATATCGGTGTGTGGTGTGTTTCGCTGGATGCACGCACCCAGCTGGCCGAGTTTTTCCTCGATGCGTTCATAGCCGCGATCGATGTGGTAAACGCGGGAAATAATCGTTTCTCCATGTGCCGCGAGCCCGGCAAGGACGAGGCTTGCCGAGGCGCGCAGGTCGGTAGCCATGACCGGTGCGCCGGAAAGAGCCTCGATGCCCTCCACCACAGCCGTATTGCCGTTGAGCACGATGCGCGCTCCCATGCGGCGCAGTTCCTGCACATGCATGAAGCGGTTTTCGAAGATCGTTTCGCGAATCACGCTGCTGCCCGATGCAACACACATCAGGGCCATGAACTGAGCCTGAAGGTCGGTCGGGAAGCCCGGGTGCGGGCTGGTTTCGACGTTCACACTCTTCAGACGCCCGTTGGCCTTGCAGCGAATCCAGCTATCGCTGTCCCCGCTTGCTTTGCCAACCTCAACGGTGGCTCCGGCATCGCGCAGACGGGCCAGAAAGGTGTCGAGCAGTTCGGCTTCGACCTTGCGCACAGTCACATCGCCACCGGATATCAGGCCGGCAGCCAGATAGGTGGCAGCCTCGATGCGGTCGGCAATGACTGTCAGGTCGGCACCTTGCAGGGAGGTAACCCCGTGGATGTGGATGGTGCCGGAGCCGTCACCTTTGATCTTTGCACCCATGCTGCGCAGAGAGTCGGCCAGATTGACCACCTCCGGTTCGCGGGCGGCATTTTCCAGAATTGTTTCGCCATCGGCGAGGGCTGCGGCCATCATCAGATTTTCCGTGCCGGTCACAGTCACCTTGTCGAAGGCGATGCGGGCACCATGCAGGCGGCCACCGGGAACTGTTGCGTCTACATAACCATGCTCGACCTCAATGACAGCCCCCATGGCCTCCAGGCCTTTGAGGTGCATATCCATCGGACGTGCGCCAATGGCACAGCCGCCGGGCAGACTGACGCGGGCGCGGCCAAAGCGGGCCAGTAAAGGGCCCAGCACAAGGGCCGAAGCGCGCATGGTTTTGACCAGTTCGTAGGGTGCCTCGGGGTTGGTGCTTGTCGATGTGTCGACGTGCACGCAGCCATGATCGTCCATTGATACATCAGCGCCCTGATTGACCAGCAGGGTGATCATGGTGGTGATATCGCGCAGATGCGGCATGCGGTGATACACCACAGGCTTGTCGGTCAGAATGGCGGCAGCCAGCAAGGGCAGCGCCGCATTTTTTGCGCCGCTTGCTTCCACTGTTCCGTTTAATGGGCGTCCGCCCTGTATGATAATACTGTCCATGTGTGCTGCGCCTTCCGTAATAAGAGGCGCGAAAGCTAGCCGATGAAAGCGGCGCATGCCACAGCCGTTGCCTGCTTGCAGCATATGGCTAAGGATGCCCTGAGAAACTCAGAGCATCCGCGCGGCCCATGGACGGGCCGCCAAAATCATGCGCGTAAGTGCCTGATTTTGTAAGCCATGGCAAAACCACGCTTTTGCCATGGCGTACTGAATAAGTGCGGGGATGCACTTATTCAGACCTTCTCTAAATGCTCTGCAGCGCATACTACTGAAGCTTGCAATCGGGCAGTCATGCAGGACAATCGCCCCTTCATCAATTTGTACTGATTACTTCCGGGGAGCCCCATGTCTGTCTATACCGAACTGAACGATGCCGATGTGGCCGCGATTCTGAGCGGTTACGGGCTTGGCTCCCTGCAGTCTTTCGAGGGTATTGCGGCCGGTATTGAGAACAGCAATTTCTTCGTCAATACCGATCAGGGACGCTTCGTGCTGACCATTTTCGAGCGCATGAATGCCGATGAATTGCCCTATTTCATGCATCTGATGCACCATCTTTCGGCGCATGGGTTTTCCTGCCCCGATGTTATGCGGCGCAAGGACGGTGAATATCTCTTTGATGTGGCCGGCAAGAAGGGAGCAATTGTCTCGCGGCTGTCCGGTCGTACGCTGGATGCCTTGTCGTCCGGGCAATTGCAGCAGGCTGGTCGGGCGCTTGCAGCCCTGCATCTGGCCGGTGCATCGTTTGATATGCGACGCGAGAATCCGACCGGTTTTGCCTGGCTGAAAGAGTTGGCCGGCAAGATGGAAGACGATGTGGCGCGGGTGTACGGAGCGCAGGCCGCTAAATTGTTGCACGGTGAAATCAACTGGCAGGCAGAGCAGGACGATAGTGCGCTGCCGCGCGGTGTGATTCATGGCGATCTGTTCTGTGACAACATCCTGTTTGACGGGGATGCGCTGTCCGGCGTGATCGATTTCTACTATGCTCACGATGCGTCTTATGCCATGGATATCGCTATTTCGCTCAATGCGCTGGCCGTGCGTATCGGCATGCCGGATGCAGGCCTGGAAAGCGATGCGAAACGCATGCAGTGTTTTCTCGATGGCTATCAGGAACTGCGGCCGCTGGACGATGCCGAGCATGTGCATTTACCGGCCCTGCTCAGGCGGGCGGCACTACGCTTCTGGTCATCTCGCCTGTTTGATGCGCTGCCGCGCGGTGTGATTCATGGCGATCTGTTCTGTGACAACATCCTGTTT
>CAZQTO010000133.1:0-5310 GCA_964596375.1 uncultured Zetaproteobacteria bacterium | reverse complement strand
GGGCGTGGTCGAGCAGCACAATGGCAAGCAGGCGATTCTGCTCAATCTGTTCCGTGGCGATTTGACACCGGCGCAGTGCCATGCCGTGGCCGATGCAGCACGTGCGGCCGGCACAGAAAGCCTGAGTGTGACCACCGAGCAGGGTCTGGTGATTGCCGATGTGGATGCCGGCAAGGTTGCTGCTGCGCAGGCAGTGCTTAATGCTGCCGGTCTGACGACCGAGTATGCACGCGGTATCGCCGATGTGGTGGCATGCCCGGGTACCGAAACCTGCCGCCTGGGCATCACCTCGAGCCGCGGTCTGGCCGAGGCTCTGCAACCGCTGATGGCCGATCTGAAGAAGGATGCCACGCTGGCCGGGATTACTGTGAAAGCCTCCGGTTGCCAGCATTCCTGCGCCCGCCACCATATTGCCGATCTCGGCTTTCATGGATTGGCCAAGAAGATAGACGGGCAGGCTGTGCCTCATTACCAGTTGCATGTCGGCGGTTCCGGCAAGGCCGGTCAGCCGCTGGCCTTTGCCACCGATCCGGTGCCCGCCAAGCGCGCACCGGAGGCCGGTATTGCCATGCTGCATGCCTACAAAGATGGGCGTGCGTCAGGCGAAAGTGTGCACGATTGGGCTTCGCGTATCGGTCAGGATGGTATCAATGCTGTTCTGGCACCGTTTGCCGGTCAGCCGGGCGAGATTGATGGCCTGATCTACGACTGGAGCGAGAACGAGGCGTTCAATACCAAGGGCAACAAGAAGGGCGAGTGTGCCGGTGCGGTGCTGTCGATGTCCGATGCGCTTATTTCCGAAGCGGAGTACGAGCTGCTGATTGCCCGTGCACATACCGATGCGATGTTCTGGGCCGAGGCGCTCAGCGCACTGAGGCGTTCGGCGATTTCGACGGCGCGCGCCTTCCTCGTGGCTTATGGTGAAGCGCCTGAGGATGATGGCGAGGTATTCGGTCTGCTGGCCGTCAATGCCGCTAGCGATGCGCCTGTCACGGCTGGCTTTCAGGCTGTGCAGTCGGCGATGATGAATATCGATCTGGCCGATCCGGGTGCAGGGGTGACCAGGCTCAAGGGTGTGCAGGGTGAGTGGTTGTCTCTGGCCGACAAACGCTTTGCCGCAGTGCCGGAAACAACGGCTGCAGCAGAGAAGGCTCCAGCCCCGGCTGAAGCCGCTGGCGATGCCGTGCTGCTTGATCTCTCCGGTGTGGCCTGCCCGATGAATTTCGTGAAGACCAAGATCAAGCTGACCGGCATGCCGGTCGGCAGCCTGTTGGATGTGATTCTTGATGACGGTGCGCCGATTGAGAATGTCCCGCTTTCGCTTGAAGAGCAGGGGCAGAAAGTGCTGTCCAAAGAGCAGATATCCGGCAGCCAGTGGAAAATCCGCGTCGAGAAGACCGGGAACATCTGATCGCCGGATAAGACTTAAAGCGATGAAAGCCATGAATCCCTTCGAGAATCCGGGCCGCTGCAAACTGGCGCTGGTCAGTCAGGGCGTTGCCCTGCCGGATGGCTTGCAGAATTCATCGCATTGGGTGGCACAGGCCAATGCAACCGAATCGGTCATCGATATCAGGTTGCCATCCGGCCATTTTGCCACGGTGCCTGTGGCTCAGCCCTATACCCAGAAGAGTTCGATTCAGCTCAGACAGCAGGATGCCGATGGCAGTGCCGCTTTGTCTTGGGGTGATGAGAAACTCGATATTCAGATGCTGCCTGCGCCCCGGTTTTATCGCTATAAAACGCGAAGCGGCGCCCGCATGGGAAGCTTTGCCTCCCTGCATGAAAACCTTCTGATGCTGCATCCGCTGATGGGTTGCGGCTTCTTTGCAAGACAAGGGGCGGCCTGCCAGTACTGCCAGTATGACTCGATGCTCAATGAGGATGAGCCGCCGCTGCGTGATCCGCTTGAACTGGTGGAAGTGGTGCGTGCAGCCCTGGCTGAACGCGAGATCGATACGGTGTATCTCTACAACGGATTTGCCCCGGGCGATGATGTTGGCCTGGCAAGGCTGGTGCCTGTTATTGCCTTGCTCAGGCGCCATCTGGGCCATCGTCAGATTGCCCTCGAAACAGTGGCGCCGAAAGACCTGTCGGTGATCGATGCACTGTATGCCGCGGGTCTGGATATCTTTGTCTGCAACCTTGAGGTGCACGATGCGGACAGGTTCGCGGAGGTTTGCCCCGGCAAACAGCATGCGGGTGGTCAGGCAGCCATCTGGAAGGCATTGGATCATGCCCGTCAGGTATTTCGTGACGGCGCGGTGGTCAGCCATCTGATTGTGGGTCTGGATGACATTGAATCGACCAAGAAGGGTATTGATGCGCTGATTACGCATGGTGTCGTGCCATTGCTGCAGCCATTCAGGCCGTTACC
This sequence comes from uncultured Zetaproteobacteria bacterium, assembly GCA_964596375.1. Classification (GTDB taxonomy): domain Bacteria; phylum Pseudomonadota; class Zetaproteobacteria; order Mariprofundales; family Mariprofundaceae; genus UBA1543. The sequence continues at coordinate 2,933 of CAZQTO010000133.1, read as the reverse complement.
CGGAACACCGCTGGCCAGTCAGGAAAGCCCTTCTCTGCAAGTGATGGAGGAGTTGTTCCTCTACCTGTATGCAACCCTGAAAGAAACGGATTTTCCCACGCATCGACTGCGCCATATGGGGCGTGTGCTGACCCCGATGGAGAGTCGAGTGCTTGACGGCAGGGAAGCAATGCTCAGCGAGCGCTGGGTGGCATCGTCAATCGGGCGTCATCTGGATGGCTGGGTGGATGGATTGCGCCGTCATTTACGGGCAGGCAATGGCGAAGCGTCTGACAGACTGCTGGATAGCAGACCGATTCATGTCTTGCTGGCCGGTGAAGCCTTGCCTTTTGCCGCTCTTGTGTTGATTGCACTGCTGGCATTTGCTGCCGGCTCTGTGGATGCACCGCAGGGGCTGAGCCAGAATGGCTGGAGCTCGCTTGTCGTCTTTTTGCTTTGTCTGGTCTTGTGGGTGACACAGTTGCTTCCCCTGGCGGTGACTTCACTTCTGGGCCTGGCGCTGTTGCCCCTGCTTGGTGTGTTACCGCCTACAGAGGTGTTTGCACTGTTCGGCAATCCTGCAGTCTTCTTTATTCTCGGAGCGTTCATGCTGGCGGCGGGTGCGATGCAGAGCGGCCTGTCCGAACGCATGGCTCTGCTGACCATTGATCGCTTTGGCACCAGTCCGCAGCGTCTGCTGCTCACCATGCTTTTATTGCCCGCTGTGATGGCGTGCTTTATGCCCGAGCATGCTGTGGCCGCCTTGTTTTTGCCGATTGGCTGGGAAATTGTTCGCAGCCTGCGACTGAAGGCTGGCAATCGCTACGCGCAGTCGATCTTTTTTGCCCTGTCCTGGGGAGCGGTTATCGGCGGTGTGATCACCTTGCTGGGTGGTGCGCGTGGCCCTCTGGCTATGGCACTGAGTGAAGAGCTGTCAGGAAAAAGTTTCTCCTTTGCCGACTGGACACTTGCGGCAGCGCCGATAGCGCTGTCGGTGCTGGCAGTCTCTGCATGGGTATTGATCCGTGTTACACCCATGGGAGGCATTGATATTTCATGGGCCCGCGAGCGCATTTCCCTGCGCCGGCTTGAGCTGGGTGATTTCGATCTGAAAGCCAAGGCGATGGCCCTGTTATTGTTGCTGACCATGGCCGCATGGGTCATGGCCGGTCATGCCAGTTCGCTTGCCGGCATTGCGCTGATCAGTGTGGTGCTGATGTTTGCCCTGCGCCTGGTGAGCTGGCGGGCGGTTGAAGCGCATGTGAACTGGGGTGTCGTGCTGATGTACGGCGGGGCTATTGCCATCGGTAAGGCGCTGACGGTGACCGGCGCCGGCCTGTGGCTGGCGCATCTGCTGTTCCCGGCCAGTCTTGCGGGACTGGCCCTGCTGGCCATGCTGGCCCTGCTCACGCTGCTATTTACCGAAGGCGTGAGTAATGCGGCGGCTGTAGCCATTGTGTTGCCGGTTGCCATCCCCGTTGCCGTGGCGGCAAACATCGATCCGGTCACGGCAGCACTGGTTGTCGGCATCGTGTCCGGTTTTGCCTTCATGCTGCCGATGGGAACACCGCCGAATGCGATGATTTTTGCAACGGGCTATGTCCGGGCATCACGCATGTTGCGCTATGGAGCGGTTTTATCCCTGGCGTCATTTGTATTATTTATGCTAACTGCGGCTTTCTGGTGGCCGCTGCTGGGAAGGATCGGGTCATAGCATGAGTGCTTTAATCGAACAGGCAGTAAGCCTGCTGAAACAGGCCAAAGAGACGCACGGTGACGGGCTGGTCTATCCGTGCAGCATGGGTCTTGAGGGCTCGGTGATGGTTGATTTAATCAATAAAAATGGTCTTGATATTCCGATTATGACCCTTGATACCGGGCGCCTGCCGCAGGCTACCTATGATGTGATCAGTGCATTTGAGGAGCGCTATGGCATTCGCGTTCAGGTTCTGTTTCCCGACAGTCACGAAGTGGAAACCATGGTGCGCGAGCAAGGTGTGAACCTGTTCAGAAAATCGGTGGAGCTGCGCAAACGTTGCTGCGAAATTCGCAAAATAAGGCCGCTGATGCGTGCGCTTGAGGGCAAACAGGCATGGATTACCGGCAGACGCAGGCAGCAGTCGAAGGGGCGTTCCGATTTGCAGTTTGTTGAAACCGATCCGGTTTACGGGCTGAAGAAATACAATCCGCTGCTCGAATGGAGCCTGGCTGATGTATCGGAGTATGTGCGCGCCAACGATGTGCCGTACAACAGGCTACATGATGTGCATTATCAATCCATCGGTTGCGAATGCTGTACGCGCGCGATTTCGGCAGGCGAAGATGAACGTGCCGGCCGCTGGTGGTGGGAAAATGACGAAGGTGCTGCAGAGTGCGGCCTGCATGTCATGAGCCTGAAAGAAGTGAGTGGCGATATCGAAGGCGGCGAAGGAATTTAAGGTCTGTTACAGGCTACAGGGTAAAGGCAGTAGGAGAAGAGAATGGCTGAACATGACATATCGGAACACAGGCTCACCCAGCTTAAAGCGCTGGAAGCGGAGTCGATTCATATCATCCGCGAGGTGGTGGCCGAGTTTCGCAATCCGGTGATGCTCTATTCGGTGGGCAAGGATTCCAGTGTGCTGCTGCATCTGGCACGCAAGGCGTTTTATCCGGCCAAGCTTCCGTTTCCGCTGCTGCATGTGGATACCGGTTACAAGTTCAAAGAGATGTACGAGTTTCGCGACAACTACTGCAAAGAGGTGGGTGCCGATCTGATCGTACGGCGCAACGAAGAGGCCATTGCCAAGGGGATGAATCCCAAGGATTTCGGCGTGGCGCGCTGTTGCGGCCTGCTGAAGACACAGGGCCTGCTCGATGCGCTGGAAGAGGGTGAATACGATGCAGCCTTCGGTGGTGCACGGCGGGATGAAGAGCGCTCGCGCGCCAAGGAGCGCGTTTTCAGTTTCCGCACC
>CAZQTO010000132.1:0-5488 GCA_964596375.1 uncultured Zetaproteobacteria bacterium | reverse complement strand
CAGCTCTTACATTTTTTAGGTCATAATAAGTTGAGCTAATAAATACTCTTGGCTTAGACATTTCGTTCTCCCATCATGTCCCCATTTCCATATTGAAGGGATAGACTCTATAAGCCTCTAATATTAGTTACTACCCATTGCTTGCACCGAGATAGTGACGGCAGTGGGCAATCTGGTTACGCCCAAACGGCAATCAGGGCCATGAGTGCGAAGCCGCACGTGATGAGGAGAACCTTGATCCAGCGGTCCGCGGGCTGCCTGAAGACTTCTTCGATGATGTCGACAACGGCAACATAGAGGAATGTCCCTGCGGCCAGACTGTCAAAAACCGCCTCGATCCCGGCGCTCGTATGGCCCGAAAATGCCGCCGAGAAACTTGTCCCGAGAATCACCCCCAGAGGCGTCATGGCAGCAAAGAAACCGATGATCACGATATGCCGAAAGCTGGGGAAATGACTTTCCCTCAGACTCACACCGAGCGCGAAGGAAGCCGCTCCCTTGTGTGCGATGATGGCGATGAATATGGCTGTGGCCGATACCAGTGTTGCTTCCAGCCCCAGCGACGTTCCTGCGATAATGGAATGAATCGAAAGGATCAGGCAAAGCAGAAAAGGATTGGCAGCCCGCACTTCGCTGGCTTCTCCCACATCATGGCTTCCGCCCAGAACGCCCTTTTCCAGTAGCAGAATAAGGAGAAACCCCAGCCCGCAAATCAGAGCGGGGAATGGGAAATCAACGTCTCCCGCAAATACTTCGAAATTCTCCCGCGCATCCGGAAGCATGTGCAGAAGCCCTGCCCCAAGAAACACGCCACCGGAGAAGGCATTGCCCCAGATGAGCTGCCGCTCTCCCTGCTGGGATACGCGCATGCGCGAAGGCGCGATTCCCGCAAGCAGCCCTGCGGTAAAAATGAGCAGAAGTGAAAGAACCTTGAACCAGAGTATTTCCATAATTGATGTTCTAGATTCTTATAGCCTGAATTGATGCCAAGGTCAAAATTAAATCACTCACAAGAGTCAATGTAGAATCAGTTTTTTTCGTTCGGCGGGGCTGGCGTACGCCGAGCTGATGCAGACGGCGGTTGATCCGTTATCTGGTGCGTTTTTCCTGCACGGACTGCTTATCAAACGATTTCGACTACAATAGGACTGCGGCGGCACGATGGCCTTGCATAGACCTGACGGGTGCAAGGCCGTGTGGCGACTTGATTTGGTTTGGGAGCAGGCATGCGAACAGATGAATTTGCACAGCATTCTATTCAGGAAACACTGAAAACACTGGAGGTCGACCCGCTCAAGGGCCTGACCTCAAGCGAGGTTGCCGAGCGCCGCCAGCGCTTCGGCAGCAACGAGGTCGTCGAGCGGGAAGAAGCCCTCTGGCATCGCATCTTCCGCCGCTTCTGGGGGCCGATCCCGTGGATGATCGAAGTAGCCGCCACCCTGTCCTTCATCGTCCAGAAGTGGGAAGACCTGGCCATCATCACGACCATGCTGTTGATCAATGCCGGCGTGGATTTCTTTCAGGAACACCGGGCGCTCAATGCGCTGAAGGTCCTCAAGCAGCATCTCAATGTGCAGGTCGCGGTTCGCCGTTCCGGCGAATTCAAATCCGTGCCCGCCGGGGAACTGGTGCCGGGCGATATCATCAAGCTCAGAATCGGCAATATCATCCCGGCCGACGTGCTGTTGCTCGAAGGCGCTTACCTGCTTGTCGACCAGTCCTCGATGACCGGGGAATCGCTGCCTGTCGCCAAGAAGGCGGGCGAAGTGGCCTATGCCAACACCATCGTCAAGCAAAGCGAGATGCTGGCCGTTGTGGTCAATACCGGTGCGCACACCAACTTCGCCGGCATGGTTTCGCTGGTCGCGACAGCGCAACTGGAAGAGCGCAGCCATTTCCAGAAGATGGTCATCCAGATCGGTGATTTCCTGATCCTCATCACCATCATCCTGATCGTGCTTGTGGTGTTCGTCGGCCTGTTCCGCGACGAGAGTTTTCTGGAGATCGCCAGGTTCTCGCTGGTGCTTGCCGTGGCCTCCATACCGGTGGCCCTGCCCGCGGTGCTTTCGGTGACCCTGGCCATCGGCGCACTCAACCTTGCCCGGCGCGGCGCCATCGTTTCCAAGCTCACGGCCATCGAGGAGCTGGCCGGTGTGGATGTGTTCTGCTCGGACAAGACCGGCACCCTCACCCTGAACCAGATGCAGGTGGCCGAGCCGCTTGTCTTTGCCGGACATAGCGAAGAAGAGCTGTTTCTTCTCGCCGCCCTGGCTTCAAAAGCCGAAAACCGTGATCCGGTCGAGGTCCCGATCTTCCGCTACATCGAAGAGCACTTCCCGTCCCTGGACTGGAGCGAGTACCAACAGACGCAGTTCACCCCCTTCGACCCCATCCGCAAATGCACCGAAGCCGAGGTGGAGCATGATGGAAAGCAGTTCACAGCCCTTAAGGGGGCCGCCCAGGTATTGCTCGAGATGGCCAAACTGCCCGAGAGCGAAGCACAGCGCATCACCGATGCCATCAACCAGTTGGCACAGAAAGGCTACCGCGCCATTGCCGTCGCCCGAAAGGACGGCGAACAACTGGCGCTGGTCGGCCTGATCCCGCTGCTCGATCCGCCGCGCGAGGATGCCATTCAGGCCATCGCGGATATGCGGGCGCACGGCATCCAGGTCAAGATGATCACCGGCGACAATATATCGATCGCCCGCGAGGTGGGCAGGATGCTCGGCCTTGAGGGGCGTTCCATCCTGCCCAACGAGCTCAAGAGTGTGGGCCATGAAGACCTGTATGTGCTGGCCAGGGCGCTGAGCAAGGGCATCTACCGCAGGCTGGCCCCGGAGATCAGCGATGAGGATGTGGAGCAGCTCACCCGGCAGATCATTCTCGAGATGCAGCAGTCCTTTGCCACCGAGAAGATCACCGCAGGCCTGATCCGTTCGCATGAATCGGCCATCATCCAGACCATCGAGTCCGTGGATATCTTTGCCCAGGTCGTGCCCGAGGATAAATACTATCTGGTGGATGCCCTGCAGAAGGCGAACTACATCGTCGGCATGACCGGTGACGGCGTGAACGATGCCCCAGCCCTGAAAAAGGCCGACTGCGGCATCGCGGTCTCCAATGCCACCGATGCGGCACGCGCGGCGGCGGATATCATCCTGACGGCTCCGGGCCTGTCGGTGATCAACGATGCCATCAAACAGGCCAGGATCACCTTTGAACGCATGCAGAGCTATTCCCTGTTCAGGATTGCCGAGACCACGCGCATCATCCTGTTCATCGCCCTGAGCATCATCATTTTCAATTTCTATCCGGTCACGGCCACCATGATCATCCTGCTGGCCCTGCTCAATGATATTCCGATCATGGCCATCGCCTTCGATCACACCAAAGTCAGCAATGCGCCGGTGCGCTGGAACATGAAGGAAATGCTCACCGTATCGTCGGTGCTCGGCCTGGCAGGCGTTGCCTCATCGTTCCTGCTGTTCTACCTGCTGCTCTATTTCAAGTTTTCCGACCCTGTGATCCAGTCGCTGCTTTTCGTGAAGCTCACGGTGGCCGGCCATGTCACCATCTACACCACGCGCACCGGCAGCGCGCATTTCTGGGAAAAGCCGTATCCGTCACCGATCCTGTTCGGCGCGGCATCCCTGACCCTGATTACCGGCAGCCTCATCGGCGTCTACGGTCTGTTCATGGAGCCGATAGGCTGGTCCTATGCCATCTACATGTGGGGCTATGCACTTGTGTGGTTCGTTGTGAATGACTTTATCAAGGTCGCCGTCTATCGCCGCCTGCGCAGCCTGAAATAAGCCCCCCTGCCCTACAAATCCAATGACCAAACATCGCTTCCAGCCAACTACAGACATTCGATATCGATATTTAATAAGTAGGCTGTCCTCGATTTTCCTTCCTGATTTTCGCAGCTTTAAGCTCGGGTTGATTTCATAATCACCCGTTATTGAGGCGGTGAAGCGAAGACCATCCGCCGCCAAAGAACTGGTGGGAGGCTGACAGGGCGGCGGAACGCTACGGGTTTTGCAGAAGCAGTACGGGCGAGCAGCGCTCCCTTGGTTTACCAGGCGCCAAGCTGAAGTTTACGCGCTGGCCAACTTGGGGCTTTTCTCCCTCACTAAAGAAGTCGGAGATGTGAAAGAACACGGTGCCACCGCCGTCTACTGCGATGAAGCCGGCCTGAGCTTTTTTACCATTTGGGTACGCCATGGGATAGTTCTCTATCACGCCCGTCTTTCTCGGGGTGGCGGAATAGCATAAGATTTCGCATCTTCGTACGACTTCGTCTGCGGTTGGCCGAAGTGCTGGATCAACCTGCAGGCAACTCTGCACAATAGCCCACAACTCCTGCTCAAGCTGATTGGTTTCCTGATGCTTGCCAAACCATTTGGGCGAACTCACCGTCACATGGCCTTTCAACTGGGCCTGCGCCATCTTCATGATGGCTCCTTTACCTCCACCGAAAGGAGGCTTTCCGAGCAGCAGGTGACAGCCAATTGCGCCTAGACCCCAAATGTCAGCGGGTTGGCCAACGTTTGACCAATCATTCCAGCATTCCGGAGCTAAATATGGGACCGCCCCAAGCAGTGTACTCGATGAAGTCAGAGTGTTTTCATCTTGCCCAAATAGTTCAATCTCAGCTTCCAGTTCTTTCTCGGCTAGCTTAGCGATGCCAAAATCTGTCAATTTGATGATATCGATATGACCGTTGGCGGACGTAATAATATTGCTCGGCTTGAGATCTCGGTGGCAAATGCCCACCTTGTGCGCAGCCTGAAGTCCCTTGGCGATGTTATGGACAACCCAAGTTGAAAGCGATGGATCGAGAAAAAATGAAGTCACTCGAAAGCCGTCTTCCAAGGCTTTTTCCTTCGATAAATTCCTCTATCAAACATCGGTTGGCACCCTCTTCGACGTAGTCAAGAGTAGCTGCCACATTAGGGTGCGCAACACGTGCGCCCATCTGCGCACCTCTACTAAAGCGCTTGTCGACGATTCCCTCGCGGGGTGTCTTCAAGGCAACGACTCGATCCAGCGAAAGGTCGAAACATCGATAGACCTCTTGCATTCCGCCTTCAAGATGAAAAGCGTCAACCCTGTACCGTTCTGCAATTACATCGCCTGGATTGAGCTTCATAAAACGACTTCCGGGTGCGACGAGAAGAATGAGACCCATTGCCGTGCCGCGCCGAGACTTTCATCACCAAACCCAATGGCACAAGCCTCGTGCAACACGTGACCCGGTACAGCAGGTACGTTGTTAATTCTTACCGAGCCTTCAACCATAGCGATCGTGAAACGAATTCCGTCATAGGTCACCCTCAGTCGGCCTAATGTTCCGATCGTCACTGTGACCGATGGCTTTTCTGAGGACAGCTCAAACACCGTATTAGTGCCTTGCACAAAAAGGCCGCGGTGCTTGTTCCGATTGAGATGCATAGCCAACTTCGAGCTAACCTGCTTTTCCGAG
>CAZQTO010000131.1:0-5692 GCA_964596375.1 uncultured Zetaproteobacteria bacterium | reverse complement strand
GATCGCACTCACCCCCGGCGGCTGGGCATAGGCCGATTGCGCACCGGCAAGCATGATCAACAACCAAAGCCCGCTGATACGTATGGATTTCATCATCACCTTACTTCCCGGCACCCTCACTCCTTCCTCAAACCTTTCATCAAACCATTCTTTCGAACCTAGAAGGTCCCGCCATTCCAGCCCCACATGTATCGTTCGGGGCTGGAAAATTCGATATAGATGCGGCCGGCATCAATCCCCAACTCATCCTGCAGCAGGGTGCAAAGGCCGGCTGAGAAAGATGCCGTTTCAGTCTTCGACAAACCGAGGCTTTTTAGCTCGACGTAGGCCAGCGGCTCAGCGCTGCCGGCAAACCGCATGACTGCTCCCGAAGCGATATGCACCATGACATAGGACTCCGGCTTACCCAGCATCCGGGCAGCCTGCTGCGAAAGCCGGGTCAGCAGCCCCGCCTCGTCAGGCACATTCACATTGGTCTGCACACTTAAATACGGCATCTTTTCCTCCCCTGCCAGCCGGATCAACATCCTGTCGGCATTCAAAAAATGCATAGCACAGGTTACGCAAAGTTACGCAAAGGAAAAGTCTTAATGGCTTGATTGTTACTCATTCAGTGACGGCAAAGCTCAGGGAGAAATAAAAAAAGGGAGCAGTTCTTCGCCGCTCCCTTTTGGTTTGCCGTTTGGGTGTTATTTCTTTTTTGCTTTTTTCTTGATGGCCTTGGCAGCCTTTTTTGCTTTTTTGGCTGCCGCTTTAGCCGCCTTTTTCGCCTTTCGCTCAGTAGCCTTGGCCAGCTTTTTGGCTTCCATCTCCGCTTGTTTCAGCGCCTTCTCTGCGCTCTTGGCCAGTTTCCTGGCTTCCTTCTCGGCCTGTTTCTCCGCCTTCACAGCAGCCCTGGCAAGTTTCTTTGCCTCTTTCGCTGCCTGCTTGGCAGCCTTTTCAGCACCCTTCTTGACCTGACTGGCCGCCTTTTCGGTTGCCATGACTGCCTTTTGGGCACCCGCTCTGACCTGCCTGCTCACCTTCTGCGCAGCAGACTCGCCCTTACTCAAGGCCTCGGCTGCAGCCAGTGTCTTCGCTACCCGCGCCGCGCCAAAGCCCGGTACCGTGCCAAGCTTCTTCTCGCCGCCCTTAAGCAGTGCCGTGACCGAACCGATGCCGTGCTCGCCCAGCTTTGCCGCCGTGCTCTCGCCGATCCCCGGAATGTCTGTCAGTAAATGTTTCATTGTTTCCTCCACGGCCACCGTTTGTTTGCATGTAAACCCCGTCCATAGCCGGACACAACAATATGTTCCCCAAACCCCCACAACTCAAGTGACACGTGACTCAAGCGCCACCAAGAGCAAACTTCTATTGAATTGGCAATGGGGTCTGCAATTGAAAGGAATAGCAATGTATGCTTGCGACATGAGGCTGAAAGCATGAGCGGCAGCTGGGGTTGTCCGCACGAAGAACATGGCAAGTGCCGCAAGGTGCCGGGAAAGGATTGCGATCCCGGCATGAAGGGCTGCACCCTTTCCGGGCGCTTTGTTTTCAGCTCGGAGGAAAAGAACCGCACAGCGCGCCAGAAAGAGAAGGCACGCAAGAAGGAAGACCCGGAGAACCAATCCGGTTGAAAAACCTTTACGGAAGTGTGCCAAAAAGCCTTGAAATCATTGCTTGGCTTGACACTTTTAGCGCCTGTCCTTATCGTCCTCGGCCAATCAAAAAAGGTGGCAAACCACGCATGAAAATGACCGGCGCAGAAATCCTTGTTGAATGTCTGAAACGTGAAAACGTTGATACCATCTTCGGGTATCCAGGCGGTGCCGTACTGCATATTTACGATGCTATTTTCAAGCAGAGCCACATCAATCACTATCTGGTTCGCCATGAGCAGGCTGCGCTGCATTCGGCCAATGGCTATTCGCGCGTTTCGGGCAAGTGTGGCGTGGCTCTGGTTACCTCCGGCCCCGGCGCCACCAATGCGGTAACTGGATTAGCAGACTCGCTGGCCGATTCGATTCCTACCGTGTGCATCTCCGGACAGGTACCGTCCAGCCTGATCGGTAACGATGCCTTTCAGGAAGCAGACGTGGTGGGCATTACCCGTTCTGCCACCAAGCACAATTTTCTGGTCAAGCGTGTTGAAGACATTGCTCTGATTGTTCGTCAGGCCTTTCACATCGCCACAACCGGCCGTCCAGGCCCTGTGCTGATTGATATCCCCAAGGATATCAGCGGTGAAACCTGCGAATTCATCTGGCCTGAAAAGGTGGAGATGCGCTCGTACAAACCGGTGACCCACGGTCATCCGGGGCAGATCAAGCGCGCAGTCAAGAAAATGCTGACAGCCAAACGGCCAGTGCTCTATACCGGCGGCGGCATTCTCAACTCTGTCGGCAGTGCTGCCTTGCTCAGAGAGCTTTCGCATGCCCTGAATGCGCCGGTAACCAATACCCTGATGGGTCTGGGTGGTATGCCGCACGACGACCCGCATTTCCTCGGCATGCTAGGTATGCACGGCACCTATGAAGCCAATATGGCTGTCTCGCATTGCGATCTGCTGATTGCAGTCGGCGCCCGCTTTGACGACCGGGTAACCGGCCGCCTTGATGCCTTTGCGCCCGATGCCAAGGTGATCCATATCGACATCGATCCATCATCGATCTCCAAGAATATTCACGCGCATCTACCGATTGTCGGCGATGTCGGCGAAGTGCTCAAACAGCTGCTGGAAGAGATTGCCCGCCGCGACGGCAAGCCGGATGAAGAGGCCTTGATGCTCTGGTGGGAACAGATTAATGAATGGCGCGCCATAGATTCGCTGGGCTTTGAGCAGGCTGCAGATGGCCCGATCAAGCCGCAGACTGTGGTTCGCATGGTGCATGAAAAGACCAAGGGTGGCGCCATCATCTCCACCGACGTCGGACAACATCAGATGTGGGTGGCTCAACATTATGGATTCAACCGTCCGCACCGCTGGCTGACCTCGGGAGGTCTTGGAACCATGGGCTACGGCCTGCCAGCCGGCATTGGCGCGCAGGTGGCGATGCCCGATGAAAAGGTGATCATCTTTACCGGCGACTCATCGATTCAGATGTGCAGTCAAGAGTTCTCCACGGCCTTCCAGTACAATCTGCCGGTGATCGTGGTGATTCTGAACAACGGCTATATGGGCATGGTTCGCCAGTGGCAGGAGATGTTCTACGAATCCCGCTACTCGCAATCCTATTTCGATTCCCTGCCTGATTTCGTGAAGCTGGCCGAGGCCTACGGCGGTACCGGCATTCGCGTGGATAGGCTCGAAGAACTGGGGCCGGCTCTGGATAAAGCGCTGGGTCTGAACGATCAATTTGTCATTGTTGATGTGGCGGTTTCCAAGGAGGAGAACGTATTCCCCATGGTTCCGGCGGGTGCGGCTTTGGATGAGATGGTGTTGTCATGAGACATACAATCACGATTCTTGTTGAAAATGAATTCGGTGTACTGACCCGTGTGGCCGGCCTTTTCTCGGCGCGCGGTTACAACATCGAAAGCCTGAACGTGGCTCCAACTTTGGATGAAACGGTGAGCCGCATGACGCTGGTCACGCGCGGCGACGAGAAGGTCATTGAGCAGATCAAGAAACAGCTGAACAAGCTGATTCCTGTCATCAAGGTGGAGGATATCTCGCATCTGGTGCACATCGAGCGCGAAATGCTGCTGGTCAAGGTTGCGAGCAATGCGGCAAACAGATCGGAGCTGGTGAAGCTTGCCGAAGACACGCGCGCCAAGATTGTGGATAATGTCGAACTCGATTATCTCTCGCTTGAAGTAAGTGGTGGCGCCGATGAATTGAATACCTTCATCAAAGACCTTGAGCCTTTCGGTATTATCGAAATTACCCGCACCGGCCCTCTCGGCATGCGTCGCGGCATCAAAGGCTTCACCATCGACGACTAGGTCCAAGTCAGTCGAACATCAGGATTAAGCTCAAAGCGCCATTGATGGCGCTTTGTTTTTTTGCAGCACCTTCCCCGGGCATGCGCAAGCGGGTATTAAATCGGAACCGTTTCTATTCGGGCCTTGAGCCAGTCTTCAGCGGCGGACACGGTGATGAACGAACCAAGAACCAGATAGCGCCCTGCCCGGCCATGCACCTCCTTCTCCAGCGCATCAGCAAGAGAAGCATAACTGGCATCGGCGACATCGCTTGGCCTGCCGCTAATCATGCGTTTCGTCAGGCCGCGCAACAGCGGCAATGTATCCGTCAAATCCCGATCCTCGCGGGTGAATACGAACACGGCATCGAATGGCCCGATGGACTGCAAGCTGGGCAGCAACGCCTCGACAGCATGCCGGTTGTGTCCCGCATCCAGCCAGAAAGACTGTGCCCCCAGATGAACCTCCTGCAAACGACCCGGCACCTGCACATTCGTAACAGCTTTTAGCATCGCATCGGAAACCGCCTGCCCTGCTTCCAGCAGACCCGCTGATTGCAGGGCGGACATCGCTGCCAGGGCTAATGCCGCATTCTCCCGCTGATGCACGCCACGCATGGCAAGCCGCATTTCCACCGGCTGACTGATGTAACGCACACCGGGCGCAATTCGATCCACCACCTGCCGCACAACATCGGGTTGCACGGAACTCAGACACCAGCGACAGCCATCAAACACATGGGCCTTTTCACCAGCAACCTCAGCCAGGGTTTCGCCCAGCCATGCCTGATGATCCAGCGCCACAGGGGTAAGCAGGGCCATATCGGCGGCAACGGCTGTGGTCGCATCGAGCCTTGCGCCGACACCAGCTTCCAGAATCTCGACATCAACCTGAGCATCGGAAAAGCATTGCAGAGCGAGTGCTGTGGCCACCTCAAAATAGGAGGCGCCAATGTGCATGGCGCGCTCGACGATGGGCGGCAACAGGGTCAGCAGTGCGGCATCGGAGACCGGATGAGCATCAATGCGAATGCGCTCGTTGAAAGCATGGATATGTGGCGAGGTGTACAGGCCGACCCTCAGGCCTGTGGCGGCAAGTCCTGCGGCCAGCATATGGGCGCTTGAACCTTTACCGTTGGTGCCGGCGATACGAATGCGTAGCGATGGCTGGCGCAGCTGCATGCCGGAAAGCAGGTCATGCATGCGCACATGCCCCGGCTTATAATCGCGATCAGCCGCAGGGGCACCCAGGCCGCTCAGCCAGGCCTCGACACTGCTCTTTTCAGCCACGGATGTTTGAGACTGCGGAAACCGACAGGAATCAGTTCCTAGCCGACCTGCCGATAGGGGCGCTCGGTCAATTTATCCAGCGTATTCTTCAGATAGGCAGGAAGTTCGCGACGATCCACTACGGCATCGATCAGACCGTGTTCGACCAGAAACTCCGCAGACTGAAAACCTTCGGGCAACTCCTGATTCACCGTCTCGCGGATTACACGCGGGCCGGCAAAACCGATCAGCGCCCCTGGCTCGGCCAATACGATATCACCCAACCAGGCCATGGATGCGGAAACCCCTCCCATGGTCGGGTGGGTCAGGATACAGACAAAGGGAATACCGGCTTGTTGTAACTTTTTGGCTGCAGCCGAGGTCTTGGCCATCTGCATCAGGGAAAGAATCCCCTCCTGCATGCGCGCACCACCAGAAGCGGCAACCAACAGATACGGGCAGCCGCGCTCCAGCGAACGCTCCATTTTTTGTTTTAATGTTACGGCGACCACCGAGACCAT
>CAZQTO010000130.1:0-5718 GCA_964596375.1 uncultured Zetaproteobacteria bacterium | reverse complement strand
TGAAATTCCAGTCGGGCCGGGCCGCGGTTCGGGTGCCGGCTCCATTGTCGCCTACTGTCTCGGTATCACCGATCTCGACCCCATTCGCTACGGCCTGTTGTTCGAGCGCTTTCTTAATCCCGAGCGCGTCTCCATGCCGGATTTCGACATCGATTTTTGCATGAACCGGCGCGACGAGGTGATTCGTTACGTGACCGAGAAGTACGGCGCGGATCAGGTGGCGCAGATCATCACCTTCGGTTCGATGAAAGCCAAGGCCGTGGTGCGCGACGTCGGCCGTGTGCTGGCCATGGACCTGATCAAGGTCAACACCCTGGCCAAGCTGATCCCCAACGATCTGAATATGACGCTGGAGAAGGCGCTGGCTGCCGAGCCGCGGCTGAAAAAGATGGTGGATGAAGACAACGATGTGGCGCGCCTGTTTGAAATTGCGCAACGTCTGGAAGGCATGCACCGGCATGCCGGCAAGCATGCGGCCGGCGTGGTGATCGGTCGCCTGCCGCTGGTTGAAACCGCTCCTCTGTATAAGGAGGCGCGTGAAGACGGCGCGATCGTGCAATGGGATATGAAGTGCGTGGAAAAGGTGGGGCTGATCAAGTTCGATTTTCTGGGACTTAAAACCCTGACAGTGATCGATCTGGCCTGTCGCCTGATTCGCAAGCACAAGGTGGATGCCGGTTTCGATATCACCATGATTCCGCTGGATGATGCAGCCAGTTTTGATTTGTTGCAGCGCGGCGCCACCAGCGCTGTATTCCAGGTTGAATCATCGGGTATGCGCGACCTGCTGGTTCGCCTGAAACCGGATTGCTTCGAGGACATTATCGCGCTTGTCGCCCTGTATCGCCCGGGACCGCTGGAGTCCGGCATGGTCGACACCTACATCGCCTGCAAGCACGGCGAGCAGGAGATTGCCTATCCCCTGATGCAGCTCAAACCCATCCTCAGCGAAACCAATGGCGTGATCCTGTATCAGGAACAGGTGATGCAGATTGCCCAGGTGCTGGCCGGCTATACGCTCGGGCAGGCCGATCTGCTGCGCCGTGCCATGGGTAAGAAAAAGCCGGAGGAGATGGCCAAGCAGCGCAAGATCTTTATGGAGGGTGCCGAGGAAAATAAGGTGGATGCCGACAAGGCCGAGCAAATCTTCGACCTGATGGAGAAGTTCGCCGGTTACGGATTCAATAAATCGCATTCTGCCGCCTATGCACTGATTGCCTACCAGACGGCCTATCTCAAGGCGCATTTTCCGCAGGCCTTCATGGCGGCCACCCTGTCCTGCGATATGGGCAATAGCGATAAGATCAGCGGCCTGATTCAGGATTGCCGGCGTATGAAAATCGAGGTGCTGCCGCCGCATGCCAATGCGTCCGATTGGGAATTTATTCCGGAAGGAGAAACGTCCATCCGTTTCGGGCTTGGTGCAGTCAAGGGCGTGGGCGAGGCAGCGATACGCACCCTGGTGGAAACTCGTCTGCACGGCGGTGCTTTTGCCGGTTTTGAGGATATGTTCATGCGCCTGCCGCCCAGGTCGCTGAACAAGCGTATGCTTGAGGCGATGATCAAGGCAGGCGCTCTGGATGGACTGGTGCCGCATGCCAATGCCGCTCTACAAGGGCTTGCGGGGGCGATGGAGGTGGCGGCGCGTAAGCGACACGATCTGGAAGCGCGCCAGTCGGCGCTGTTTGAGGCCCGGGAGCCGGATGGCGATGATTCCGGCTTTCCCGAGGCGGGCCAGTGGAGTTTGGGGGAAAGGCTGAGGCATGAAAAGGAAGTGCTCGGTTTTTATCTCTCCGGCCATCCGCTGGAGGAATACCTCGGTTATATCGATGGCTTGTGGAATGCCAACCTGGAGAGCGTGCAGGATATGCCGGATGGTGCCACGGTTGTGCTTCCCCTGACGGTGAGTGCGATACGCACGCATCGCGGAGCGCGCGGCACGATGGCCTTTGTGCAGGTCGGCGATCTGTTTGGCAGCGCGGAAATGGTGTGTTTTTCGGCGCTGTATAACGAGGTTGTCGAATTTATCGAGGGTGAGCAGGCACTGCTCGCCATGCTGCGCGTGGATCGTTCGCGTGATGAATTATCCCTGATTGCCGAAGCGCTGGCCCCGCTCGATACGGTGCTTGCCCAACAGGTGCGGCGCATCTGTATTTCCACGCACGCGCTGGTATGGGATGATGCGGCGATTGCGCGTCTTACAGAGCTGGCCGGCAACAACCCGGGCGATGTGGGCGTGAGTTTCAATCTGCATCTGGCCAATGGCGCTACGGCAGAGCTTTCATCCGGGCTTACCCTGTGCTGGAATGAGGAAGTCAAAAACAGGCTGCGCGACTGGTTCGACAGCCATGCCATACAGTTACTCTGCAAGCCCTGGCAGCCCCCTGTTGCTGCACGTCCGGGCGGCAGAAAAGAAGAGAGGAGAAAATATGCCGCGTAGTTACCTTGAGTTTGAACGCCCCATCGCGGAGCTGACATCAAAGATTGAGGAATTATCCGGAATGGGTAAAGATGCCGGAATGAATATTGCCGAGGAGGTGGAGAAGTTGACCGCCAAACGGGATACGTTGATTCGCGAGACGTACAAGAATGCCGATCGCTGGCAGCTCACGCAGCTCGCCCGTCATCCCGACCGTCCTTATTTCCTTGATTATGTCGGGGCGATGTTCGACGACTTTCAGGAATTGCATGGTGATCGGGCCTTTGGCGACGATGGTGCGATTGTCGGCGGCACGGCACGTTTCCGCGAACAGCCCGTGGTCATTGTCGGCCACCAGAAAGGGCGCGACACCAAGGAGAAAATCAAGCGCAATTTCGGCATGCCCCGCCCTGAGGGCTACCGCAAGGCACTGCGCCTGTTTCAGTTGGCCGAGCGTTTCGGTATGCCGGTGCTGACTTTTATCGATACAGCAGGTGCATGGCCGGGTCTGGATGCGGAAGAACGCGGCCAGAGCGAGGCGATTGCCCGCAATCTGATGGAGCTTTCCAGCCTCAAGGTGCCGGTGATCTGTACGGCCATCGGCGAGGGCGGCTCCGGCGGTGCGCTGGCTATCGGTGTGGGCGACCGCTTGTCCATGCAGCAGTTCACCACCTATTCGGTGATTTCCCCCGAGGGTTGCGCGGCGATTCTCTGGCATGATCGCAGCTACGCGCAGCAGGCGGCGGAAGCACTGAAATTATCCGCCAAGGATCTCGATGGATTCGGCCTGCTCGACGGCATCATCCCCGAGCCTGAGGGCGGTGCGCACGAAGATCTTCAAGGCGCAGCGTCGTTGATGGGTGATGTGCTGGAGAAGGCACTCAAGGAACTCCTCACTGAGCCGCTTTCCACACTTCTGGACAATCGTTACAAGCGCCTGCGCGCGATGGGTGTATTTACCGAAGTCTGATGCACAGCGCTGCTTGCGCAGGCTTGCAGCATCCGTATGCTTCGCGCCCTTTAAGGGCACAGCCCGAATGGATGCGCAGGGAGAGGTACCGAAGTGGTCATAACGGCACCGACTCGAAATCGGTTGGGCGGGTAATACTGCCACGTGGGTTCGAACCCCACCCTCTCCGCCATCCCCTGAATCCTCAGTAAGATCAGTAATCACACTACGCATGAACAATCCTTGTTGAGGGTGGGTGAGAATCCACGTCCGGGTTCGACAAGCAGGCTGTGCCTGCTTGAACGCCGGAGCGCAGCGAGGGCGGCCCGCAGGGCGAGGGGGGCTTGTTTTCCAAGGCCCCGAGTAACCCCACCCTCTCCGCCATCCCCTGAATCCTCAGTAAGATCAGTAATCACACTACGCATGAACAATCCTTGTTGAGGGTGGGTGAGAATCCACGTCCGGGTTCGACAAGCAGGCTGTGCCTGCTTGAACGCCGGAGCGCAGCGAGGGCGGCCCGCAGGGCGAGGGGCGAAAGCCCCGAGTAGCCCCACCCTCTCCGCCATCCCCTTTCTTATATAGTTATCCCCTACATGATTACATCGGCTTGTAGCAGCGCACCAGAGAGGGTGGGTGAAAACCCACGTCCGGGTTCGACAAGCAGGCTGTGCCTGCTTGAACGCCGGAGCGGATGCGAGGGCGGCCCGCAGGGCGAGGGGGCTATTTTCCAAAGCCCCCGCGTATCCGGGGGCTCGTATTTAGGCAAACGAACGAGAGTGGTCGATCATTCAGATTTCAAGACCAGACCGCAAGCGCGTTGATGGTTTTCCTGAATCTGCTACGCAGTCAGGAATCTCGTTTCGAACTCCTCGCACGGCACCGCTTTACTGAACAGGAAGCCCTGAATGTCGTCGCAACCCAGTGAACGGAGCAGTTCCAATTGTTCCTCGGTTTCAACACCCTCTGCGACCACCTTGAGCTTGAATGCATGCGCCAGGTTGATGATGGTCGTCACCAGCGCCAGTCCTTCCGATCCGGTGGTCATCTCGATCACGAAGGCACGGTCGATCTTCAGGGTGTTCACAGGCAGCCTGGACAGGTAGCCGAGCGAAGAGAATCCCGTGCCGAAGTCGTCGATAGCAATGGTGATACCCATGGAGCGGATTGCCTCAAGACTGGCAATATTGTGTTGGATGTCTTCCATGATCATGCTCTCGGTGATCTCCAGTTCCAGCCCCTCCGCCGCATGCGCATCGATAGCAATAGCCTGTTCGAGCTCGGCGATAAAGCCGGGGTGGTGCAGTTGCAGTGCAGACACGTTTACTGCGGTTCGCACGGCAGGCAGACCTGCGCTGCGCCAGCGCAGGTTGTCTGCGATGGCTTTGTGCAACGCCCAATGTCCTACCTCCTGGATCAATCCGGTTTCTTCCAGAATCGGAATGAACTTGCCCGGCAGTGTCAGGCCGGAGCGCGGATCGTTCCAGCGAATCAGTGCCTCAGCGCTGGCGACCTTGCCGCTGGCAAGGTTCACCTTGGGCTGGTAATAGAGCACGAACTCTTCGTTGTCGATCGCCTGACGCATCTGGTTTTCCAGCTCGAGCCTGCCGGCCAAGGCTTCGGTCATTTCCCGCTTATATAACAGGCATCGATCGCCACCCGCCTTGGCCTTTTTGAGCGCAGCTTCTGCATTCTTGAACAAGGTTTCGGCATTGGCGCCGTCGTCCGGGAACCGTGCGGTTCCAACCGTGGCTGCGATGCGGAACTCGGCGTTGTTGAGACGGAACGGATGCTCCTGAAAAGCTTGTGTCATTTTCTCGATCAACTGCGTCAGGTCACCATCCTGCCTTGTTTCCGGCAGCACCACGGCAAAATGGTCTGCATCGATACGCGCCAGCAGGTTGACGTCCCTCGTGTGACGCGTCATCCATTTCGCCACCTGCTTCAGCAGTGCGTCGCCCGCCGCCCGCCCGAGGTTGTTATTGATGTTCCTGAACCGCTCCAGGTCGATCAGACTAATAGCCAGTTTGTGCCCGCCGTTGGCAGCGCTACGTATATATTCTGCCACCCGCTCAAAAAACAAACTGCGGTTGGCGAGACCCGTGAGCGTATCGTAATAGGCGAGATACGTGATTCGCTCCAGTTTTTCGATATAATTGATTGCGAACGTGATGTCCTCAGCCAGTTCCATCAATAATTTCAACTCTTCTTCGTGGAAGAAGTCCGTTTCACCGGCGTACAGCGCAAGCGCACCCACCGCTTCGCCCGAAACGACCAGCGGCAAAATGACTACCGAGAAAATGCCGGATTCGGCGTATTTCTTACCGAACACAACCCTGGGGTCGTTTGACGA
>CAZQTO010000129.1:0-5759 GCA_964596375.1 uncultured Zetaproteobacteria bacterium | reverse complement strand
CCGTTATGCCGGGCGGAATGCCTTTCCCAAGGCTTAAGCTCTGAAGAAGGGCGTTCGTTGGCTGGGCTGGGGCTTGTCCCTGGCCCTCCTCGCTTATATGACCTGGGATCTGGTCTGGTCGAAGCACGGCTATCTGGTGTATCGCGCGGAGCATGCAGAGGTGTTGCGCTTGCGGGAGAAGATGGATGCCATGCAGCAGCAGCGTGAGAAGCTCGCCGAGGAGATCCTGCACCTGCGCAAAGATCCGAAGGCGCTGGAGGATTTGGTGCATCGCGAACTGGGATATGTTTATCCGGATGAATACATGCTGATTGTGCCGCCGGATAAAGGCGATTCCGGGCAGGCTGAAAACAAGGGGGCACAAGGGAAGCCGTGAATACTGAATCGATGGTTGTAACGCGCTTTGCGCCAAGCCCGACGGGGCTTCTGCATCTCGGCAATGTGCGTACTGCGCTGCTAAATTGGCTGTATGCACGCCGTCACGACGGGCGCTTCCTGCTGCGTTTTGAAGATACCGATGCCGGCCGCTCGCAGGACGAGTACATTCAAGCCATTCGTCACGATATGACTTGGCTGGGGCTGAACTGGGATGGCGATCCCAAATTTCAGTCGGCACATGCGGAGCAGCATCGCGAAGCCCTGCAGAATCTGGCTGGACAGGGCCTCGCCTATCCCTGCTTCTGTTCAGAACACCAGTTGTCACTGGATCGCAAACTGGCCGCCTCGCGGGGCCTGCCGCCACGTTATACCGGCCGCTGTCGCGAGCTCAGTGACTGGGAATCCATAAGCCGCATGGAATCCGAGACGCATGTCTGGCGTCTGGCGGTACATGCATCCGAAGGCGAGGTAGCGGTGTCCGATGCGCTGCGTGGCGAGGTGAAGTTTGCCTGTACCGACCTTGATGATCCGGTGGTGGTCCGCTCTGACGCTAGTTTTACCTTTCTCCTGCCCAATGCGGTGGATGATGCGCTGGACGGCATCACCCATGTGCTGCGCGGCGACGATCATCTGACCAATTCGGCCTATCAGGTCTGGCTGTTGAACAAGCTGGGCTATCAACCGCCACTCTATCTGCACCATGGACTGCTGCTTGGAGAAGACGGCGGCAAGCTGTCCAAGCGCAGTGGCAGTCATAGTGTGGCCGAGATGCGCGAGGCAGGCCTTCTGCCGCAGGCGCTGGTGCAGGCCATGACGCGACTGGGGCACCCCAATATGCCTGAGGACGCTGATGTTGCTGCATTGCTTGAGCATTTTGATGCAACGCATCTTTCCACCTCGGCGGTGCGCTGGCAGGACGAGGCCTTATGGCGCTGGCATACGCGCCTGTTACATACGCTGCCTGTTGACGAGCTTTGCAGCCTTTTACAATCGCAGCTACCGCAGGCCGATACGGCATTCGCCGCACTGGTTCAGGGCAATGTGCAACGTGTTGAGGATGCACTGGCTTTCCGGCGGCTGCTTGATGCGCATGCCGGCCTGCCGGATGATGGGCTGGCCGAAACGAAGGCGGCTGGCGAGGCATTTTATGTCGCCGCACAGCAGGCTTGGGATGAACACGGCAGTGGCGGCTGGAAGGCCTGGGCCGATGCCGTGAAACAGGCTACGGGATGCTCCGGCAGGAAGCTTTTCATGCCGCTGCGCGTGGCGCTTTCCGGCGCCACCCACGGGCCGGAAATGAGCGGCGTGGTGGCTTATCTGGGCGATTCAGGTGTGCGCAGCCGGCTGAATGATATCAGGGAGAAGGTCCGGGCATGACGCAAAAAACAGATCTGACGGTTTACAACACACTGACGCGTAGCAAACAGGCTTTTGAGCCGCTGCAGGCGGGGAAAATCGGCATGTATGTCTGCGGTGTGACGGTATATGACTATTGCCATGTCGGCCATGCACGGGTGATGGTGGTGTTCGATGTGATTTACCGCTGGCTGATGCAGCTGGGTTTTGAGGTGAACTATGTCCGCAACTTCACCGATCTGGACGACAAGATTATCAAGCGCGCTGCCGAGCGGGGCATTGCGATTGATGCTTTAACCGGTGAGATGATCGAAGCATTCCATGCCGATGCCGATGCACTGGGTTGCCTGCGCCCTACGCATGAACCAAGGGCCACCGGCCATATGCAGGACATGATCGCCATGATCAAAAGCCTGATCGAGCGAGATTATGCCTATGTGTCGGATTCCGGCGATGTGCTTTATGCCGTGCGCCAGTTTGATGGCTACGGGCAGCTTTCGGGCAAGAATATCGATGATCTGGAATCAGGCAGTCGCGTGGATGTCGATGAGCAGAAACGCGATCCGCTGGATTTCGTGCTATGGAAAATGGCCAAGCCGGGAGAGCCGGCATGGGATTCGCCCTGGGGCCAGGGCCGGCCGGGCTGGCATATAGAGTGCTCGGCCATGAGCTGCGGCCATCTGGGCGAAACCTTCGATATCCATGGCGGCGGTATGGATCTGAAATTCCCACATCATGAAAATGAGATTGCTCAGGCGCGGGCGGCCAATGGTGGCGGTTTTGCGCGCTACTGGCTGCACAATGGATTTGTGAACATCAATGCCGAGAAGATGTCCAAATCACTGGGTAATTTCTTCACCATCCGCGAGGTCACCGAGCGCTATCATCCCGAGGTACTGCGCATGTTCATGCTCGGCACACATTACCGCTCACCGCTGGATTTTTCGGATGCCGCCCTCGATGTGGCCAAGGCAGGTCTGGATCGTTTATACGAGACGCAAAAACGACTGGCAGCACTCAGCATGACCGTTGCCGGGAAAGGTACCGTTCCCGCACGTTTTGCCGATGCCATGAATGACGACTTCAATACACCGGTAGCGCTTGCCGTATTGTTCGACTGTTCGAAACATATCAACAAGGCGCTTGATGCTTCCGATGCCTCGGCTTTGCAACAGCTGGCAGGTGAGTTTGAAACCATGTGCAGCCTGCTGGGGATTGTGCAGAAGGATGCCGAGGCCTGGTTCAAGGGTTTGGATGAAAGTGGTGCTGAAGATTTGACGGCGCGAATCGAACTGTTGATTACCGAACGCCTTGAAGCCAAAAAGGCGCGGGATTTCGCCCGCGCCGATGCGATTCGTGACGAACTTGCCGCCGAAGGTATTGTGCTTGAGGATAGCCCAACAGGCACAAACTGGAAAAAGGTATAGGGATGGGGAAACGGGAAACAAGCAAGAGCGCCAATATTGTCTGGCATCAAGGCCATGTGACGCGTGAAATGCGCGAAGCACAGGCCGGGCATCGTGCTGCGGTGCTCTGGTTCACGGGGCTCTCCGGATCTGGAAAGTCGACGCTGGCTCATGCGGTGGAAGAACGGCTGTATGGTACGGGTGCGCGTACTTTTGTGATTGATGGCGACAATGTGCGCCACGGACTGTGTCGTGATTTGGGTTTCGACGATGCCGATAGGGTTGAGAATATTCGGCGTGTGGCCGAGGTTGCCGGATTGTTTGTGCAGGCAGGCGTGCTCACACTGACGGCCTTTATATCACCGTTTCGTCGTGATCGTGCGCAGGCCCGTGAATTGCTTGGTGATGATTTTATCGAGATTTATTGTGATACGCCGCTTGATGTATGCGAAAGTCGTGATGTGAAAGGCCTTTATGCCAAAGCCCGCGCCGGGGAAATACCATCATTCACCGGTATTTCCTCACCCTATGAGGCGCCTGAGCATGCCGAGATTGTAGTGCCCACAGGGAGTGAACCCATTGAGCTCAGTGTGGAGCGGGTGATGGCCTATCTGCAGGAGCACGGTCTGTTTGGCATGAAGGAGGGAGCGTGAGCGATCATATCAAGGCTGTTGTTCTGGCGGGTGGTTCCGGCACTCGTTTGTGGCCACTTTCAAGGCTGCATCTACCCAAGCAGTTCCTCAAGATTGAAGGCGAGGTGTCGTTACTGGAAGCAACCATCCGTCGCCTGCATCCTCTGGTTGATAGCGCCGATGTTTGGGTGGTGACTGGCGAGGAACACGCCATCGGTGAGGCATACAGCGAACTGCTGGGACACAATCAGATATTGGAACCGGTTGGGCGTAATACCGCACCGGCCATTGCGCTGGCTGCCGCCCTGCTGATGGATCAGGGTGGAGAAGATCCTGTGATGGTGGTGCTTCCGGCAGATCACATCATCAAAAACCCGGAAGCGTTTCGCGAACGCTTAAGTCAGGCGGTCGAAGTGGCAAAGAGCGGCCGGTTGGTTACCTTCGGCATCCAGCCTGAGCGCCCTGATACCGGCTTCGGATATATCGAGGTCGAGCCTGCAGATTCGATAGCCAAACCGGTGAAACGTTTTACCGAGAAGCCGAATGCGGCGACAGCCGCGGACTTTCTTCGTCAGGGGAACTACTTCTGGAATTCCGGCATGTTTGTTTGGCGTGCCTCTGTGATTCTGGATGAAATCCGCAAATGGATACCGGAGATCGATGCAGTTCTGAGCGATATGCGTAGTGCATGGCAGGATGGCCAGCCTTGGCAGGAGGTGGTGCAGAAGGGTTTTGAGAAGATGCCGAACATTTCGATTGATTACGGTGTGCTGGAGCGCTCCGACCGGGTCAGCCTGATTCCCTGCAATATCGGTTGGTCGGATGTCGGTAGCTGGGATGCGGTGTACGAGATCTCGCCTCAGGATGAAGCGGGCAATGTGACGGCCGGGGATGTGATAGCTATCGACTGCACAGGCTCGCTATTGCTCGGTAAAGAGCGCTTGCTGGCTGCTATTGGGCTTGAAGACATCATTGTTGTGGAAACGGCCGATGCCATTCTTTTGGCCAAGCGGGGAGATAGCCAACGGGTGCGCGAGATCGTCGACAAGCTTAAGGATCGAGGCAGTCGTGAGCATATCGAGCATCTGACCGTGCGCCGCCCATGGGGTAGCTATACGGTGCTTGAGGATCGTGGTCTGGGCTACAAGATGAAGCGTATTGAGGTATCGCCTGGTCAGAGTCTAAGTCTGCAACGCCACCAACATCGCTCCGAACACTGGGTGGTTGTATCTGGCACAGCGACGGTAAGGCGCGGAGATGAAACCTTTACCGTTTCCAAGAATGAGAGTACTTATATCCCCATAGGCATGCTGCACAGGCTAGCCAACAAAGGGCACATACCGTTGCAGATTGTTGAGGTACAGGTGGGCGAATATGTTGGCGAGGATGACATCGAGCGTTTCGATGATTCATACGGACGAACGGAGTGAGTATGAGAAAGAAGGCATTGATTACCGGCGTAACAGGGCAGGACGGAGCCTATCTGGCCGAGTTTCTGCTTGATAAAGGCTACGAGGTACACGGCATCAAGCGGCGTACCTCGCTGTTTAATACCGATCGCATCGATCATCTTTATCAGGATCCGCACGAAAAGAACCCACGCTTAATCCTGCATCATGGCGACATGACCGACTCCTCCAGCCTGATTCGTGTTATGCAGCAAGTGCAGCCTGATGAGATTTACAATCTGGCAGCGCAGTCGCATGTCGCTGTATCATTCGAGGAGCCGGAATATACGGCAAATTCCGATGCCCTTGGCGCTTTGCGTTTGCTCGAAGGCATGCGCATCCTGGGCTTGGAAAAAAAGACCCGTTTTTATCAGGCATCTACCTCCGAGCTGTACGGCAAGGTGCGCGAAACTCCGCAATCGGAAACCACGCCGTTTCATCCGCGCTCGCCCTACGGTGTGGCTAAGATGTATGCCTATTGGATTACCGTGAACTACCGCGAGGCCTATGGCATGTATGCCTGCAACGGCATCCTGTTC
>CAZQTO010000128.1:0-5818 GCA_964596375.1 uncultured Zetaproteobacteria bacterium | reverse complement strand
CCAAGGGGCAGCGCGCGGCAAAACGGCAGCCCGCAGGCCACTTACCAGGCTGCGGTACCTGTCCGGGAATGGCGGGAAGCTTCTTGTGCTTGCCGCTTGCATCCGGCCTGCAATGCATCAGCGCCCTTGTGTAGGGATGCGCCGGATAATCGAAGATATCGGCCACCGGACCCCGCTCGACGATATGCCCGGCATACATCACCGCCACCTCGTCGCACAGCTCGGCCACCAGTCCGAAATCGTGGGTAACCAGCAGCATGCCCATGCCGCGCTTCTCCTGCAGCCGACGCAGCAGATCGATGATGCGTTTCTGCACCGACACATCGAGCGCGGTGGTCGGCTCGTCGGCAATGATATAATCGGGATCGGCTGCCATGGCCATGGCGATCAGCACACGCTGGCGCATGCCGCCTGATAACGAATCGGGATACTGGCGCAGCAGTTCCTCACCATCGCGCAGGCCGACATCGGCCAGTAGTTTGATTGCCCTGTCTGCCGCTGCGTTCTTGTCCAGATCCAGATGCAGGCGAATCACCTCGGTTAATTGAGCGCCGATGGAAAACACCGGATTAAGTGCCGTCATCGGCTCCTGAAAGATCATCGAGATGCGCCCGCCGCGCACCTTGCGCAGTTCAGGCTCCGGCATGGCAAACACATCGGCATCATCGAGCAGCACGCGGCCATTCGTACGCACGATGCCCTGCGATTCGCCAAGACGCAGAATAGCCTGCGCGGTCAAGGTCTTGCCGCAACCGGACTCGCCGACCAGGGCCAGCACATGCCCGGGGGAAAGCGCCAGCGACACATCGCTGACCGCCGGCTTGTCGCCGTCCGCTCCCGGAACCGCCAAGGATAAATGCTCGATTTTCAGCATGTGCGGAGTGTGGCTGATGCGCCGTCCCCTTTCCAGTCCCGCAAGCTCAAAGCCTAAGGTCTTTTTGCAGGGTCTTGCCGGTTATCAAAAACCGAATGGATGACAATCTCATGTTCTTCAATGCTATAAAAAATCGAGAATGGAAAACGCCTGACCACGCGTCCTCGAATCTGCGCATAGTAGATGCGGAATTTCCTGGGGTTACTGAGAATGGATTTGATGGTGGCCTCGACACAATCAAGAAACTCAAAGCCCAAGCCACGGCGTTGCCTTTCATACCAGACAAGCGCCAGTTCCAGGTCCTGTATCGCCCTGCTGGTGTAGCGAAGCTTCATTTATACTTGGCTCTTAGTTCCTCATGAACTGTCTGCCAGTCGCGCAGTTCCAGTTTACCGCTTTTATAGTCTGCGTATCGTTTATCGAGCTCCTGCTTCTGCCATTCATGCATGGGAAGCTCGGCGTTGCTCTCGGCAATGGAATCCCATATGTCTTCCACCAGCAAAAGCTTCTCGGCGAGATTCAAAGCAGCGATTTCATCTCTTATCTCTTCTGTTCTCATGGCGACACCTCAACCGGAGTATATTGCACGCCGCATCCATTTTGTGCCACCCTCGACAATCCACCGCAGGCAAAATCCGAAGTGTTCCGTCCGGCGGATGCGCGCGCTTCTTTCCAGCATCGCAGCACTCCCTGAACGAAACAGGCATACTCGCTCAAACTGATTGATGCGCCGGCAACATTGTTTCACTATATGGAAGATTGATGGGCTGGGGGGAAGCACTATGCGCAATCAGGATTTGCCATCCGCAACAACAAGAGGAAATGACGTCTTGTGTAACCTATTGGGTTACAATAGCCTGTGATCGTCAGTTTCGTCCATAAGGGTCTGGAGCGATTTTACAGAAGCGGCAGCAAGGCGGGTATTCAGCCCAGACATGCCGAAAAGCTTCAGCGGATTCTATCCAACCCAGGGATGCTCTGAAAAACTATACATGGCCGCGACAGCGGCTTTGCGAAATGGCATGCAAGGCGCGAGGTGAAGCGCATGGTGGTTCCATGGGCGAACCTCGCAACGCTGCAGGCCGCTCGCAAAGCCTTGTCCCGCAAGGGTTGCGCCCCATCGGGCTCTCGCAGCGTCAGATGGATCGGCTCGTAGCTTCGGCTACGACTTTCGCCATCTTCCTTGCGATCTTCCCGATGGGAGCAGCAACGCGACCTATGTATAGTTTCTCAGAGTATCCTTAGATGTGGCAAAGCAGCCTGACGACCTTGACCTCCCCGGCTATCGGCTCCATGAACTGGAGGGGAAGAGGAAGGGAATCTGGTCTGTCACGATTCAGGCGAACTGGCGGATCACCTTCCGGTTCATCGCCACGGATGTCGAGCTGGTGAACTACGAGGACTACCACTGAGGAGGTGGAATATGGCCATGCATAACCCGGCACACCCCGGCGCGATCCTGCGTGAAGACGTTCTGGAACCGCTTGGCTTGAATGTCACCGTCGCAGCCGAAGCACTCGGCATCAGCCGCAAGACGCTTTCCAAGATTCTCAACGAACGCGGGGCAATCACCGCCGAAATGGCGATGCGTCTGGAGCTTGCCTTTGGCAAGCCGAACGCCGAGCACTGGCTCAACCTGCAAGCCGCCTTTGATCTCTGGCAGGCCCGCACCCACAAGGCCGAACTTGCACAACAAGTTCATGCCCTCGCCGCTTGAAAAGATAAAGGAAAGTTAAGTGCATTCAGTAAACTGCCACCGTAATTTCCTTTCCTGCTCCGCCGGAAAACACGAACCAGCCCGTCCGGCGGTTGCTTCCCCTGCCCTTTAGTTTCAAACTGCATCCCAAGGGGCGGGATTTCACAACCATTCCGTGCTTTCCCTTCAAAATTCGATACGGAGGGAATATTTCCTTGAATTCAACACGGCCATGCAACTAGGCCAGCTGTGAGAAGGATATAAGATATATGTCTCTGAAAATTGAAAAATACGAAAAAGATCTAAATGCCCTTATCGAACTAGGCAACTCGCTACATATGGCTATGCAATATGAATGTCTACCTGAATCATTTTCAAAGGTGCTTGAAAAAAAATTAGACAAGAAAAAAGCAGAGAAATTTATAAAAGATCTCCCTTCCTTCAATACGAAATACCAATCATGGTATTCAGAAGCAAAGGTGCTAATCAAGCAATTGTTGCCAGATAGGCTTAGCGATTTTGTTAGGCTCTATGAGAAACCAAAACCTAGAAAAGAAATTGATTTTGAGAACTATAGAATAGAAGACTATTTGCAAGGGTTGAGAACTACTAAAGGCTGGGATAAAACAGTGGTCGTTGAACCCAGCGCTGCAATTCCACATTTTCGACAACAACTAGCAATTTTGGAATCTATAAGAACTAGGTTTAGTAGCTCATTGTTCGAAATTCAACAATTAGTACAGGCGGATCTATTTGATTCAGAATTAGATTCTGCGAAGGATCTGCTAAAGAACAAATATTTTAGAGCCGCTGGAGCAGTAGCAGGAGTTGTTATTGAAAGTCACTTGGGACAAGTCTGCCAAGATCATGCGATAAAGTTTAGGAAGAAGAACCTAACGATTTCTGACTTTAATGATGAACTAAAGGCTCAGAGCGTCATTGATGTCCCGACCTGGAGATTTATCCAACACTTAGGAGATCTGCGGAATTTATGCGATCACAAAAAAGCAGACGACCCAACACAAGAACAAATCGACAATCTTATATCTGGCGTTGATAAAATCACTAAGACGGTCTTCTAGTTATCGAATAATCAATGGGGTCAGACCCCATTGATTTATTCCCTTACCTGAGCTTGTAGCAGGCCAAGCAGGCTGCCGTCGGGGGCCGGGGTGAAGCCGGAAAGACGCGGGCCGGAGACGGCAATCACCGGTTCGTACCACAGCGGGATGTAGACCTGATCTTCGGCCATCTTCTCCTGCACCATTCCATATAGTCGCTTCTGTTCCTCGCGCGACGGGCTCCCGGCCGCGGCATCCAGCCAGCCGTCCACGTCCGGATTACTGTAGCGTCCGCGATTGGCGCCCTTCGGCGGCCACATATCCGAGTGCAGGATCCAGCGATAGATGTCCGGATCGACAATGCCCACCCAGGCCAGCGAAAACACCTGAAAATCGCCCTGCTTGATGCGCGCATAAAAGCCGCCCCACTCCAATGATTCAACCTTCACAGCCACGCCGATCTGCCGCCACATATCGGCAATCGCGCTTGCCAGGCGCAGCCGCGCCGGGTCGGTGCTGGTGCGATAATTGAGGGAAAAACGGATACCGTTGGCATCCGGCTTGAAGCCTGCTGCATCAAGCAAAGCTACGGCCTGTTTGGTATCGAAGGGTGTAACCGGAATGTCGGCGGCTGCCCAGTGGGTCGGAGTCAGTACGGTTTCGCCTATCACCGGCAGGTCGGCAAACAGCGCCTTTTTCAGACGGTTGCGATCTATCGCCAGCGCCAGTGCATGGCGCACACGCACATCCTTGAGCGTTGCGTCCTGCAGATTCATGCCGATGTAGGCAAAGGTGGTGGACGGGCGCGTGGCAATACTGAGCTGCTTCTGCTTATTCAGATAACCAAGCAAATGCGGCGGCAGATCGTTCTCGGTGAAATCCACCTCGCCGCGCGCCAGCTTCAGGCAGCGCGTAACCGGGTCTTTGACGACGATAAAGCGAATCTCACGGACAGCGCCTGCGACATCGCTATCGATCCGCTCAAGCAGCAGACCGCGACCATTGCGACCGGCCACGCGAAAGGCGCCGCAACCGATGATGTCCTGCGACTGATTGCCGAGTGCCGCAACCGAAGCAGGCAGGATGCCCATGGAAAGCCGGGTGAGCAGCGAGGCATCGGGACGATTCAAATGCAGCAGCACATCGCGCTCGCCCTCCACCTCTACCCATTCGATGGCAGAAAAGCCGGCACGCAGCGGGCTTGCTGTGGCCGGATCAAGAATGGAATTCAGGGTGGCGGCCACATCGGCAGCGCGTACCGGTTCGCCATTGTGGAAAGCAATGCCGTCGCGCAAATGAAAGCGCCAGCTCAGGGCGTCGGGCCGGGTCCATGATTCGGCCAGGTCGGGTTGAGCCTCGAAGCGTTCGTCCAGATGCACCAGCCCGCGATGCACCAGCTCCTGCACCCGATGCGATGCTGCATCGGTGGAAAAGCGCGGGTCCAGGGTCATTACCTGCTGGGCCAGTGCGATACGCACCTCGCCCTTATCCGCCGCCTGCTGCGTGCAGGCAGTCAGCGCAGGCAGGAGCAGAACAAACAGCAGCGGGGAAAATCTCAACGCAGCCAGCAACTCATCGCCTCCACATGGCCGCTGAACGGGAAGATATCCAGCGCGCGCAGGGCATGCAGGCGATAACCCTGCTGTGCGAGTATGTCCGCATCGCGCGCCCCTGCAGCGATATCGCAATTCACCATGATGATCCTCTCCGGGAGCAGCTTGCCCATCGCCCTGCATATGGCTCTCGCCCCCTTGCGTGGCGGATCGAGCAGCAATACATCGGCACCGGCATAATGCTCTGCCCGCACGCCGTCGAACAGGTTCAATGTCTCAAATGTAGCTTTCACCCCAAGGTGTTCGGCGTTGAAGCGCGCCTGCCGGATGCTGGATTCGGCGACATCCGCACCGATCACTTCCGCGCCACAAGACGCGGCCAGCGGCAGCGAAAGATTGCCGATACCGCAGAACAGGTCAGCAATGCGCTTCGGCTTCCCGGCCCATGCCTGAATCTGGCGCAGGATGGCCTCATTCCCGGCCGCATGCCCCTGCACAAAATCCTCGGGGCCGACGGCAAGCTCAACCCAAGCCTCGCCTGCGGGCAGGCGGTCGTGCAGCACCTGTACCGGTTTGATCAACGGGCGTAGCACGAGACCGGCGCGCAGCCACGGCTGGATGGTCAATCCATCAT
>CAZQTO010000127.1:0-5861 GCA_964596375.1 uncultured Zetaproteobacteria bacterium | reverse complement strand
TTATCCCAGCCCTGCATCTGCTGCAGCAACCACTGCTTCCACTCGGGAGCCTGTTCGAGAAACAGCGGCACTGCCGCTTCCGGCCAGATGATGATGTCTGCCCGCTGCGCCGCTTCGGCACTGAGGCGGGCATAACGGGCCATGGTGTCGTTGAGGAAATCGACATCCCATTTCATCAGTTGAGGAATATTCGCCTGCACCAGCGCAACCCGATGCGCCGGGCCTTCGGCCTGATGGGCCTGGGGTGCGAAAAAACCGGCCAGCAATAACACCACAAGTGCAGTCACCGCCACTCTCGAACCGACGCCGGCAAGCAATGCTGCCACCGCAACGGCGAGGCCCACGGGGATGAGTGTCGCACCGTACACGCCGAACACAGCCGCCCAACCGATGGCCGGGGTATCGAGCAACAGGCTGCCCAGCGGCGTCCAGGGCAGTCCGGTGAACAGATGGCCGCGCAACCACTCCTCGCCGACAGCCAGCAGCGGCAACAGCAGCAAGATGCGGCCGCGGTCGCCGGAGGCCAGTCGATGTGCGCTCCACGCCAGCAGGCCAGGAAAGACCGCGAGCGCCGCGCCGACACAAGCCACGGCCAGCACCGCCCACACCCAGGGCAGCGGCCCGAAGGTGTGCAGGGTGGGCGCCAGCCACCAGGCGCCGAGACCAAACCAGCCGAGACCGAAGACGAAGCCGGTGATCCACGGGCGACCGACCAGCAACAACAATATCCAGCCGCTCAAGGCAGGAATGGCCAGCCATTTCAGATCATATGGGGCGTAGGCAAAGGGCATGGCCGCACCACAGGCAAAGGCCAGCGTCAGACGCAGCGTCAGGAAAAACCGGGTGTCGGCAACGGGCGGATTATCGAATTGCTGCATGCGTTGGCGGAAGAATGCGCAGACGCAGCACCCTTCTCGGTTCGGCCTCCAGAATATCGATGCTCAGACCGGCCAGCTCAAGGCGCTCGCCGCGCCGCGGAATGCGGCCGCACTGACTGACAATCAGGCCTGCCACGGTATCGTAATCGCCCTCAGGCAGTTTGCAGCCCAGAGCATCTTCGACATCCTCGACATGTGTCCTGCCGTGCACGATCAGGCTGCCGTCCGGCTGGCGGGCGCACTCCTCGCCGCTGGCCGCTTCACCCGCTTCATCCATGGAGCCGACAATCTCTGTAAGCAGATCAGAAAGGGTCACCAGCCCGCCGGTGCCGCCGTATTCATCGGTCACCACGGCGATATGCACGCCCTCGCGCTTCATGCGGGACAGCAGGCCGAGCACCAGTTCCGATTCGGGAGCGAAGAGGCAGGGACTGAGGAATTCCTGCAACACCTTCTTCTCGCCGCGAATCTTGGCAGCGAACACATCCCACGCGTGAATCATGCCTATGATATGATCAAAGTCGCCGTCATAGACCGGCAGCTTGGAAAAACTTTTGCCGGTAATAGCCTCTACCACATCATCCAGCGAGGTGGATTTCTCCAGCGCAAACATCTCCAGACGCGGCACCATCAGCTCGCGCACCCGCACATCGCGGAACCAGACCAGGTTTTGCAGCATGCTGCGATGCTCGTCCGACTGTATCACCTCGGCATTGCCGATAATCTCCAGCAATTCTTCCTCATCGCGCCCCGGGCGCAGCCGCTCAATCAGCCGCTTTCTGAGGCGTTCGTTAAACCCGTCAGTCATCATCGTCTCCGTTGTCTTCCCCCCGGTAGGGGTCGTGCAGACCAAGCTGTTTCATGGCCTTGCGCTCCAGCGCCTGCATGCGCTCGGCATCCATATCCTCGCCATGCACAAAGCCGAGCAGGTGCAACACGCCGTGCACAATCAGGTGCTGCGCATGCTGCTGCGGGCTCAGCCCGAGCCGCGCAGCCTCCTTCACCACAAAGGGCCAGGACAGGATGATATCACCAAGCGATTCTTCAAGGCTGATCTCCGGTCCTTCCTGCATCGGAAAGGACAACACATCGGTAGCTTTATCCTTGTTGCGCCATTGTTTATTCAAGGCGCGAATCGCTTCATCATCGGCAAAACGCACACACAGCATCACCTTGCTGCTGATACCCGCCTGCATACAGGCGGCAGCCACCGCATGCCGTACAATCGCATCGCCCGGCACCTGCGCCGCATCGATGCCTGCATCCAGCATCACTTCAATCATGATCCCCTCTCATCCCTGTTCATCCCGATTATTCCCCCGCCTCGCTTCTTTCGTAGGCTGAAACAATATCCTCAACCAGCTTGTGACGCACTACATCGCGCCCCTGCAGACGACAGATGGCAATATCGTTCACGCCCTCGAGCACCTTTAGGGCATGCATCAGGCCGCTGTGCTGCTTGGCCGGCAGATCGACCTGAGTCGTATCGCCGGTCACCACCATACGCGATGAAAAGCCAAGCCGGGTGAGAAACATCTTCATCTGCTCGCGTGTTGTGTTCTGCGCCTCATCTAAAATAATGAAGGCATCGTTGAGGGTGCGCCCGCGCATATAGGCCAGGGGTGCTACCTCGATGCGTCCGGTTTCCATCAGGCCGTTCATCTTTTCCAGGCCGATCATATCGGCCAGCGCATCGAATAGCGGGCGCAGATAAGGATCAACCTTCTGCTGCAGATCACCGGGCAGAAAACCGAGCCGCTCGCCGGCCTCCACCGCAGGGCGGGTGAGAATCATGCGCTCCACCTGATGCGACTCGATGGCCGCCACGGCAGCAGCCACAGCCAGATAGGTTTTGCCGGTGCCGGCAGGGCCCACACCGATGGTCAGCACATGCGACTGGATACTCTCCAGATAGCGCCGCTGATTGGGGGTCTTGCCCTGTATGCGCCGGCGGCCTGCGATCAGCACGTCACCACCTTCGGCGCCTTCCGCAGCCTGATGCATTTCATTCCTGCCGTGCCTCAATATTCCTTCCACCTGCACATCCTCCAAAGGTCCGCGCCTGGCCCAGGCCAGCAAGGCCTGCATGGCGGCCACTGCCTCAGCGGCGCGATCGCCCTCCACCTGCCATGCCCCGGCCTGCCCGGAAAGGGTAACGCAGAACTCACCCTCCACACGCTTGAGTATGCGATTATTCGCACCGCACAGATTGCGCAGCACATCGGCATCCAGATCGGGCAGGTTCAGACTCAGGCTCGAATCAGTCATCTATCGCCTCGCCGCGCAGCGACTGGCCATAGGCCCCGGTGATGCGCAGCGGCACAATCTGGCCGACCTGATCCGGCTTCCCTTTAAAATGCACAATCTTGAAATCCGGGGTGCGGCCCTGCATGTCGCCCTCGGTCTTGCTCGGCCGCTCCACCAGCACCTCTTCAGTCCGGCCGATATGCGCATGATGCATTTCACGCGTCTGTTGCCTGAGCACGACCAGCAATTCCTGCAGGCGGGCATCCTTCACGGCCTGCGGCACGCAATCTTCCACCTTGGAGGCAGGTGTGCCCGGGCGTGGCGAATAATTGAAACAGAAAGCCGTATCGAAGCCGACCGTGCGCACCAGATCGAGGGTGTCGGCAAAGTCTTCGTCCGTTTCGCCGGGAAAGCCGACGATAAAATCGGAGGACAGGGCGATATCGGGCCGCGCCTCGCGGATAGCCTCGACAAGCTTGATATAATGCGCGCGGTTATGGCCGCGGTGCATGGCCTTGAGAATCCGGTCCGAACCGCTCTGCACCGGCAGATGCAGGAAAGGCATCAGTACGGGAAGTTCGGCAAAAGCCTCGATCAGCCCCTCGTTCACTTCCATCGGGTGGGATGTGAAAAAGCGCAGGCGCTTCAAGCCCTCAAGTCTGGCCACGGCATAGAGCAGCATGGAAAAATCCCATTCCTCGCCGTCCGGCCCCGTACCCAGATAACCGTTCACATTCTGCCCGAGCAGGGTGATTTCCAGCGCACCCGCAGCCAGCACCTCGCGACACTCGCGCAGCACATCCTCAACCGGACGCGACAATTCCGGGCCGCGCGTGTACGGCACCACACAGAAAGTGCAGAACTTGTCGCAGCCCTCCATGATGGTGACAAAGGCTGAAAAGCCGCCGTGGCCTGTTTTGGGCAGATGATCGAATTTCTCGATCTCGGGCATGTCGGTGGCCAGCAGATGCACGCGTTTGCGGCGAATCTGTTTCACCATATCGGGCAGGTGATGATAGGCCTGCGGGCCGAACACCAGATCCACAAACGGTGCGCGCTTCTGGATGCGCTCGCCTTCCTGCTGCGCCACGCAACCGCCGACCCCGATGATGACATCCGGCCGTTCCAATTTGATCTCGCGGTAGCGACCGAGCTCGGAATACACCTTGTCCTCGGCCTTTTCGCGCACCGAGCAGGTGTTCATCAGAATCACATCGGCATCCTCAGCCGAGCCCACAAGGCGCAGCCCGTAAGCTTTGTGCAACAGATCAGCCATGCGCGATGAATCGCATTCATTCATCTGACAGCCGTAGGTTTTGATATAGAGGGTGTCCAGAGTGTGTTCCTGTTAGTTATGCGGCCTGCGCATCATTCGGGCATTTGCCCGTGCGCTCCCGGTTGGTTTTACATATTCGTTTCATTGAATGCGGAAAGAATAAGGCTTGAGACCTAATATATGCAAGTTTTCAACTTAAGTGGGGTCTAATAGTAATTATGCTTAGTCCACATGAATAACTATTCAAATACATTTAGTGGTCATGGGAACTCATTGAATCTTGTTACTCTTCTCTAGATTGTGTCGCGCACATAGCAATTGGATATTCTCTGCTTTAAGCGATGTCCCTCCCCTTGAGTAGGGAAGAATATGATCAAAATGAAGCTCATCGGTTGCGCCACAGGAGACACATTTCCCGCCATCGCGTTTCCATACCTCGATCTTCACGTTTGATGGAATAATACGGCTTCTGCTGACATCTCTACCCGTAACATCAATTGGCTGCGATTCATCCTCAACACTCTCAATAGCAACCAATTTAAACTTGAATACTTGCCTTCCATCGCTTGGTTTAACCCAAGAATCCACCAAGTGGAAAAATCCATTATCAGACCAGATTCCAGGTTTTATTTTTTCGTAAACCTGAACGATGTCTGGCCCCTTTAATCCCGCCTTAAATTCCTGCGCGGCCTTATGGAATTTACCATTCTCAGTGAGCGCGCCATTTTTTCTGAATTCAGGCTGATCCAAAGCCTTGGGGTTAGAAACTCCATTTGCTCTTGGTACATCGTGCCCTTCATATATAAGAACAGACCCATCTTCAGTTATCTCATCCTGATATGGTGAGTTCTCTCGAACAGACATAAGGATAACTGAATGCCTTCCCCTTAGGCGAAAGTTCATCCCTTTTTGGAGGCTGGTTCCCTCCTTCTGGCACATCTCAATGTAAGCAATAATGTTTCCTCTCACACTACTCTCTCCCAATATCTAAAGATGAGCCCCATGAAGAACAGCTTCAGTTACGATTAGAGTTCATCACTGTGTGAGTTGCAATCATCTCGTCGTGACGGGGCGCGGTTTGGTCTTGAAAAAGATATAGATGATCACGCTGAGGATGGCGGCGAAGAAGCACCAGACCGAGAAGGCGGCGGCGGTGTAGAACACGTAGGACACGAAGAACAGCAGCAGCGCTGCCGCGCCGAAAGCACGCACCAAGGGGTAGCTGGAGAAGAGCGGGGCAAGGCAGGTCGCCGTGATGTAAATATGCATCATGGGCCATTCGTAATGGCGCGCCGAGACATAGATGATGTGCTCACCGGCGACGACAGTGAGCGATTGCGTGGCAATCAGCACCAGCAGGTGAAAAGCGGCCGCCACACCGATGATGCTGAAAATCCACAGGGCTTTTCTGCGCCAGGCATTGGGCTCCATCAGGGCCACGGCAAGCGGCACATAGACCG
>CAZQTO010000126.1:0-6020 GCA_964596375.1 uncultured Zetaproteobacteria bacterium | reverse complement strand
CCGGCCCCTGCCTCCCGAAGACAGTGCTCTACCAGGCTGAGCTACATCCCGATTCCTGTCCGCGTCGTCAGGCGGCGCATCATATGTATCTTCCCATGAGGCGGCAAGCGCGAGCCCGGGTGTGCGTTGCTGACGGGGTTGTGTCGGGATATGTTGCCGGCTGTAAAATGTTCAGGAGGCACACATGTTGATGATGATTTCACCGGCGAAGACGCTGGATATGCAAACCCCGGCGATGATTGCCGGGCATACGCAGCCGGCATTCATGGATCAGACGGCAGAATTGGCAGATATCATGCGTATGAAATCAGCCGATGAATTGGCAAGGCTGATGAAAATCAGCGCCACGCTGGCAGAACTCAATGCCCGGCGCTTTCATGCATGGCAGCCGCCGTTTGATATGACGAATGCCAAACAGGCCTTGTTTGCCTTTCGCGGGGATGTGTATGCCTCCCTGGATGCCGACAGCCTTGGCCCTGAAGACATTGATTATGCGCAGCGTCATTTGCGCATCCTTTCCGGTTTTTATGGTGTATTAAGGCCTCTTGATCTGATGCAGGCGTATCGTCTGGAAATGGGTACGCGCCTGTCCGGCGCTCATGGGAAGGATTTGTATGCGTTCTGGGGGGATACATTGACGCGGGCGCTGGCGGCGGAGTTGTCCGGGCATCAGGAGAAGACCCTGGTGAATCTTGCATCGGGGGAATATGCGCGTGCTGTTGATATGGCGGCCATGCCGGGGCGGGTGGTGCATATCCATTTCAAGGAGCATGCGAACGGCACATATCGCATCATCGGCGTCCATGCCAAGCGGGCACGGGGCATGATGTGTCGCTATGCCATTGAGCAAAAGGCACAGGCGCCCGAAGCCCTGCAGGGCTTCGATACTGCCGGTTATCGCTATCGTCAGGAGCTGTCCACGGATGCGGAGTGGGTGTTTGCTCGCTGACGATAGCGGGAAGGGAGAAATGGTGGGCCCACCAGGACTCGAACCTGGAACCAACCGGTTATGAGCCGGTAGCGCTAACCAATTGCGCCATGGGCCCGCACTTAGAAGGCGGCAACACTAATGGGCCGGCCTTTGCGGAGCAATCGAAAAGGGCATAGGCTTCAGGCAATATCCAAAGAGGAACCTTCCACATGCATTTTAGTGATTTAAATCTCCCCGCGCCCTTGCAACAGGCGATTGACGACCTTGGTTTTACAACCCTGACCGATGTGCAGCAGATTGCCCTGCCTATGACCCTGGCAGGCAAGGATATTGCCGGACAAGGCAGGACGGGAACCGGCAAAACAGCAGCATTTCTCATTACCATCATCAATCGACTGCTTTCCACCCCGCCCAGAGAAGGGCGCAAGGCGAACAGCCCGAGGGCATTGATTATCGCCCCGACCCGCGAGCTGGTGATACAGATTTCGGATGATGCCAGAAAGATGGCAAAGCATACCGATTTGAAGCTGCATACTGTTTACGGTGGAGTTGATTATGAGAAGCAGCTGAATGCATTTGAAAGCGGTGTGGATATTCTGATCGGCACGCCGGGCCGTCTGATCGACTATTTAAAGAAGCGCGCCTATTCCCTGAGCCTGACAGAGATGCTGGTGATCGATGAGGCGGATCGGATGTTTGATCTCGGTTTCATCAAGGATCTGCGCTTCATGCTGCACCGCCTGCCAAAATACGACGAGCGCCAGTCACTGATGTTTTCCGCCACACTTTCGCACCGCGTGCTGGAGCTGGCCTACGAGCATATGAACTCGCCGGAGAAGATTCGGGCCGAGGAGGGGAATATTACCGCCTCAGGTATTGTGGAATCGATGTATCACACCGGCATGGACGAGAAGCTTCCCCTCCTCATCCATCTGTTGCGTCAGGCCAAGGTGGAGCGTGGTGTGATTTTTGTGAATGAAAAACGCACGGGTGAGCGTGTAGCCAGAACTCTGGCGCGTTATGGCTTTGCCGTCGGCATCCTGTCCGGCGATGTGCGGCAGCAGAAGCGCATGCGCATTCTGGAGGATTTCACGGCAGGCAAGCTGCAGTTGCTGGTGGCCACCGATGTAGCCAGTCGCGGCCTGCACATTGATGGCGTGACCCATGTATTCAACTACGACCTGCCGGAGGATGCGGAAAATTATGTGCATCGCATCGGCAGAACAGCCCGCGCCGGTGCTACCGGTGTGGCGATTTCATTTTCCTGCGAACGTTTCTGTTTCGGCCTGCCGGATATTGAGGTCTATATCAGCCGCGCCATTCCAATTATCCCGCTTGAGCAGGAGATGCTGGAAATCGGCAAGCCGACCCACCCCGAGGCAACAGCCGAGGGGATGAAGCGGGAGGATCGTGCCGACCCTGATGGTAATGCGCGTTCAGGCAAGAGCGGAGGTGGCGGCGGAGGCCGGCCTGCACGCGGCCGCAAGCCCGGTGGCAGACCCAGAAGGTAAGTCTCTTTCCGAGCCTGGATATTCCGGCGTCTTACTGAGTCTTCAAGCACCCATAGGGCTGAGCATCAGGCCGCAAGTTCTCTGAAGGCCGCCAGCATCATGGCAAGGGCAAGTATTGAAAAAATCACCTTGAGAAAGCGGTGTATTTCTTTCTCGCCAAGCTCGGCATGCAGCCTGGCCGACCAGCGTGTGGCACGAGGCAGCACCAGCAGCACGGCTGAGAGAACCCCGAATACAAACCACCCCTGAGAGCCAAGCATCGGTCGCCATGCAGGGACCCATATGCCGTTGACGATAAGTGCTGCCGCCGCCATCAATGTGCCGCAAAAGGCAGAGGTGCCGACCGCCTTGCGCAGCGGCAGGCTGCGGCGCAGCAGCGGGACCAGCATCGTGCCGCCGCCGATACCAAGCGAGCCGGAAACATAGCCGATAGGCCCGGATGCCAGCCACAAAGGCCCTTTTCCCTCATGTGTGGGTGGAGGCCTGCCGTAGTCCCATGCTATCCATGCATCAAGCATGGCAAGAGCGGCCAACACCAGGGCTTCAGGCAGGTGCAGGGTGAGCATCAGGCCGAGTGAGGCGCCAATCATCAGGCCGGGTAACAGGTGCACGGCGGAAGCCCTGTCCAGATGGCCGAGCCGGTAGTGGGCGCGGGCGGAAAAACCTCCGGTTAACACGATGGCCAGCAGACTGATAAAGATGGCAAGCGAGGTGCCGCTGGTATCGTGCGGCAGGCAGATGTAAAACAGCGGAACATAGATCAGGCCACCGCCGATACCGGCCAATCCGGCAAGGGTGCCGGAGGCGGCTCCTGCC
This sequence comes from uncultured Zetaproteobacteria bacterium, assembly GCA_964596375.1. Lineage (GTDB taxonomy): Bacteria > Pseudomonadota > Zetaproteobacteria > Mariprofundales > Mariprofundaceae > UBA1543. The sequence goes on along the minus strand of CAZQTO010000126.1, from coordinate 2,762 downwards.
AGCGCGCCGGCGGCCAACCCGGTGAACAGCATGATGATGTCCGCCTCGCTCATGGCAGGACTATGCAGCCTTTGCAGTGCGAATCAAGGCGGTGGTTCGAATAAAATGAGTGTTCACACGTCCTGCCGCTGCCTGATACAGGGCCCCGCATTGACCCCTCCTGCCATGGCCCTACAATGGGCGACCTCAATACAGACAACGAGGTGCAGGGTGAGCGAAGGCGTGGACAAGGCGAAGCATATCGACGGGCTCGATTTCGAGCAGGCGCTGGCCATGCTCAATGAACTGGTCGGCAAGCTTGAGGCCGGAGAGTTGCCTTTGGAAGAAAGCGTTGCCGCTTTTGAGGCGGGTGTGAAACTGTCACGCCGCTGTGAGGCTCTGCTGGATGCTGCAGAGCAACGCCTGCAGGTTTTAAACGACGATCAAGACACCTGATACATGATCAATAAACGAATCAGCCAGCATGCCGACCTGGTCAATGCTGCTTTGGAGCGCATGCTGGAGGCACAGCGTGATGCCGTGCCGCAGGGCCTGTGGTCGGCCATGCATTACAGCCTGATGGCCGGCGGCAAGCGCATTCGCCCGGCTTTGATGCTGGAGAGCTTTGCGGCTTGCGGCGGTAGTCAGGATATTCGTCCTGCTGCGCTGAGCATCGAATGCATGCACACCTATTCCCTGATTCACGATGACCTTCCCTCCATGGATAACGACGATTTGCGGCGTGGTCGGCCCACTTGCCATCGCCGTTTTGATGAGGCGACTGCCATTCTGGCTGCCGATGCCTTGCAGGCCCTGAGTTTTGAATTGCTGGCAGGCCAGCCGGCCGATGATGCGGTGCGTGTGGATTTGATCCGGCGATTGGCTGTAGCCGCCGGGGCTGCGGGCATGGTGGGCGGACAGGTGCTGGATATACAGGCGGAGTCCGGAACTGTGGTTGATATCAGGGATGTGGAACGCATCCACAGCCTTAAAACCGGCGCGCTGTTGCGCTACAGCTGCGAGGCCGGCGCCCTGTTGGCCTGCGCCGATGCGCGTTCTGTGGATGCCTGCTCGCGCTATGGGGCTGCGGTCGGCCTGCTGTTCCAGATCACCGACGATATGCTGGATGCGACGGCGAGCAGCGAGACGCTGGGCAAGAGTGCCGGCAAGGATGCAGCGCAGAGCAAGGCGACCTATGTTTCCCTGCTCGGCCTTGATCAGGCGGCCGACTATGCCCGCCACACGCATGGCACCGCGCTTGAGGCGGCGGGGCTTTTGGGTGAGGATGGCAACTCTTTGAGGGATTTTGCCACATACATCATGGAGCGGGGGCAATGAGCGAATTCACAAGCGAGAAGGACAGCGGAACAGCCTCCGGCGATTACCCGTTGCTTTCTGCCATTCACGGCCCTGCCGACATCAAGCGGCTGGAGCCCTCCCGGTTGCCGCAACTTGCCCAGGAGATGCGTGATTACCTGATCACAACACTGGCGCCTATCGGCGGGCACCTTGGAGCCGGCCTCGGTGTCGTGGAGCTGACCATTGCTCTGCACCGGATATTCAATTCGCCGCATGATCGTATCGTCTGGGACGTCGGGCATCAGGCTTATCCGCACAAGATGCTTACCGGCCGCCTGCAACAGATGCCGACCCTGCGCCAGTACGGCGGCCTGTCCGGCTTCACCAAGCGCAGCGAATCGGAGCACGACCCGTTCGGTGCCGGGCATGCCTGCACCTCGATTTCGGCAGCCTATGGCATGGTGGTGGGTTGCGATCTCACCCAAATGGACCGGCGCGTCGTGGCTGTGATCGGCGATGGCGCCTTGACCGGCGGCATGGCCTTCGAGGCTTTGAACAATGCCGGCGCAAGCAGGCGCCGCCTGCTTGTCATCCTCAACGATAACGAGATGTCCATCGCGCCGAATGTCGGCTCGATGTCGGCTTATCTGGCGCGCCTGATTTCCGGAAAGTCGTATACCAATATGCGCGATGCAACACGCAAGGTGCTGGAGAAGGTGCCGCTGGCCTATGAGGCGGCGCGCCGCCTCGAGGAGCACGTGAAGGGCATGGTGACGCCGGGAACCCTGTTCGAGGAAATGGGCTTCCGCTATTTCGGGCCCATCGACGGGCACGATTTCGAGCATCTGCTGCCGACCCTGCAAAACTGCAGCGAGCTCGATGGCCCGATGCTCCTGCATGTGGTGACGCGTAAAGGCTTCGGCTTTGCCCCTGCCGAGGAAGACCCGGAAACATGGCATGGCCTGGGCCCGTATTGTCTGGAAACCGGCGAGCCGTTAAGCAGCCACGGCAAGCCGCCGAGCTATACGCAGGTCTTCGCCGATACGCTGGCCGATCTGGCCGATAATGATAAACGCATCGTGGCCATCACTGCGGCCATGCCCGGAGGAACCGGACTGGCACGCTTTGCCAAGCGGCATCCTGAGCGCTGCATTGATGTCGGCATTGCCGAGCAGCATGCCGTGACCTTTGCCGGAGGCCTGGCAACGGAAGGCCTGCGTCCGGTGGTGGCGATTTATTCCACCTTTATGCAGCGCGCCTACGATCAGATTGTGCACGACATCTGCATTCAGAATCTGCCGGTGGTGCTGTGCATGGACCGCGCCGGCATCGTCGGCGCCGATGGCGCCACGCATGCGGGCAGTTTCGATATTGCCTTCCTGCGCTCGCTGCCGAATCTCACCGTGATGTCGCCGAAAGACGAGGCCGAGCTTGCCGATATGCTGGCCACGGCCATGCAACTGGATGGGCCGAGCGCGATTCGC
>CAZQTO010000125.1:0-6065 GCA_964596375.1 uncultured Zetaproteobacteria bacterium | reverse complement strand
CTGGTAACCCCCTCTAACGAAAAGGTTCCTGACACCTGTTTTTCCCGGCCATTAGCCGCGCCGCCAGAAACGGCTCAACACCGGTTTGACACTGATGCCGTGAACGACAATGGAAAGCGCTACCACAACCAGCGTCAATTGAATCAACTCCAGGGCCAGGTCTTCCGGAAGTCCGTGCTGGATGGCGTACATGAGATAGTAGAGCGACCCGATACCACGCACTCCAAACCAACCGGCCATGCCTAATATGCGCCACGGGGTGCGGGTGCCGAGCAGACCGGCCACAACACTCAACGGTCGCGCTATCGTGAATAGAAATAGCGCGAAGCCGACGGCGCGCCAGCTCCACGAGTCCAGGAATAGCGTGCCGCCGATGAGCAGAATCAGCACGAGTTCTGAGAGGCGTTCGAGGTGCTCTTTGAACACCAGGGAGGCTTCGCTGACATGGTGAGTCGGCGCAGCATTATCGCTTGCGTCCGGCTTATCGGTCTGGAGCTGTTGTGGGGGCTCTGGAGCGCCACCGGCAAGCCCGAGCTCGGTTTGGCGTAGCGCCACTGCGGCGAAGAAGACGGCCAGAAAGCCCCATGCGCTGCACATCACACTCAAGCCGTACACCACACCGATCAGGCCCAGGCCCAGGAAATCGTCCAGCAGACCGGCATCCCGCTGGTTGCGGCGCAGGCGCACTACCAGATGCGCAACCCCGCTACCGGCTGCCACGCCGATGGCGATCGCCGCTGTCGTAGCCCAGACTACATCCACCAGCACCCAATTCAGACCGAACGCACCCAGATCGTGCAGGCCGAGCAGGCCCAAGCCGAGCACGACAAATGGGAAGGCAGTGCCGTCGTTCATGCCCGCTTCGCAGGTTAATATAAATCGGAGCCGGTCACGGTCATGGGGATGACGAATCTGTACATCAGTGGCCAGTACCGGATCGGTTGGGGCAACGATGGCGCCGAGCAGTATGGCGGCACCGAGCGGCAAACCGAGCACATAATGGGCAAACACCGCGACCACCGCGACGGAGACGGCCATGCCGAGAAACGCGAGCAGTACCGGCGCGCGCCAGCGGGCAAAGGTCACGGGCACCGGCATTTTAACGCCTGCGGCAAACAGCGAGATCAGCACTGCGATCTCGGTCAACACCTCCAGCAACGCTGACTCTTTGAGCGGGTTAAAGTGGAAAAGCCCCAACACCATGGGGCCAACCAGGATGCCCACTGCCAGATAAATCATGGCAGAGGTGATCGGCAGGCGTTTAATGACCGGCGTGGTCAGTCCCATGGCGAGCAACAACCCGCCTACGAGCAGAAACCAATCGGCATTATTCATGACCAGCGTCATTCGATTGTACCTTTAACCTAACCCGGCATAGCCGGAACCAAAGAGGGGAAAAAGTCTATGCTCATATAGCATAGTCTACGATCTTCGGAGGTAGTGTCATGGATAGATTTTCGACCCCCTGTATCAGGTGAACAACTCGCATCATGGCGGCGACATTCACGTCACCAGTGAAATCGGACAGGGAACCAGTTTCAGCTTCTCGCTGAAAACCTCAGTATAGAAAACCAAAAGGCCGCCGCCTTCGGCCAGGTGCGGTTATCAAGCGCGAAGCATGCATAAGCCGCCGAATGGCGCTAGTGATGCGAGCCCTTTATTATTTCTTCGACTGTATGAATGATTTCTTTTTTGGTGGATGTTTTACGGTATACCAATCCAATGGTTCTGTATGGAGCCGGATTCTTGAAGGGAATATATTTTATTCCCGCTTCAGGATGATTGATGGCTATTTCAGGCATGAGGGTTATGCCCGTTCCAGCCTTGACCATCTGGCGAAGCGTTTCCAGACCGGTAGCGCGAAAGGCGTGCTCTTCCGGAATGTTGTGCTGCTGACAGAGTTCCAGCGCGTTATCACGCAGGCAGTGCCCCTCTTCCAGTAGCAAAAGACGGTGTTTGGCAAGCTCTTCCAACCCTATTTCGGCATGATTTTTCAAGGGATGATCCGGTGGAACGGCGAGGAAAAAGCGGTCATCAAACAGGGCTTCAACCTCAAAAGCGTTTTCATATACCGGCAGAGCAAGGAGCGCCGCATCAATCTCTCCCTGATGCAGCTTGTCAATCAGGGTGGCCGTTTTCTCTTCGATCAGAATAAGGCGAAGATCGGGCAGCAGACGCTTTATTTGTGGCACAATGCCGGGGAAAATATAGGTAGCCAGGGTTGGAAAAGCGCCAAGTTTGAATTTTCCTGCCAGCGGGTTACCGGCACCCTCAGCGATCTCTTTGATGGTTTCAATTTCGCGAAGAATCCGTCTCGCCGATTGTATGATATGTCCACCCGCTTCAGTCACCATGACGCGCTTGTTATTGCGTTCAAAGATCCTGATTCCCAGAGACTCCTCAAGCTTGCCTATTTGACCACTCAAGGTCGGCTGGCTCACGTTACATTTTAGCGCGGCCTGACTGAAATTACGCAAATCCGCTACAGCAACCAGATAGGACATTTCACGAAGATTCATAGGGGCAACCATCCGTCATCATAGTTAATACCTATTGATAGCATAGGAACAATCGATTGTACACATACAAGAACCATCCATATATTCCAATCAACAGGTAAGCAAGGCACTAAACATTACCTGATTTCCATGCATGGAGGAGCAAGACGCTTCTCTCGTGTATGAGTGGATAGGAGGATATCAACCATGAGCATATCTACATTCCTTATGACTTCAGTAACGGCGGCCATCATGGCCATAGCAATACCAACAGACGTCTTTGCATCACCTGCATCGGGTAAAGGCGAAGCTAAATCGAACCAGTTCTGGTGGCCTGAACAGCTCGATCTAAGCCCGCTACGGGCGCACGATGTCCGATCAAACCCATACGGTGGATCCTTTCATTATGCCGATCAGTTCAACTCTCTGGATCTGCAGTCTGTGAAGAAGGATATCGATGCAGTGCTTACCACCTCTCAGGACTGGTGGCCGTCAGACTATGGCAATTATGGTCCCTTCTTCATTCGCATGGCCTGGCACAGCGCCGGCACCTACCGCATTCATGATGGCCGGGGGGGTGCCGCTGGCGGGCAGCAGCGCTTCGATCCGCTGAACAGCTGGCCGGACAATGGAAACCTCGATAAAGCACGACGCCTGCTTTGGCCGGTCAAACAGAAATATGGAGAAAAACTCTCCTGGGCCGATCTGATGATTCTGGCCGGCAATGTCGCGATGGAGAACATGGGCTTCAAGACCCTTGGCTTCGCCGGTGGTCGCGAGGACGACTGGGAGCCCGATCTGGTCTACTGGGGTCCGGAAAGCAAGTTTCTTGATAACCAGCGCCGCGACAAGAGCGGCAAGCTGGAGAAACCGCTGGCCGCTGTTCAGATGGGCCTTATCTATGTGAATCCCGAAGGCCCTGACGGCAACCCTGACCCGCTTCTGGCGGCAAAGGATATCCGTGAATCCTTTGGTCGCATGGCGATGGACGATGAAGAGATCGTCGCACTTATCGCCGGCGGCCATACCTTCGGCAAAGCACATGGCGCTCACAGTCCGGGCAAATGCACCGGTCCCGAACCTGCCGCTGCCCCCATCGAGGAGCAGGGATTCGGCTGGAAGAACAGCTGCGGCAAGGGCAATGCTGAAGACACGGTAACCAGTGGTTTGGAAGGTGCATGGACATCTGCTCCGACCAAGTGGACCACGATGTATCTGGATAATCTGTTCAATTTCGATTGGAAGATGACCAAGAGCCCTGCCGGTGCCACGCAGTGGACACCGACCGACAGCTCTGCCGCCAATATGGTTCCCGATGCCCATGTAAAGGGTAAAACCCATGCACCGATCATGTTCACCACAGATCTGGCGCTCAAGGCTGATCCGGATTTCAACAAAATAGCCAAGCGATTCCAGAAAGATCCGAAGGCATTCGAGGATGCATTCGCCAGAGCATGGTTCAAGCTGACGCATCGGGATATGGGGCCACGTGCGCGCTATCTCGGCAGCGAGGTGCCGGATTTAGCCCTGATTTGGCAGGATCCTATTCCGCCAGTCGACTACAAGGCGATTGATGCAAAAGCCATCAAGCAGCTTAAAGGCAAGATCCTGAAGTCCGGCCTGAGCGCAGCTGAACTGGTACGAACAGCCTGGGCCTCGGCATCCACCTTCCGTGGCAGTGATATGCGCGGCGGAGCAAACGGCGCACGCATTGCGCTTGAGCCGCAAAAAAACTGGCAGGTCAATAATCCTGCCGAGTTGAACAAGGTGCTTGGCACATTGGTGGGCATCCAGAATGCTTTCAACAGCTCACAGCGCGACGGCACCAGGGTTTCGCTTGCTGATCTGATTGTCCTGGGTGGCGCTGCGGGCATCGAAAAGGCCGCCAGGGATGCGGGATACAGCGTGGAGGTTCCGTTCAGGCCGGGCCGTGCAGATGCCTTGCAGGAGCAGACCGATGTGCACTCCTTTGCCGTACTGGAGCCACAGGCGGATGGATTCCGCAACTACTACACAAGTGCGAGCTACAGATCGCCGGTGGAGATGCTGGTTGATAAAGCAAACCTTCTGACCCTGACCGTGCCTGAGATGACGGTTCTGGTAGGCGGTATGCGCGCACTTAATGCCAACTCAGGGAAATCCAGCCATGGGGTTCTCACCGCAAGGCCCGGAGCATTGAGTAACGATTTCTTCGTCAACCTTCTTGATATGTCTACGACATGGAAGAAATCATCCGGCGATGCAGGCGTGTATGAAGGACACGACCGCAAGACAGGCGAACTTAAATGGACAGCCACTTCTGTGGACCTGATATTCGGTTCGAACTCAGAACTCCGCTCCGTTGCCGAGGTCTATGCATACAATGATTCGAAAGAGAAGTTTGTGCATGACTTCGTCGATGCCTGGAGCAAGGTGATGAACCTTGACCGTTTCGACCACGGGCAAGGCAAATAGGCTGTATCGCTATGGTGCTGAGGTGGCTTATCGCCACCTCAGCATGCCATAGCTTTAGCTTCTCGCTAAAAACCTCAACATAACAAACAGGTTTGGAAAAAAGGTTCCTGACACCTATTTCACGTTGTATTGCGCTTCATTGCCACGTTGGCATAACTTCAGAGTCCTTATCTGTCTGACCTTTTCGTGCCAACTCGAATATCGGGAGAGCCGCTTCGCCTTTCGGGTTGCACATCAAGGCAATTCTCTGCGTACTATGAGCTATGTAGTACCTGAGGGATGCGAGATGCAGTTCGCACAACACCGCCTTTAATGCGTGAGCAATGAGATCTTTAAGATCGACATCTGCATCTCTTGTTTCCTGCGCAACAACAAATCCTTCGAGGGTAGCTGCTTTTAGCCACGCGTTGCGGTTTTCCTTAGTCAGACTGCTGAACGAAAACGATGTGTTGTCTACGTCGTGCACTACCGTATTACGAATCTCGTTAAGCCTATTGGCAAAGGTATTCGTTCCCGGCGTAATGCCACCAATGGCGACGGCCATTGCCAATTTTCCCGTCCTGCCACCGCCAAGCTGCATCCGCGCAATGAACGTAGACAGCGAGGGCCGTCCGAGTGCCTGAACAAGAAATTGATTGAAGGCCGCTTCCAAGAGCGCGTGCCCCTTAACGACAAACGACCAGTCATCGCCATCATTAATTAGCCGATCAAGAAAATCGTCAGATAGTCCCGCGTTGACCTGCATCTGCTTGGAATATGTCTCGACGATCTTATGCAGCTGATCCGCGGTCAACGGCTCGGGTTGCAGGGTCTCAGTATCCATCGCTTAGTCTCCTGTTTCTGTATGCAGATGAGCCGTTCGGTCTTGCACGCCTTACGCATGAGCTGAGTTGACATCGCTGTCGCAGTGTTCGGTCGCCCCTCCCTTTCGCTTGGTCGAATGTACGCCCCCCGATAGGCGAATGTCTATTTTATACTTTTCTAAAACTACCGTGCGCCGAGTTGAGGCAGGCAGCGGTCACTCTGTTTACGCCCAGATGGCGATCAGGGCCATGAGTCCGAAGCCGCACGTGATGAGGAGAACCTTGATCCAGCGGTCCGCGGGCTGCCTGA
>CAZQTO010000124.1:0-6109 GCA_964596375.1 uncultured Zetaproteobacteria bacterium | reverse complement strand
TACGATGCACGCGGCCTGCTTCCCGATGCGGTGACACTGGCTGATTCCTCGCTGGCCCTGCACGAATACCTGGGCATTGTTTGGTATCGCCTGCGCTATGCCGCATGGGAATGGCCTTGGAGCTGATTCCGGCTCGTCGTGCGCTCTACTGCTCGCCTTTTGCCGGACATTGCGCTATAACGCATCCGTGAGCAGCGTAATGCAGGATAACGGACAATCTGGCGGTCAGATTATTCCCTTCCCCGACAAGCGGGATGTGCTGGAGATGGATGCCGATCTGGGGGGCGTCAATGCCGCCTGGGTGGAGGCATTGTATGAAGATTATCTGCAAAAGGCCGATTCCGTTCCTGAGGTCTGGGCAAAGCGTTTTCGCGAGTTGCAGGATGAGCAGGGAGTATCCCGGCGCAGCATCGAACAGCGTTTGGTGCAGGAAGCACGACAGCCCGTCGCAGCGCAATCCTTCGATACATACGCCAATGGTGTTGAATACCCCTCGCGTGCCATCTATCTGATCCACGGTTACCGTGTACATGGGCATTTGCATGCCGATCTTGATCCGCTGCACCTCAACCCGCCACGTCCCAGCCCCGAGCTGGAACCCCGCTATTACGGGCTTTCGGATGCCGATATGACGGTGATGTTTCCAACCGGTGATCTGGTCGCCCCGCCGATGTTGCCACTGCATGAAATCATGGCGATTCTGCACCAGACCTACAGCGGCAAGATTGGCCCGGAGTTTCTCTACATCAGGGATTCGGCACAGAAGCACTGGTTGCAGGAGCGGCTGGAAAGTGTTCGCTCAACCCCGGACTTCAGCAGTGAAATTCGCTTGCAGATTTTTCGCAAGGTTATGCAAGCCGGGGAGTTCGAGCATTTTCTGCATACCCGCTATGCCGGACAGAAGCGGTTTTCCCTGGAGGGTGGGGAAAGTCTGATCCCGATGCTTGATATGCTGGCTCATTATGGCGGCTGCAAAGGTGCCAAAGAGATTATCATTGGCATGGCGCATCGCGGTCGTCTCAATGTGCTGACCAATCTGCTGGGTAAGTCCCTTGCGGATATCTTTGCCGAATTCGAGGGCGTGCAGTATCTCGATGCCGATGCGCGTTCGGGCGATGTGAAGTATCACCTCGGCTTTTCCTCCGATGTCCCCACACCCGGAGGCAAGGTGCATCTATCCTTGGCCTTCAATCCGTCGCATCTTGAAATTATTACTCCGGTGGTGCTGGGCGGTGTGCGTGCCCGCCAACGGCGCCGCGGCGATGAACTGCGCCGGCAGGTTTTCAGCGTGCTGGTGCACGGAGATGCCGCTTTTGCCGGCCAGGGCGTGGTGGCCGAATCCCTTAATCTGTCGAAGCTCAGCGGTTTTCGAACCGGCGGCACGATTCATGTGGTAGTTAATAACCAGATCGGCTTTACGACCAATCCATTCGATGCCCGCTCCACACTGTATTGCACTGATATTGCCAAGATGGTGCAGGCACCCATTCTGCATGTGAACGGTGACGACCCTGAGGCCGTGGTGCTGGCTGCACAGATCGCCATGGACTACCGCTACAAGTTCAAGTCCGATGTGGTCATCGATATGATTTGTTATCGGCGGCACGGGCATAACGAGGCCGATGAGCCGACAGTGACCCAGCCGGTGATGTACCGCAAGGTGGGAGCGCATGCCCCTGTCCACCAGTTGTATCGCAAGCGTCTGGTGGCTGACGGTGTAATCAGCGATGCCGAGGTTGAAGCCATGGTGCAGGAATATCGCACCAATCTGGAAGAGGTGCGGCGCAATCCCAACCGCAAGCAGCCGGAAAAGCACAACAGCCTTTCGGGCCGCTGGGAGGGTTTTCAGCGTCGCGATGCTGCGGAGCCCGAAACGGCAGTGGGGCGTGAGGAATTGAGTCGCCTGGCACGCATCGGCCATAGTGTTCCGGCTGGTTTCACGCTGCACCCCAAGGTGGAAAAGATTTACGAGTCGCGCATACAAATGATGGACGGCCAAGAGTCTGTCGATTGGGGGTGTGCCGAGGCCATGGCTTATGCAACCCTGCTTAATGAGGGTGGCTGGGTGCGCGTCTCCGGACAGGATTCCGGTCGTGGCACCTTCTTCCATCGTCATGCCGTGGTCTACGATCATGTCACAGGCAAGAAATTCGTACCGCTCAGACAGGCGGAGAACGGCGAGATGTCACACTTCATGGCCGTGGACAGCATGCTCTCCGAGGAGGCGGTGCTGGGTTTTGAGTATGGTTATTCGCTTTCCGAGCCGCGCGCGCTGGTGATCTGGGAAGCGCAGTACGGCGATTTCGTGAATGGTGCACAGGTGGTGATCGATCAGTTTATCGCCGCTGGCGAATCCAAGTGGGCGCGTATGAGCGGTCTTGTGTTGTGGCTGCCGCACGGCTACGAGGGGCAGGGTGCAGAGCATTCATCGGCAAGGCTGGAGCGTTTTCTGCAGTTGTGCGCTGAAAGCAATATGCAGGTGGTTTGTCCGACGACCCCGGCACAATTATTCCATTTGCTACGCCGCCAGTCATTGATTCGCACGCGCAAGCCGCTGATCTTTATGGCGCCGAAGAGCATGTTGCGCCAGAAGCTGTCGTATTCTACTGCCGATGAACTGGCCAATGGGCGCTTCCACCCGCTATTACCCGAAATTGATGAGCTGGATGCGCCGAATGTGCACCGGCTGATAGTTTGTTCCGGCAAGGTGTATTACGACCTGCTTGCCGAGCGCCGGGATCGCAAGATCAAGGATGTAGCGATTGTTCGCCTCGAACGCCTTTATCGCTTCCCTTACGATGAGTTGAATGAGCAGGTGGCATTATTCTCCGGCGCGAAAGAAATACTGTGGGTGCAGGAAGAGCCGGAGAATCAGGGCGCATGGTTCCAGATTCATCATTGCCTTCGCCGCTGTCTTCGCGAGGGGCAGGAGTTGCTGCATCTGGCGCGTGCACCGGCTGCCGCTCCGGCAGTGGGTTCGATGAAGCGGCATATCGAGCAGCAGAAGGCGCTGGTGGACGTGGCGCTGAGTAAGCCGATTGAAAGCATGATTCCGTAAGCGATAGTGAGAGGTTGAGGCGTGAATATTGAAATCAAGGTGCCCAGTCTGGGCGAATCAGAATCCGAGGCGACGCTGGTAGCATGGCAGAAACATGTCGGCGACAGTGTTGCTGAGGACGATGTGCTGGCCGAAATCGAGAGCGACAAGATCACCATGGAGGTGACGGCTTTTGCTGCCGGAACGCTGAAAGAGGTTCGCAAGCAGGATGGCGATACCGTGGAGCCCGGCGAGATTATTGGCCTGCTTGAAGTCAGTGATGTGGTTGCAGCCAAGCCGGCAAAGCCGGCCGCAAAGCCTGCCAAAGTGACTAAAAAGGCGGATGAGAAGGTGGAAGCTGCCGCCGAGGCTGCGAAGGCGAAGCACGGGGTTGAGGTTGCGCTGGCAGCGAAGCGGGCGCAGCCCAAGGAAGTGCCAGCAGCAGCGGTAAGCGGCGAACGGCATGAGGAACGGGTGCCGATGAGTGCCCTGCGCAAGACCATCGCCCGCAGGCTTAAGGAGGCGCAGAACACAGCAGCTATCCTGACCACCTTCAACGAGGTCAATATGCAGCCGGTCATGGATCTGCGCAGCCGCTATCGTGAGGCATTCAAGGAGCGGCACGGAGTGGGCCTCGGCTTTATGTCCTTCTTTGTGAAGGCTTGTGTCGAAGGCTTGCGTCGATTCCCGGTCGTTAATTCCTGCGTTGAGGATCAGGAAATCGTTTACCGCAACTATCAGGATATCGGCATTGCCGTATCCACCGAGCGAGGGCTTGTGGTGCCGGTGCTGCGCGATGCCGGGACGCTCAGTATGGCGAATATCGAGCACGCCATTATCGCCTATGCCGACAAGGCCAGAGCAGGCACGCTACAGCCGGGCGATTTGAAGGGTGGGACCTTCTCTATCACCAATGGTGGTGTGTTTGGTTCGCTGCTCTCCACGCCGATTCTCAATCCTCCACAGAGTGCCATCCTCGGTATGCACACCATTCAGCAGCGGCCAGTGGCCGAGAACGGTCAGGTCGTGGTGCGGCCGATGATGTATATCGCCCTGTCTTACGACCATCGCATTGTTGACGGGCGTGATGCAGTTCAATTCCTGACCACAGTGAAGGAAGCGATGGAATATCCGGGGCGCAGCCTGCTGGATTTATAAAAGGAGGATGTACTGAGAGGACCATCCTGCTTGACATGGGCAGTGGCGGGGCGTAGCAATGCCCTCGTTGCCGCTTTCCGGCACATCTTTTTTTTATCACCCCAATTGATTGTCCCCCCGCTGCGAGTCATCCATGCGGTTATAAACTTTCGGAGTACCAAAACCGTGCCATCTCAAGATTCTGATGTAGTTGTTGCCAATAAAGAAGAAGCCAAGGCTGTCGCCGACAAACCAGTGAAGCGAGCCCGGCGTCGCAAGGTCGAGACTGTGGCTGGTGAAGCGCCCAGGCCAGCTGAGGTGGAGATGCAACCGGCTCCATATGCCGGCAATGATAATGAGCAGCCGCGCTTTGATGAACAGCCTCAATCCAATGAACAGCAGATGCCTCGCCGCAATCAGGGCAACCGCGGTCGTCGCAAGGGCAATGAAAATCGTGAGCCCAGAGATAACAACCAGAATCGCGAGGGACGTCCCAACAAGCATCGCAAGGAACGTAGCGAGGCCCCGCTTTCCGATGAGGCCAAGGGCGTGCAGATGAATCTGCGCGAAGTGGCGCAGATGGCGCCGCAGGCCTTGCTGCAATTGGGCGATTCCCTCGGTATTGAAAATACCGCCGGCATGCGCAAGGCCGAGCAGGTGTTTGCCATTCTTAAGGCGCATGCACAGCGCAGCGGTACCCTGTACAGCGAAGGTGTTTTGGAGATTTTGCCCGACGGTTATGGTTTCCTGCGTTCGCAGGAGGCCAATTATCTGGCCGGCCCGGACGATGTTTATGTATCGGTGAATCTGGTGCGGCGTTTTTCGCTGCGTAAGGGCGATACCGTGGCCGGCGAAATCAAATCGCCGCGCGAAGGCGAACGCTATTTTGCACTGAAGGATATCGATTGTATCAACGGCGAGGATCCTGCCGTCGCCAAGACCAAGGTGCTGTTTGATAACCTGACCCCGCTTTACCCCGATCGTCGTCTGACGATGGAGGTCGAGGGTTCGAAGGACGTGATTGGTCGTGTGATCGATATCGTATCGCCCATCGGTTGCGGCCAGCGCGCCCTTCTGGTGGCCCCGCCACGTACCGGTAAGACGATGATGATGCAGTCCATCGCCCATTCCATCGAGGCCAATCATCCGGAAGTTGTGCTCATGGTGCTGCTGATTGATGAGCGTCCGGAAGAAGTGACCGATATGAAGCGTTCGGTGAGGGGTGAGGTGATTTCCTCAACCTTTGATGAGCCGGCGCAACGCCATGTACAGGTTGCCGAGATGGTGATTGAGAAGGCCAAGCGGCAGGTTGAGCACGGCAGGGATGTAGTGATTCTGCTTGATTCCATCACCCGTCTGGCCCGTGCCTACAATACCGTGGTGCCTTCCTCTGGCAAGATTCTTTCCGGTGGTGTGGATTCCAATGCCCTGCATCGTCCGAAACGTTTTTTCGGCGCCGCACGTAATATCGAGGGCGGCGGCTCGCTGACCATCATTGCCACGGCGCTGGTAGATACCGGCAGCAAGATGGATGAGGTGATCTTCGAAGAGTTCAAGGGCACCGGTAATATGGAGATCAACCTGCATCGCAAGCTGGTCGACAAGCGCGTGTTTCCGGCTATCGACATTGCGCCATCCGGTACGCGTAAGGAAGAGTTGCTGGTGGATCGCGAAACGCTGCACAAGATCTGGGTGTTGCGTAAGATACTCTCGCCGATGGGAACCGTGGATGCCATGGAGTTCCTGCTCGATAAGCTGAACCTGACCAAGAACAACGACGAATTCTTCGACAAGATGAATCAGTAAGGTTCATCAGTAAAACGAACTATTTAGTACCAAAAAGCACAGCCTCCGGGTTGTGCTTTTTGTTTTTGGGCGCTCGCAGGGCGAGGGGCATGGATGCCCCGAGTCAAAAAGGCCACCCACGGGTAGCTG
>CAZQTO010000123.1:0-6122 GCA_964596375.1 uncultured Zetaproteobacteria bacterium | reverse complement strand
GCGCCACACGTCAGTTGATAAACGCCAGACCATGGAACAGCCCCGAAGCACATCGCACATGGTTCGCAACTCGTCACCAACTCGCAGCGCGGCAGCCCCTTCGCTCCCAAATCAAAACTCCCCAGTGCCTGCTGTGCTCCGGCGATGGCCAACATCTCGGCATGGGCAATGGAACTATTCAGAGGCACAACGCGGTTCACCCCGGCGGCAATCAGCCGCCAGTTGTCCGCATCGAAAATCGCAGCAGCAAATGGCCCTCCGGTGCCCTTCTCAATATTCAATTGTGAAAACTCGATCACCAGCCGCATGCGTGCCTCAACCGTCGGAAAACTCCCGGTTTCGGCCGCAACCCGCTCAACAAGCCACTGCGGCAGCATCTTCTCCTGCTCAAACATTCGTCTGAGCATCCCGATAAACAGCCTGCACAATGCCGCCACCGAGCAACTCCTGACCCGAGTAGACCGCTGCTACCTGACCGGGTGCCGTGGGCTTCTGCGGGGTATCGAACACCAGCTCAAAATCATCGTCTCGCATACGCAAGGAACAACCTGCAGGCTTCATCTGGTAACGCACCTTGGCGAGCAGTTTTTCTCCATCTACAGGCTGCCGAATCCATGTGGCTTCAGCCACCTCCACACGCCGGATCATCGCCTCGGCGGGATGTGCCACGACGACGCGCGCCGTCACGCCATCGAGCGCCACCACATGCCAGGGCCCGTCGGAAAGATTCAAACCCTTGCGCTGACCGAGGGTGTAGTGGGCAATGCCCTCATGCCCGCCCAAGCGGTTGCCCTCTGTATCAATAATATCACCCGGCACAAAGCCGGCACTCGCCCCTTCGCGCTTGAGAAAAGCGATGCGGTCACCGGCCGGAATAAAACAGATGTCCTGACTTTCGTGCTTTTCGGCGGTGAGCAGATTGTAGTGTCGGGCCAGCTCGCGCGTTTCACCCTTTTGCAGATTGCCCACCGGAAACAGGATGCGCCCGGCCTGACGGCGGCTGATAGTGGCAAGGAAATAGCTCTGATCCTTGTGATTGTCGGCGCCGCGAAAGATGTGCACGCCGGATGCATCATCCCTTCTCTGTACATAGTGCCCGGTGGCGACATAAGCCGCTTCCATCTTATCGGCGGCATCCAGTAACGCGCCGAATTTCACAAAGCGGTTGCAGCGCTCGCAGGGATTCGGCGTGCGCCCGGATTCGTAATCAGCAATGAAGGGATCGATCACATTGTCGCGAAAGTTGTCGCGCATATCCATAGAGTAAAAAGGAATGCCGATCTGATCGCTGACCCGGCGCGCGTCATAGGCATCATCCAGCGAACAGCAGGAGCCGTGGCCTGCCACGTCCTCGCGCGAATAATCCCACACATGCAGGAAGACGCCGATCACATCGGCACCTGCATCCTTGAGCAGGGCTGCCATGACCGAGGAATCCACCCCGCCGCTCATCGCGGCCACCACCCGCACCCCGCGCAGGTGGGATAGTGATTTGATCAGAGCGGCAACATCGGTCATGGCCGCAAGCTACCCTGCCGCGCCTACCTTTTGCCACCTGGCACAATCATGACAGTCACAAACCAGACACGCCCGACCGGAAGGTCAGGAAATCTGTTTGGGAAGATTCAGGGAAAGACCGGTGGCGCGGCGCATCAAGAGATGTTTCAGGGCACCGGCATTGCCCACGACCCGCATGCCGGCATCGCGTAGAAATGCCACGCCGGGAAAATCGGATGTAAACAGATGATGAAACCCCTCCATCCCACCCATCACCGCCAGCACATCCGGCATACGATTGCGCCGCATGCGCGAAAGCACATCAATGCTGCCGTAATCCTCGCGGAAGCGTTTGGCATCGGAAATCTCCTGTGCCAGCGCCATGGCATCGCGAATGCCTAGATTCACGCCCAGGCCCGCCAGTGGATGCACCTGATGCGCCGCATCGCCGATCAGGGCAAGGCGCGGCCGCACCATATGCTTGGCAAGCTGGCTGCGCAGCGGAAAAGCTGCGCGCTCGCCGACTTCCTGAATCACGCCAAGCTGCGGACCGAAAGCCAATTGCAATTCACTCAGGAAAGCCGCCTCATCCAGGGCCATCAGGCGATCTGCCTCGGCATCGTCAGCACTCCACACAATTGAGCACAGTCCATCCGTCATGGGCAGCATAGCCAGAGGGCCTGTGGGCAGAAAACGCTGATAGGCCACACCGCGATGCCCGAACTGCGGGCGCACAGTGGCAACAATACCGCGTTGCATGAAGCGATGACTCCACACCTGGATGCCGGCCTGCGAACGCAGCCACGAATTACCGCCATCGGCACCAACCACCAGCGGCGTATGCAGCATGCGCCCATCATCAAGCTTCACCTCAACATGGGTGGTCTTCCAGACCACGCTGTCCACACTCGCCGGACAGCACCATTCGACATTTTCCGAGTCATGCACCACCTGCATCATGGCCGATGACAGCACGCTGTTCTCAACCAGAAAACCGAGTTCATCCATGGCCGCTTCCTCGGCCTCGAAGCGCACACTGCCGAAGCGCTGGTCATCGAAGATACGCATGCCGGCAATGGATTGTGCTTGCTTGCCGACATAGTCCCACACCCCGATACCACGCAGCATCTGCACGGTGCCTGCGACAATCGCCGATACCCGGCAGTCGCGCCCAAGGGATAAACGCGGCTCAGCCTCCATGCGCTCAAGCACAACAATGCTCAGGCCCGTATCTTTCAGGGCACAGGCCAGCGCCAGGCCAACCATGCCGCCTCCGACAATCACCACATCCGCTTGCCGCGCCTTCATTCCATGCCTCCCTGTTGAGCCAATCCAGACGCACGCTTCAACAACCATTTACGCACGGCTGGAAGCCTGTCCATACCGGCCATACCAAGGCCGCGTGCCAACTTCAGCGGCAACAACTCAGTGCAGAACACCGCATTGAGGCCTTCGGTAAAGGCGGAAACCGATGCAGTGTCGAGACAACGTTTCTGGGCATATTCTTCCAGCACCACCGGTGCGCCGATATCCCTGCCGCCCGCGACTGCCCGGCTGAGCGCGGCACTTAAATCCGCCACGTCGCGCAAGCCCAGATTCAGGCCCTGCCCGGCAACCGGATGCATGGTATGCGCAGCATTACCGATCAAGACCACGCGGGGAGCAGTGAAATGTTCGGCAACCCGGTACTCAAAGGGGAACAGAGCGCGCGGCCCGGCATCGACGATGCCTCCGAAATGCGCCTGCATCTCCGGCCCGGCCGCCTTTTCCAGCGCCTGCATAAACCCGGCATCGTCCAGCGCCATGATCTTACTCGCCTCGCGCGGAGTCAGGGTCCAGACAAGAGAATAGCGCCCTGCATCCAGCGGCAGGAAGGCCAGCGGCCCATCCGGGCGGAAGCATTCATGCGCCACATCATGGTGCTCAAGCTTGGGGGTAACGGAAGCAACCAGTCCGAAACGGTTGTGATCCCAACCGCGACTTCCGATACCGCACAGCTTGCGCACGCGGCTCATCGTGCCATCGGCGCCAACCAGCAATCGTGCATGCAGGCTGCGCTCGCCATCCTGTTGTCGGACACCAAGGCACACATCATCCTTATCCACGGCAATCGTCTGCAGCTGCGCGTGAGCCAGCACCTGCACATCCTCCGGCATAGCCTTATACATAGCGCTCAGGATGTGTGCGTTCTGCACCACATAGCCCAGTGCCTCGACATCCGCCTCGCCGTGATGCATGCCGACCTCGCCGCGATTGCCCGGCTCGCAGACGTGCACCTTGCGAATCGGTGCCACACCGGCTCTGAGTACATCCTGCCAAACGCCCAGCTTCTCCAGATGACAATGCGAGCCATGCGACAGCGCAATCACCCGCTCCGGCAGGGTGCTCGGGAAGGTGTCGGTGCCCTGCGCCTCAATCATGGCCACGGAAAGCCCCATCCGGGAAGCAGTCATGGCGAGCGCCGCACCAGCCAGCCCACCGCCGACAATGGCCAGATCGTAATGTGCTTGATTTTTATCCTGTTTGACCGTCAACACGCGCTCCCTTGCATAACCCTCAAGCATCACCCTCAACCAACTTCCCCGAGGTATAATCCATACTCGCCCGAGGGGCAAGGCCAAGCGTGGCATGAAGCTTGACACTTAGCATCGCGATGACAATGCTTCGCGCCTGTTTTACCGCTGCTCTCTCTTATGCCGGGATGGTGAAATTGGTAGACACGCCAGACTCAAAATCTGGTTTCCGTGAGGAAGTGCCGGTTCGACTCCGGCTCCCGGTACCATCTTAGAAGCCCCTCCGCGTTTCGCGAAAAACACTGCCGTGCTAGGCTGCGTACCTTCCAATATTTATACCTTGTCGACAGGATGAAACCGTGACGAAAAACCAGACTGCCCCCAGCACAGAACAGACCGCGCAGCGTACCGCCCTGCTGCATCATGCCATGGCTGAACGGATTCTGATCCTCGATGGCGCCATGGGCACCATGATTCAGCGCCACAAACTGGAAGAGGGCGATTATCGCGGCGAGCGCTTTGCCGACTGGAACAGCGAGCTCAAGGGTAACAACGACCTGCTCAGCCTCACCCAGCCTCAGATTATCCGCGGCATCCACGAGGAATACCTCTCGGCCGGCGCCGACATCCTCGAAACCAACACCTTCAACGCCAACTCCGTGTCCATGGCCGATTATCACATGGAAGAACTGGTTTACGAGCTGAATGTGGCAGGAGCAAAGCTGGCCCGCGAGGCTGCCGATGCCGCTTCCACGGCGGATAAACCGCGCTTCGTGGCTGGCGTACTTGGCCCGACATCACGCACCTGCTCGCTATCACCCGATGTGAACGATCCGGGCTTTCGCAATATTTCTTTCGACGAACTCGTCGCGACCTACACCGATGCTACGCGCGGCCTGATTGCTGGCGGCGCGGACATCCTGCTCATTGAAACGGTGTTCGACACGCTCAACGCCAAGGCCGCAGTATTTGCCGTGAAGCAATACTTTGCCGATCACGACATCGAGTTGCCCATCATGATTTCCGGCACCATCACCGATGCCTCCGGACGCACCCTTTCCGGCCAGACGGCCACGGCTTTTTATAACTCATTGTCGCATGCCGAACCGATTTCCATCGGCCTGAACTGCGCACTGGGCGCAGCCGAACTGCGTCAGTATGTCGAGGAATTGTCGAATACGGTTTCCTGCCATATCAACGCCCATCCCAACGCCGGCCTGCCCAATGCCTTTGGCGGCTACGACGAAACGCCCGAGGATATGGCCGCCGAAATCAGGGAATGGGCCGAATCCGGCTTTCTCAACATCATCGGCGGCTGCTGCGGCACCGGCCCCGACCATATCCTTGCCATGAGCAAAGCCGTGGCCGGCATCGCTCCACGCAAGCTTCCGGTGCGCGGCGAAACCCGCCCTGTCGAATGCCGTCTTTCGGGTCTGGAACCCCTGCATATCGGGGCAGACTCACTGTTCGTCAACGTCGGCGAGCGCGCCAATGTGACGGGCTCTGCCGTATTCAAGCGACTGGTGATGGCCGGGGACTACAACACCGCGCTGGACATCTGCCGCGAGCAGGTGGAAAACGGCGCGCAGATCATCGATGTGAATATGGACGAGGCCATGCTCGATGGTGTTGCGGCGATGACCACCTTCCTCAATCTCATCGCCGGCGAGCCGGATATCTCGCGCGTGCCGGTGATGATCGATTCCTCGAAATGGGAAATCATCGAGGCGGGCTTGAAGTGCATTCAGGGTAAGGGCGTGGTTAACTCGATTTCACTGAAAGAGGGTAAGGAAGCCTTCGTGAAGCATGCCCGGCTGCTTCGCTTGTATGGCGCGGCAGTGATTGTCATGGCCTTCGACGAGGACGGGCAGGCCGACACCTATAAGCGCAAGACGGAAATCTGCGAACGCTCCTACCGTATTCTGGTAGATGAAATCGGCTTCCCGCCGGAAGATATCATCTTCGATCCGAACATCTTCGCCATCGCCACCGGCATCGAGGAGCACAACAACTACGCCGTGGACTTTATCGAAGCCACCGGCTGGATCACCGGACACCTGCCCCATGCCATGATTTCCGGCGGCGTATCCAATGTGTCGTTCTCCTTCCGCG
>CAZQTO010000122.1:0-6181 GCA_964596375.1 uncultured Zetaproteobacteria bacterium | reverse complement strand
CTCGGCCAGCCGGTGCCGGAATCAAATTTGTCGCCACTGGCAAAAAGTTCTGCACCGCAGCAGACACAGCAGTAAACTCCCTTGTTATGGTGATCCCAGTATGCCCCGGAAAAGGCGCGTTCCGTGCCTTTCTTGCGGCAGACACGGAATTGCTCAGCACTCAGCTGTGTTTTCCATCCGCTTTCAGACTTTTCAATCCTATTATTCACTATCCACCACCTGATCGGATTTCAGTTTGGAAAGAAAATAGTAACTGAAGCCCAGTGCAGCAACGATGGAAGCAATCGAAATCACCTGAATCGGTTCGATACCGGCAAAATCCAGCACGATGATTTTCCGTGCTACGGCCATCAGAGCCGTGGCAACGACCAGACGCACGGCAATCACATGGCGGCGTACATAAAGCGAGATATTGATAAAGATGTCGATGGCAATCAGCACGGCGAGGAAAGAGGCAAAGGTGGAGGCAATGCCATCCATGCTCAGTAGCGTCTGCGGGGAGGTTGTGAGCGTATGATATAGGTCGACACCGATCAGGACGACGCCGCACAGGACGACAAAGGCCATCAACACCGAAAGCACGATGACCATATAACGCACGATATTGTTCAGCCAGCCCATCAAAGAGCGGTCTGTTGTCTGCCTGACGGTCAGCACTTCACGCGTCATATCGGCCACATACTGTTGCTTGACGTATTTCATCAACTCAGTGGCGAAAAGCTGGCTGGAATACTGGCCGGCCTTGCCCTTTACATCATCGTCGAGATGATAATTGAATCCTTCGATATCCCGCATCTGTTCCGGTGTCAGGGTTTTAAAGCCCATGCTCCAATCGGGGAATTGCCGTTCGTCTATTGTCTTGCGCTCAATCAGGGCGATGTCGTGATGCCGGGTATCTTTCTTGATATTGGCGAATGTCTTGTCGACAGCCTCTTTCGGCCCTTCAAGGACCTGCATAAAGGTGCCGTCGCTGTATATCATCTGGCCTGAAATGTCCTTCTCGGTGTTATTGGCACGACATTTGGCCAACAGGCGGCGCAGGTCCTCTTCAGAGAACGGTTGACATGCAAAGCTGACATAAACGATTCGTATCATAGCGACCCCGTTTCAGGTCAAACCTGCGCTGCTTCCTCGCCGTCGTCAAAGACATGCATCTTCACCGGGCTTTCGATACTGTCGATGGGCAGGTGTGCTTCAAGCTGCGCCACTCTTGACCGCTGACCGTGGGTTTCCGGATGTTTGGCAATCAGGAAGGAGCAGATGTCGCAGTATTCCTCATTCGAAATATCGAAGGTGCCGATGCGTCGGGCAAGCGCGATAATCTCTTCCTTATCAGAGGCGATCAGCGGCGAGAGCAGGGGGATCGGGCTGGCATCGTAAATTGCCTGGATATTGGCCAGCGTCTGGCTGGCTACCTGGCCCAGCGAATCACCGGTAATCAGGGCCTGCGCATGGATTATCTCTGCGATCTTCGCACCTTCGCGAATCATCTGTCGTTTGTAGATAATCATGCGGTATTCGGCCGGCACCATGGCAATGGCATGCCGTTGGAATTCCTCCAGATCAACCAGATACAGTTTCACATGCCCCTGATAGCGCGACAGCTGGCGTGCCAGATCCTTGATCTTGGCGAAGTCGCGGTTGATGCTGCTGTTGTAGCAGTGCACCAGCGTGGCGCTCATGCCGCGTTTCATCATCGAGTATGCGGCCACCGGTGAATCGATACCGCCGGAGAACAGCACCACGCCCTTGCCCGAGGTGCCGACCGGCAGGCCGCCGATACCGTTGATTTTTCGCGTATAGATGTAAACCGCATCAAGAGCCACTTCGACGTGCACATCCATCTGCGGATGCTTCAGGTTCACGCTCAGCCCAAGCTGTGTTTTCAGAAAGCCGCCGACCTCGTAATTGATCTCCATGGATTTCAGCGGAAAGCGCTTGTCGCTACGTCGGGCGCTTACGCGGAAAGGAATGCCTGCAACATCGTTGCCGTAGTCCGCCAGCACAGCCTGCTTTGCGGTCTCCTGCATCTCCTCAAGCGATAGGCCAGATTCATGCACCAGCGAGAAATTGCGGATGCCGGGTACAAGTGCGAGATGCTCAAGTAACTCGGGCGATACATCCGTAACGTCTGCCACCATGCGCCCGTATTCTCGATGCAGCCCATCGGGTAGCAGTACACCCTTCAGTGCCCCACGGATATTGCGCGCCATGCGTTTTTCAAACAGCCGCCGGTTTTTGCCTTTGAGCGACAACTCGCCGAAATGAAACAGTATCTTTGCCATGCACGGCACCCTATCCGTTTCGCCACTCCCGTGCAGCGATTTGACTTCCCCCCATCGCAGGCGCATTTTCCATCAAAACAAGGCACGCGGATTATTATGGTTTGCTTTTGATAAGTAACTGGGAGGGAGAAATGTGCGTAACAAGACCAAACCCCAAATTCCGCGAAATAATATGAGCGAATTGTTAATACCCACCGTAGGACCGAATAAACTTATTCCTAGCTCCCCAAAGAGAGCAATCACGAAATCTGAACAAGATAGTAATATTCGACCGTTTGGTTGTACTTTTTATCTAGAAGATACTAGAGCAAGAACAAAATATGTCGCATTAGAGGTTGGGGAGAATGTCGACTTTCATATAAAGACGGAGCAAGCTGATATTGATTTTTACATGCAATCTGATGATAAAAATAAACTTAGTTCAATTTTGATAGGGTGCATGGCAGATGGAAAAGAACAGGCATTAGCAACAACCTTTCCACATATGCAACGTATAACAAGTTTGTGGTGTTTGAAATATAAACGGCCAGTTAATATTTTCAGCATTGAAATATACGACAATAATAATAAAGCAAAATGGTTGATGCCTGCCGTAACACCGTTCAATAGTCCACTCGTTGGTAGGCCAACTGTTACCCTGTGGTACACAGCACTTACTTCGCTAGTTGCAGTATTTAAAGAAGGTATGAACTCAACTATTTTTTCTCATAAATTCCTTAGCTACTTTAAAATATTGGAGGCTTATCCAAGCCAAGGGCCATTCAAGATAATTAATAATTACTGTAAGACGAAGAGTATCGAAGTACCAAGAGAATCTAGGGTTTTATCCGAGGAGTTATTAAAAGGGGCGTTTGATAAAACATATCACGCTAAGTATGTGGGGAATAAATACACCAGAATAAGAGATGACTTAAAGGATTATCGCAATGCTATAGCGCACCCATTTATTAGTGATACATTTATTGATCTAGATACGATTGAAGTACAAGCAGAATTAGCTGCAATTTCAAACATGCTAGAGAGGATGGCGATTGAAATATTAGAAGAAGAAATTGGTTTATTATCGAAGGTATCGCCGGATAATATTTATAAGCAACTTGCAGAATCATACATATATGGAAAATGAGCAACCGAGGTCTTGAAAAGAAGGAGGGGCCAAGTCTTGAATGTTGAATTGCGGCAAGCCGTAGGGGCTGGCGATTGACCGTTTGAAGCCCGAAATCAGAAACGCAGGTAGCTCAGTACCAAGCCGATGAAAACGGTGGCGCCCAGCAGGTTGTTGTTGAGGAAGGCCTTGAAACAGGCATCGCGCTGGCGCAGGTAAATCATGCGCTGGTGATGGATGGCGAAGGCACCGGCCACGCCGAGGCCGATGTAGTAAAGCAGTGAAAGATCAAACGCTGCTCCGGCGGCAATCATCAGGCCTAAAAAACCCAACTGGAACAGGCCAATGATGTGCCGGTCCCAGCGGCCAAACTTGATGGCTGTGGATTTAACACCAATCTTCACATCGTCATCCCGGTCCACCATGGCATACATCGTATCGTAGGCCACCACCCAGCAGACATTGGCGGCGAAGATCAGCCATGCGGCCGTGGGGACTTCGCCCGTCTGTGCCGCAAAAGCCATCGGCACGGACCAGCCGAAGGCCGCGCCGAGAAAGACCTGCGGCCAGTGCGTATAACGTTTCATGAATGGGTAAAAGGCAGCTAGACCAACAGCGCCGAAGGAGAGGAGAACCGTCAGCCTGTTGGTGGTCAGCACCAGCGCGAAAGCAATCAGGCAGAGGGTAACAAACAGGAGTAGTGCTTCTTTTGAAGATATTTCACCTGCGGCCAGCGGACGCGCCCTGGTGCGTTCGACATGTAGATCGATCTTCCTGTCGGCAAAATCGTTGATCACACAACCTGCCGAGCGCATCAGGAAGGCGCCGGCCAGAAAGATGATCACATTGGCTGCATCGGGATGCCCGGCGCCGGCAATCCACAGCGCCCACAGCATCGGCCATGCAACCAGATAGGTGCCGATGGGCTTGTCTACCCGCATCAGGCGACCATAGATATTCAGACGTTCTCTTAACACAGTTTCCAAGCTAGCCGGCATAATGAATGAAACCAGCTTCAGGATCAGACGGTATTTTTCATGACCAGGCTCAATCCATCGGCGATGGGGAGCATGGACAGATCGAAGCGGGGGTCGTCGCGCAGTTTTTCATTGAAGGCGCGGATGGCCTCGGTGCTGGCTTCGTGGTTGCTCTCATCCACCACGCTGCCGCCCCACAGGGTGTTATCCACTGCGATCAGGCCTCCCGGCCTCACCAGTTGCAGGCAGGCCTCGAAATAGGCGGCGTAATTTTCCTTGTCGGCATCGATAAAGGCGAAATCAAAGGAAGAGGCCGCACCGTTTTCCAGAAGCTCTTCAAGGGTTTCAAGCGCCGGACGAAGATGCAAATGAATGCGGTTTTGCACGCCGGCCTGCTCCCAGAAACGGTGGGCAATGAAGGTCCAGCGCTCGGAAACGTCACAGGTGACGATTTCGCCGTCGCGCGGCAGGGCGAGGGCCATCCATAGTGTGGCGTAGCCGGTAAAAGTGCCGATTTCCAGTACGCGACTTGCTCCCATCAGCTTGAGAAGCAGGGCCATGAATTGCCCCTGCTCGGGTGCTGAGCGCATGATCGACATTTCCTCGGCTTCGGTAGCTTCGCGCAATTCCATGAGCACCTGAGGCTCACGTACACCAACATGCAGCAGATAGCGATACAGTTCGTCGTTGAGATCGAGGGTTTGTTTAGCCATGCGCGTTCTCGAGTTCGGCCAGCCGGCGTTCCGCTTCCTGCAACTGCTCCTCACTGAATACCGAAATGCCATGCCCGCTGAGCAGGGCGGTGGTGACGCCCTGTCCTTTAATTTTGTTGCCACTGAATTTACCATCGTGAACCTGGTTGCTGCCGCAGGACGGGCTACCTTCCTTGAGAATGGCGATTTTTATTTTATGTTCCCAGCATTGGGCGAGAGCACGTTCCGCGCCATCCATGAAGGCATCGGTCACATCGCCGCCATCTTTTTTCTGCACCCGGCCCATGCCGCGCAATACATCATTGGCGTTGATGGCAACAATTTCTGCGGGTTCACGCGGCACACACAGGCCTCCGGCCATTTCCGGGCATAGCGATACAATGCGACCCTGTTTGTTCCAGATGTCGAGCAGGCCGGGGGTGGCGGCATCGCGCCCATCGTAGCGGACCTTTTCACCCAGCAGGCAGGCACTGACCAGAATCTTTTGCATGCCGCTAGGATACCCATGCTTGAAGCTCGGATAAAGCCGTGCTGTTGAGCAGATAGGGTTCCTGCTTATGCAAGGCAAGTTTTCCGATCAATTGCATCAGCGCAGCGTCATTATTCGGCATAGGTATACCCTCATCGGAAACATAGCCCCACATATGCTGCAGAGCGTTGCGCAAATGTCCCGGCGAGGGGCGCTGGCGCAGAGTGACAACCAGCTTCTCGGCGAGGATTTCCATGTTCTGGCGGTATATGCCGTGGGCCACCTCAGGCCCGATTTGCGAATACAGGGCGGGATCGTGTGCCATCACGGAATATTTGTGCTGAGCCCATAGCTGTTGCGTGTTGGCTGGCAGCGGTATGCGTGCCGAATCCTCTTGGCGCTGCTTGTCAGCCAGCAGGCCGAATTGCTCCATGGCGGTGTTAATCCAGGCATCAGGCCAGACCGGTGCATCCTGTGCGACTGGCAATGGTGAATGGTGCTGATAGCCACGTAGTTCCATCTCCGCACCCAGCAGTTGGTGCCGCAGGCAAAGGGCCGGCAGCCGACCGACCCAGCGCAGGGTCTCCGGGTGATGCGAATAGCCCTTCTTGTTCAGGGAAATGATATTGAAC
>CAZQTO010000121.1:5269-6188 GCA_964596375.1 uncultured Zetaproteobacteria bacterium | reverse complement strand
GGAATACCACCGATCATGAAGCCGGGATTTTTTTCCGCCTGATGCAGCACATGCGCCAGCAAGCTGGCACTGCTTGTTTTGCCGTGCGTGCCTGCCACCACCACGCCATGCCGGCCGGGCAGGATATAATCGCCGATGAACTGCGCACCGGAGGTGTAGGGAATACCGCCATCCAGCACCGCCTCAACCTCAACATTGCCTCGGGAAAGCGCATTACCAATCACCACTAAATCCGGGGTCGGATCAAGGTTCCTCACATCAAACGGGGCAATATCGATACCCAGATCGCGCAGATAATCCGACATCGGCGGATAGATGCCTGCATCGGAACCACTGACCTGACACCCCAGTTCTCTTGCCAGTGCCGCAATCGCTGCCATCGCCGTGCCGCAAATGCCCAGAATGTGGATATGTTTTGCCATCGCCGGATTGAACCACAACACCTGCCGTCGACAAAGCCTTTTTGCTACATCTGCTTGCTGGAGCCGGTACGTCAAGGAAGGGAGTAAAGACAGTGGCGGTTAGATTCGGCAATATCGCCCGATGAATCTGCATGCTCTGCCCCACCTGACGGTTGATACCGCCCCCGATCCCGATGCCGTCATCATCTGGCTGCACGGCCTGGGTGCGGATGGACATGATTTCGAACCCGTTGTCCCGCAACTGGGATTAGACCCGCAGGCCCGCATCCGCTTCATTTTCCCGCATGCCCCGGCCATGCCCGTGACCATCAACGGCGGCTATATCATGCCGGCCTGGTACGACATCCGGCAAACAGATCTTGGTATTGAACATGATGCTGCGGGCATCGCCGAATCGACCCGCTCCATTCAGATGCTCATCGAACAGGAGCAGATGCGCGGCATTCCTGCCTCAAAAATCGTACTGGCCGGATTTTCGCAGGGCGCGGCCATGGCCC
>CAZQTO010000121.1:0-5259 GCA_964596375.1 uncultured Zetaproteobacteria bacterium | reverse complement strand
GGTCTGGCTCAGGGTGAGGCCCTGGGCGGAGTCATCGCTTTGTCCGGCTATCTGCTCCTGCCAGGCAAACTGGAGGCACACCTGTGCCGTGAAGCACTGGCGTCACCAATATTCATGGCGCATGGTATCAACGACCCGGTCGTTCCTTTCGCTCTCGGCGAAGCTGCACACGAAAGACTGCAAAAGCTGGGCATGGCGGTGGACTGGCACAGCTATCCGATGGCTCATCAGGTTTGCCCGAAGGAAATCGACGCCATCGGCACCTGGCTCAACAAACTCCTTTAGGCTTTCTAACAATCAGGTAAGTTTGGAAAGATGCTCGAACTCTTCGGCTTCGACATAAATCGAGGACGGATAAATCGGGCCTACATCAACCATAATCCAGACCCCGCCACGCAGCCCCAATTCGACATCCAGCACATCGCCCTCATGCAGCAATCCGGCAATTTCGGGAGAAAGCACAACCGGCCCGATACGTTCCTCCTGCGAATCGAAATGCAGCCAAAGCTTGGCGCCATCCACCATGGAAATACGCGCATGCCCTTCGGCAAAGCGGGAAAAACCTGAACCGCGCGCATGCTCCGGGAGTCCGTGTGCCAGTCGCACATAATGAAACAAAAGGTGCGCGGCCTTAACGACGCGAATCACATCCGGCTCAATATCGGCCAGCACGGAAAGAAATCCGACATGCTGGGCTGAATCCATGCGCCCGCTCTTGTTGAGAAACTGCCACCAGTCGCGCATCACCGCGGCAAACTCAACCACACCGCCAACATCCCCACCCAGCTCACGCGGTAAATACCAGCCAAAGAATTCACGGATATGGGTAGCTTCAAGCTGATCGAGTTTAAGATCATACACAGAAAGGGGCGGCTCGATGTCGCCACCCATCAGCTCATTCATGTGTGAATCAAGCTGCTCTTCCCATTCATCGAGCTGCCAATCGTCTGCTTCCATCACCTCTTCATCGAACAGGTCCGAATAGGCAACCAGATAGTGCGACAAATGCTCCATACAGGCCTCGGCAGCCTGCCCGTGGTCGGCGCTGTGCGAGTGCTGAGTGCGGACAAACCCATCCACTGCATCCTGTAATAGCATTAAGCCTCCACTTGCCCGCTCAGGGCGTTCTGGCTATGGTCGCGTCCACGTCTGACAGAGCAGATAAAACGCTGTTTTTCGACGGCAGGGCTACGACACTAAGGAGCAAAACCATGCAAATCAATGCCCCAAGTATTCGCAAGGGAATGATATTGGAAGTCGACGGGAATCTTTGGCGCGTCATGAAAACCCAGCACGTGACACCCGGCAAGGGCGTGGCTTGCATGCAGGTTGAAATGCGTAATATCGAAACCGGAAACAAAACCAATAAGCGTTTCAACTCGACGGAGCGTGTCGAGCGCGTCACCCTGACGCAGCGCAATATGCAGTACCTTTATGAGGATGGCGGCAGGTTCCATTTCATGGACCTGGAATCATACGAGCAGATCGAGCTTGATGCTGATTTCCTTGAGGATGCAATCCCTTACCTCTTGCCGGAAACCGAGGTGATCGTCGAGCTCCACGATACCCGTCCGCTGAATGTGCAGTTGCCGCAAACCGTGGTGCTGGAAGTCGTGGAATGCGATGCCACCATCAAGGGCCAGACAGCAACCGGCTCCTACAAGCCCGGCAAGCTGGAAACCGGTGCAACGATCATGGTTCCGCCGTATCTTGAGTCCGGCACAAAGATCCGGGTCAACACAGAAACCGGAGAGTACATGGAGCGGGCCTAGCGCCCATACCATCGACTAAAGGATCAGGCCCTTGAATCGTTTCCCATGGTTTATCCTCTGCACGATGCTGCTCTGCTTTGCCGCACATGCTGAAGCACAGGAATTAACCCTCAGCGATGTCGTGCAGGAAGTCCTGCAGAAGCACCCCAATCTTAGCCTCAGCCGTACCGACACCGCCATTGCTGCTGCCGACGAACAGCGTATTGAAGGTCTGCTCGATGCAAGCCTCAATGGCAGCATCGGCGGCAGCGACGAGAAGATTCCAGTAGCCAGTGACTTTCAGGCAGCTGAGAGCCGCAAGCTGCAAATCAATGGCGGCATCAGCCAACCGCTGAGTAACGGCGATACCGTGGGTGTGCAGGCCAGCTATTCGCGCACCGGTCAGGGCTTCACCTCTCCGCTGGCTGGGGCTCTGGCCCGCTTCAATCCGGCTTACCGTTCGCAAATCGATGTCACTTACCGGCACGCGCTGCTGCGTGGAGCTGACCGGCCTGATTACTCGCTCGGTCTCGAATCGGTACAGGAAAAAACAGCGGCGGCTTTCCTCAGTGAGCGTATCGTCGCGCGCGCGCTGGCTCTGTCGGCACTGAATGCCTTTTTCCGACTGGCTTCGGATGACATCAACGTCACCATCGCCCGCCAAGCCGTTGAGCGTGCCCGTGAGGTATTACGCTATCAGAAATCCCGACAGGAATTCGGCCTGATTGAGCAGGCCGATGCTTTGCAAGCTGAGGCCCTTCTCGCTGCGCGCCAGACCGACCTGCAACGAGCACAGGCTGCGCATCAAATGGATAAAAACGCCTTAAGTCGCCTGATGCTGGGTAAATCAGGTCAGGATATTTCACTGACTCTGCCACCACATTCGGCGAGTGCTTCCATTCCCGACATGAATGAGGCTGAAAGGCTGGCTCTCGCACAGCGTCCGGACATCAAGGCTGTGGATGCCCGCCTGAAAGCAGCTGACGCCGATTTGGCTGCAGCACAGGATATCGACAGCATGCAACTGGATGTGGTGGCACAGCTTGGCACACGCGCCCTGGACGGCAAGCCGGCACCCGCTGCGGCAGGAGCCTTCTCGGCGAACGACCGCTTTGCGTCCCTCGCGCTGGAAATGCAGGACAGCGTGGGGCGCAACAGCGCCAAGGCAGCCATTCGCAAGGCCGAACTGGCACGGCAGCGCCTGAACGATCAACGACAACAGTCACTGGAACTCATCCGTGATGATCTAAGCACGGCCATCACCGCCATCGAGACCGGCATTCCGAACCTGCGTATGTCACGCCTGCAAGCCGTCGCCGAGCAGAAGAAATATCGGGCCGAGGTGAAACGTTACCGCGAGGGACGCTCGAATACGGCAACACTGGTGCAGTTCGAGGGCGAGTTGCGTAATGCCGAATTGCAGGAGCGCCTGCAACAACTAACCCTGCAACTGGCTGGCTACCAGTTAGCCTGGGCTCAGGGCAGCCTGTTAAAGAACCTCGGCATCAAACTCCAGAATGGATCAGAGCAACCATGAAGGCAGCCATCGCCTTTTTTGTCCGCCACAGCCTGCTGGTCAACCTGCTATCCCTGATGCTGCTGGCTGGCGGCATATACGCCGGCGCCAATATCCAGCGTGAAGCCTTCCCCAGCGTTAATTTCGATGTCATTGTCGTGGCAGCAGTCTATCCGGGCACGGCACCCCGCGAAGTTGAGCAACTGCTGCTCACTCCCATTGAACGAGAGCTCAAGGGCATCGACGGCATCAATGTCATTCGTGCCACGGCCTTCGCCGGCTCCATGCAGATGACCGTTGAGGTGGACCCGAACTACAAGGATCGCTCGCGGCTTGTTTCCGATATTCAGCAGGCCATCAACCGCGCTGATTTGCCGCTGGATCTGCCCGCCGATCCGGTCATTAGCGAGATTAAATCCGAGCAGGCGCCGGTACTCACCTTTTCCATCTTCGGCGATTTCGATCCGCTGACGCTCAAACGACTGGGCGACAAAATCGAAGACGATGTGCTGGACCTCAAGGGTGTCGCCAAAATACTCGTGCAGGGCGATCGCAAGGAAGAAATCCGTATCGTTCCAGACCCGGAAAAGATGCGTCAACAACGCATCTCCACCAATGATCTGATTGCCTTGATTCGCGGCTGGAATATCAATGCACCGGGCGGCCGCCTGAAGGCTCCCGACGGACAACGTATTATCCGCATTACAGGTGAATTCACCTCGGCACAGGATGCGGCGAATCTTGTGCTACGCGCCAACGACCTCGGTCAGGCAGTTCGCCTCGGCGATATCGCCGAGGTCACCCAAACGCTGGAACGAGCGGAACGTTATGTCGGCGCACAGGGCGATCCGGCGCTGAACATGATCGTGCTGAAAAAAGGTGATAGCGATATCATTGAACTGGTGGATCGCGTGCGCGCCTATCTTGATACAGTGCCGGAGAAATACGGCGCAGGTGTGAATGTCCGCGTCTACAACGACATGTCCACCATCACCCGCCTTCGCCTTGGTGTACTCACCCAGAACGGCGCCATCGGCCTTGCTCTGGTACTGCTCACCCTGATGCTCTTCCTGCGCCCTGCCGTGGCCCTGACCACGGCATGGGGCCTGCCCATCATCTTTTTCTCCGGCCTGCTTATTCTGTTTCTCTCCGGTGTAACATTAAACCTGTTGACCATGTTCGGCTTTATCATGGTGCTCGGCCTGATGGTGGACGATGCCATCATCATCGGCGAAAACGCCACATGGCATATGGAACAGGGTCTGCCGCCTGAAGAGGCCGTAATCATCGGAACCCATGAACTGCTTGGCCCTGTATCGGCCACGGTGCTGACCACCATCGTCGCCTTCCTGCCACTCATGTATATGGATGGCATTATCGGCAAGTTTATTTATTCCATCCCTGTGGTGGTGGTCACCCTGCTGCTGTTTTCCTGGGTGGAGGCCATTTTTATCCTGCCCAATCATATCCGCGACATAGCCCATGCCAACAAGCACCCTAAGGAAAGGGCTCTGTTTGTTTGGATTACACGCATCTACGCATGGTGGCTGGAAAAGGCAGTCAAACTCCGCTACCTAACCATACTGCTAACCATACTGGGGCTTTCGGGTACAGCCATGCTGGCCTCGACAATGAAATTCCAACTCTTCCCCTCAGGGGCTGAATCCACCTTCTACCTGCGTGTCACCATGCCCATCGGCACCACACTGGAGGAGATGCAGGCGCAGTTGAAGGTGCTGGATATCGAGGTAAGGAAGCGCATCGACCCGGAGCTGCTTGAAACCACCACCATGGTGGCCGGAGAAAACAGTGCCGATCAGCGCGAGTCGCTCAAACAGATCGGAGACCGTTTCGGTTTCGAGCGGGTGATTCTTATTCCATTCACCGAGCGCACCGTTTCGGCCTTTACCGCGATGGAAAAAATTGAAAAAGAAATACCGGCGCTGTTTCCCGATCTGGACATAAGCTTTGCCATGGAACGTGCCGGACCAC
>CAZQTO010000120.1:0-6352 GCA_964596375.1 uncultured Zetaproteobacteria bacterium | reverse complement strand
GGCCCACTTCCAGCGTTTACCAGCTTCGTCCTCATAAAGGAACATCCCCAAAACCACTGAAAACATCAGCACCAGATAACCGCCAAAGGAGTTCGGTTCACCAACATCCCCTTCAAATGGCGCTGATACGCGCTCACCGCCCGGTATCTGGGCAATGCCAAGCAGACAAACGACAGCGCAGGTGAATAGCATGACATTCATATAGCGATAAATGGCTGCCTTCTCGTGAATCTGATTGATAATCATGTAAAAAAGCACAAAGTACTCGAGATACTTCAATACAAAGAAAAATCCGTAGGCACCCACGCGTCCGGAATAGAAACCAGCCACCGTGGCCAGAACAGTAATCATAAAATACCAGGCAATGGGCTGGTTAATGGGCGTGCTCCGCACAGCTCCGAGATCCTTGTACACAGCCATGCGAAACATCCATGTCAGACAAATAACGGAAAGCAGCAAATCATCCAGTCTAAGCGTCACACCTCGGGATTGGGTGGTTGAAGTAATTGCATCAGGAGCTTGTCCCCCAAATTGAAGTTCCGGAGAAAGCAAGGTGGATAAAATTAGCAAATACAGTGTCAGCTCGACACTGGTGAAAGCGACCAGTGCGACCATCAGCGAGGCCGACACCAGCAATGCCAGCCGCATCGGCTCCGGCGCAATCGCATACGCCGCGAGCAAAAGCATTGTCGTCGAAACCAGCGTGAGCAAGACCGCAGGAGGAACGTGCACACGAATCGTTAATGATTTCATCGTTTGGGTGGTAACGCTCCACTTTCTTTTAGCCTGTTGTAGGTTTCATAATCTTTGCGCAGATCATCCATAGGCACGTATTGATCATTGAGTTTGTCCTGCAGATTCTTACCACATTCCTTCATGGTAACTGCTACCAGTGCTGCAACCATACACATCATGGTGATGACCACTATGCGTCGCCGCCTTTGCTTCCTGCGCCGCAGGCGATACATATCTTCACGCATCTATTGCCCCCTCTTGCGCAACAAAGCATGGATTTTACCCATCACATAGCGTGCGGCTTGACGAAATATTTTGCGCACTTGTGCATTGGCCTGATCCAGCCAATTTCCACTATCAGGCCCTTCAGAGGTTGCGTAGGCATAGGAATAGGCTCGCGACACCTTATACTTGGAGAAATCGGGCGACAACTCGCCGCGAACGCCATTGAGCACAATGCCTATGACCGTGCCCCCCATCGTCTCGACGCTCGTCTTCACGCGCTTCAATGCGCTGCGCACCACCGAACCAATATGATAAACCAGCAATATGCCATCCACCTTGACTGCAATCACCGAGGCATCCGTGGTATGCAACAATGGTGGCATATCTATAATCACCATATCATATTCCGAACGTGCCTGATCAAGGAGCTGGTCCATAGCCGGTGTGGCGAGCAAACCTGCCGGATTGGATGATTTCCGCCCACAAGTCATGATATCAAGCTGATCAAGCCCCGGGGTCATAAGCGCCTGATCCACGCCGAAATCACCCAGCAAGACATCGGAAATATGCCGTACGGCATCCTGCCACGGAATCTGCCCCAGCAGATATTCACTCAAGCCTGGCTCCCGCTCGAGCCCGAAGGTTCTGTGCTGCATCGGTTTATGCATGTCCCCATCAATCAGGAGTACCCGCGCACCCTGCTGGGCATAAACAACAGCCAGATTGGTCGCCACCGTGCTTTTTCCTTCCTGCATGGTGGAACTGGTGACCACCACGACACGGTTTTCTCCTGCTTTCGAGAACAGCAAATTGGTTCGCAAGCTGCGATAAGCCTCAGCAATTGTGGATGGCGGCGTAAAGTGCGATACCATGCGGATTTGCCGCTCCAGTTCATGCCCGCTGGTAGCAAGCCCCGGCATACCGGAAAATAATTGCACAGCCTCGTCACGCGCCAGATTTGGAATAAACCCGACAACAGACGTCCCGATATAACTCTCCACTTCCTCGATCGTGCCCACCGAGCTGTCCATCGCCTCAATAATGAGTGCGATGATCAAGCCTAGAACCAGTCCTAAAATAATCCCCGCCACTGCTGTCTGGGTTGTGCGTGCCGGATTGATTCGGGCGTATGAAACCAAGGCTGGCCTCACCAGACTAACTTCCTCTACCTTTTCAGCTTCCTTGATCTGAACTTCCTGAAATTTGGCTTCCAGAATGGTGTACAACTGCTCATTGGTAACGACTTTGCGTTGCAATCGACGTAATTTCAGCTCCTGTTCAGGCACCTCATGGTAGCGAACTGCCATGTCTTCCATGCTTTGTTGTATATTCGCCATGCGCAATTTAATTTGCTCAATCTGCTTGGTCATCTCATCCACAATGCTGTTCAGGACACCATCGCCCTGCGTACGCAAATCAACAACCTGGGGATGTTCATCGGTGAAGGATATCATGAGCTCCGTGTGCTTCACTGCCATCGTAACCAGCCTGTTGTTCAACTGGATAAAATATGGACTTATTGGATCATCAACCGTGACCGGCTTAAAGTCCCACGGTCCCCGACGAATGCGCTCCTTGAGCTGAGTCAGGGCAAACTCCACCGCATTTAATTGCAGCGATTGTTTCCTGTATTGATCCTCCTGCTCAGAGCCAATTCTGGACAGCGCCTCCGACCCTCGCCCGGCCATCAATGCCTTGTTCGCCTCGCGAAACTGTCGTACCTCCTCCTCGGCCGCTTTCAGTCGCTCTCCCACCACCAAAAGCTGATCCTGGATAAACCGCTTGGCCTCAAAAACCCGCCGGTTCTTCTCCTCGATATTCAGGGCGCGGAACTCCTCAGCCACAGCCTGTGCCAAATCCCGTGCATATTCAGCGTTTCCCGATGTGGTTGTGATGTTAATAATACCGCTTGCGCCTTCCTGCTGGGCCTCAATATTGTTTTTAAGGCCGAGTACCTTATCCATGAAAACAGCATTTCCACGAATCTCTTCATCGGTCGCCGTCTTGGGGACCACCCCCATACGCCGGGCCACCCGTTCCATAAGAAAATAGGACTTTATCAGTGCAAGCTGAGTACCCATATCATCCACAGCACTGAAGGCTATGCTCTGCATCATCAGGCCGGTCATATCCGTGGATTTTTCGATCCTCACCGAAGTGGTGGAAGAATACATTGCCGGCGGCTGATTCAGCCATGTGAACAACCAGCTAAAGCTACCCAGTGCAAGCGCGCAAAACAGAATCACTTCGCGGCGGCGAAGAATAATATTCCAGTATTCTTCGAGGTTTAGTTCATAGCTTGCAGTTGTACTGATCGGATTGGCCATACTATGGACCACCAATAAAAGTCGTCGTGGTAGACGCGTTCAATGATTTGTTCGCCAAGCGAATCGCCTGCGTCGCACTGACCGCACTCATCGGCTGGAATAAAAGCAAATTGACGGAGGGCGAGATATCCGTAATAAACTTGTTCCAGTTCCCAATCGGGCTGCGCGGAACAATAATGATATCCCTGTCATTCAAGGCCAGATTCTGAGTCAAATCGCCTTCTTCCAGCAATAGATTGAAGGCAACAGGCAGAATCAACGGCTTATCACGGTCAGCACGAATCACGCGAATATCTTGATAATATACGTTATCGGTAAAGCCCCCTGTTTTGGAAACAGCATCGAGAATTCGGAAGTCGCCTGTAAACTCGACAATCCCGGGTGTTTTCACCTCTCCCAGAACATATACCCGTCGCCCGGCCTGCTCAAGCGATGGTACAAATACCGTGTCACCATCATCCATAATGGCGTTCTCACGCCAATCCGCCTGCTGAATGGCGCGCTCAAGATTCAACTTAACCACCTTGCCATTACGAATAATCTGCACTTGAGTCATATCGGCTTTCTCTGTCGGACCACCCGTTCGAGAGATGAAATCCACCAGTGTTTCCTTGCCTTGCAGTGGGTAGGTTCCGGGCCCGGTCGGCTGTCGCGTCAAATCCATAATCTGTCCGAAAATAGTGGCTGTTTTGCTGTTATACTTGAGAACGTCCACATCCACTCTCGGATGCCGCACATAGCGCTTCAAGGTCTTCTCCATATACGCATCTATCTCGGTCGGTGTCATGTCATTAATGTTCAGACCCTCAAAGAATGGCAGGGATATGGTGCCATCAACTCCCACTATAACCTTGTGCTCATCCCCCTTACCACCTTGCCACATGGTAATGGAAACCTCATCCCCCGGACCAACCCGGTATTCAGCTGTACCATTAATCGTTTTAAAGGCTGTATTTTCCTCGATGTTGTACATATCCCTTTCAACATGCTTGCCTTTCGACTGAGGCAGGCGGACTGCCCGCAATGGATAAGCCTGCACCCAGGCTGTACGGTTTTGCTGAAAAGCTGCATCAGTCATTCCTTCCGGCACAGGCTCCTTGTCTCCCAGGGCCTTTACCGCAATCCGCTCGGCAGCAACACCCTGATCGCGCAATATTGCACTTAGCGCCTCGGCCCTGGCCAGAGAAAGGGCTTCATTATTGGGAAAAACTTCACTATGCACTGAACGGGAATCGGCCTTGCCGACAACACGGAAATAATAATTCTTGGAAGCAACCCCCAGTGATTTGAACCACTCGGACAAGGCCTTTGCTTCATCTTCACCCACATTCGCCAGCGCCGTGCCAAAATACATCTTGAACGGCTCCCCCATCGGCGCCCCGACAAACTCGGCTGCAGGCTCCTGTTCCGCAGTTTCAAAAGACCAGACCTGCACAGCACCATCGGTGCGCAATGCGGCAACATCCAGAAGACCCCGC
The DNA here is from genome assembly GCA_964596375.1 of uncultured Zetaproteobacteria bacterium. Classification (GTDB taxonomy): domain Bacteria; phylum Pseudomonadota; class Zetaproteobacteria; order Mariprofundales; family Mariprofundaceae; genus UBA1543. The sequence goes on along the minus strand of CAZQTO010000120.1, from coordinate 1,587 downwards.
CCATGCACATCTCCCAGATCAAGGGAGTAATACGTTCCACTATCCGGCAACCATCCCGTTAACGGGGTAAATGCGTCACCGCTGAGCAAGAAGCCACCGTTCCATTTCCACAGCCCCAGACCCCGGCCATCTTTTGATGCGGCCACCAGCTCGCGTTTGCCATCAGCATCGAGATCGCCCACACGCACCGCACCCCAGGTACCGTCATTCACGACTGTCCGTTTGACCCAGCCATTCTTGCTTCCAAGCCACAGCTCAATCCCACGCAAATAGAGGCCGGCAACAATATCCAGTCGCCCATCGCCATTCACATCCGCTACGGTTACAGCTTCGACATCGCTTGCGGCCGGCAGGTTTTCAGGCTCCCAGCGCCCGGCTCCATCGCCATACCAGATTTCCACGCCCCCAACCGCAACCCAACTCCCTCTCCAGGTGTCGGTCTTGTGAACGGCGCCTGTCCCGCCACGGCGGGAAGCAACAATATCAACATGCCCATCCCCATTCATATCCGCCACTACCAGGCCGGTAAACACGCCATTCGCCAGAGGTCCGATATGCTGCACCAGGCCCCCTCGACCATCATTTAGCCAGGCATAAACACCACCATCCTCTTCTGAGGCGACCTGGACACCAATCACATCAGTCCAGCCATCCTCGTTGATATCTGCAAACGCGACGTCCCGGTATTGCCCACTCTCTGTTGGTGGTATGTGGTTTTTCCAAAGCCCATCCCGATCCAGATGCCAGATCTGCAAGCCCTGCTGGTCCCCTTCGCCACCAATCAAAATATCCATTAACCCATCGTGTTCGAGATCATCAATAACTGCTGCCCGCGTCTCAATGGCCGTGCCTGGCCCCTGCTGGGTGCTCCAGTGCCCATGGCCATCGCCCCACTCTACGCGAAACCCGGCATCCGGCTTCCTGAGGCCCACGAGCAAATCAACATGTCCATCCTGATTCAGATCGTCGAAACGTGCAGTAAACGAATTTTGTACGCGCTGTGGCCCAATATTGTGCATCAGATACTCAGGAAAGGCCTTCTGCGCATTTTTAACCGGCATGGTAGGCTCAGGAACGGTCGTATGACAGGCGGCAAGGCCAAAAACACTTGCCATCGCGAGTGCCGATAAGAAAAGCCTTCCTGTCCTTCTATTCACAGTCAATATATTCAATGTTTTTCCTTGAATGTCAATGTGTTACCCAACTAAACTAATGAAAAAGAGCTTCTCTTCTTTCCCTATCGAATACCGTGCACCATGCCCTAATCTGCGCTTCTGATTAGCGTGGGCCAACCCAGGCATCCGGTATGCCCAGCTTCTCTTCCAGAATCTTGAGCTTCCTTTGGCTTGATGCAACATTGACATCTCCGGGGGTCCGAACCCGATACCACGTTGCGCCATCCACCTCGGCTTTGACCCACTCAGAATCAATACCCAACAGCTTAAGTCTCTCCACGTCTTTCTCTGCCTCTGCTTGGCTACGATGGGAAGAAAGATTTATCATCCAGAAAACGCCTTCGCCAGCACCAGAAGCCATTTCTCCGCTTGCGTCCATTTCTCCGCTTGCGTCCATTTCTCCGCTTGCGTC
>CAZQTO010000119.1:0-6373 GCA_964596375.1 uncultured Zetaproteobacteria bacterium | reverse complement strand
GTCCTGCCGTCATCGGTTTTGACTTCTTCTTCTTCTTCTTCTTCTGCTTTTTCCAGTGCCTTTGCACAACCGGGCATCGGGCCTTCGCCTTTGGGGAACACGTCCCAGTAGCGTTGACCGATCACATCCTCAACGGACATGCCGGCCTTTTCTGCATAGGCCCGGTTGGCGCGCACGATGCGCAACTCGGCGTCATGCAGGAAAATCGGATCGGAGACCGCATCAAAGGTGGCTTCCCATTGTTTCTTCGCCTGCTCAATCCCCTTCGAGGATTCGTTCATATCCTCCAGCATGAAGAGCATGGCCTGGCGCGCCTTTTCGGATTCCTGCACACGCAGCTGCAGCTCCTCTCCCAGGCCCCTGTGGGCGGTGATATCATCAACCATACAGAAATGCTGTGGTGAAACGTTTTTCTCGACCCTTAATGAGGCAATCGTCATTCTTATCCAGACAATCGAACCATCCGGACGTATGTATCGCTTATCCATTGTGAAACCGGAAGTCTTTCCCGCATTCATCAACGCCATGTTATCCAGGTCTTCCTGCACATCGTCCGGATGGGTGATGCTCATCCAGTCAATATTCCTCATCTCTTCGATAGACCTGCCGGCTATCTCCGCAAAGCGCGGGTTGGCGTCAAGAAATTTCCCGTTGAGCGAATCAATCAGCGCAATACCCAAGGGGACCTGGAGAAACATTGTGCTATACAGCTCATTGTTTAATCTGATAGGTGCATCCATGTCATCCGGCTGCATCAGGCTCCCCCGCCTATTGTCGGGTCTGTTTTCTTCAATGCTGCAACTTCATCGCGCAACTCCTTGATGCGGAACTCTCGCGCAACCGTCGCCGCCTGAAAGCGCTCAAGCTCATCGAGCCGCTGCTTGAGATTTTCCATGATCTTCTTGCGTTCGCTGATATCACGGACAATGGCGCTGAAGGAAGTGGACTCACTTGTTTTCAGGCTGTTTATAGCCACCTCAACAGGGAATTCATGCCCATCGGCATGCATGCCGATGACTTCGATGCATGCATCAATGACTGGGCCTTCGCCAGTGGCGAGATAATGCTTGAGGCCTTTCCCATGTTGTTTGCGAAGAGAGGGAGGGATGATCTTTTCACCCAGATCATGGCCGAGCACATCGTCCTGCGCATGGCCGAACATCCGTTCTGCTGCGGGATTGAATCCCGTTATCCTGCCCTGCTCATCCATGCTGATAATGGCATCATGTGCCCGCTCCAGTATGGATGCTCTGTGCATTTCGCTGCTGTGCAATGCCTCTTCTGCCTCCCGGCGCTGCTTCGCATGCTCGATGTTCGCCAGGGCGCTGGAAATATCCCCCGCAACCTCTTCCAGAATGGCGCGTTCATCCTCGCCAAGATGCCCATCGTCACCCGCATAGACTTCGAATACCCCGATCGTCTTTTCATCCAGCTTCAAGGGCAGGGCTATCGCATGTGCACAACCCTGCCCCAGAGCAGAATGCAGCCATGGGGCATGACAATCGGCCTCTTCTTTCATTGCACACAGTGCGAATTTCCCCTCATCAAACACGCGCCGGGCACCAAGGCAGCACCTCAATATCAGGGGCTGCTGCATCTGCCTGATGGTATCTTCAAGACTGCTGTCCCCGACAGCCCAGGCCGCCATCCTCAGCCCGCCATCCTGCGGCAGGCCAATCCAGGCGAGCCGGAACCCGCCCATTTTCACGGCACTCTGGCAGGCAGCATCCAGCAGCGCCTGCTGATCCGTCTGTCTTTGTACATTCCTGTTCACGTCGCTGAGAAAGTGCAGCAACTGGTTAAGCTTTTTCTCACGCAGCCTGCCCTGATGCTCCCGGCTCAACAGGCGTTCGGCCATGAAGCCGAAGGCGATGAGCAATGCGCTGATAATCAGACGCATATACAACTCATTTCCGGAAGAGCTGGCTTCCATGGTTTCAAGCAGGCTGAATTCGGGGGTAAACACGAAGGCGTGCAGCACCGCTTCAAGCAGCCAGTAGCCAACCGCCAGAGCAACGCCAAACCAGATAAAATTGATTCTCAAGGGGCTACTCATTTTGTCCTGAGCACTTGCGCGCATCGCTATTCCCCACCCGCCTTCAATCCGCTGACCACTTCCTGCAAGCGTTTGATCTCCTGACGTAGCTCTTCCATCTTCAGCTCGCGCCCTATCATCAACTTGTTCATGCGCTCGATTTCATCGAATCTCTCTTTAAGTTGAATCTCGGCCTGCTTGCTCGCGGTAATGGCCTCATAGACGCCCAAAATACCATGAACCTTGCCCAGAGAGTCACGCAACGGCACCTTGGATGTACGCAACCAGATCATGTTGCCATCCGGGGTTGTCTGCAGTTCTTCGAAACCAAGCTTGGGCACCCCGCTTTCCATCACCTGCCTGTCGTCGGCCCGGTAGGCTTCTGCCTGATCCTTCCAGCCCATATCTAAATCAGTCTTGCCAATCAGCTCGTCCGGATGTTCAAGGCCTGCATCGCGTGCGAAGAGCGAATTGCAACCCAGGTAACGTGATTCTATGTCTTTCCAGAACACGCGAACCGGCGCATGTTCGATAATGGACTCGCGCAAATCGTTCGCCACCATGATCGCATCCGCAGCCTGCTTGCGCTCGGTGATATCCTCGCCGGAAAACAATATTCCTGTGATGTTGTCGTTTTTATCTTTTAGAATCGAGTTATGGAAAGCGATGAGTCTTTCTTCGCCGGTTTTTGAGAAGATCGTGTTTTCATGATATTCAACAGGCGCAACCTCTCCAGCCATCAACTGATTGAAAACGCTCTGAACCTCTTCATGCATCTCCTTGGCGATACAGAGTTCAAACCAGTTCCTGCCGATTATTTCCTGCTCATCATAACCGAGAATCTCGCATCCCTTCCTGTTGATCAGCTTGATGCACCCCTTTCTATCCAGCACAGCCATCATCATGCCGGCAATATCCAGATAGGTTTGCGCCTGACGCTTCTCATTGAGAATCTGGGCCTCCAACTGCTTGTGCTTGGTGATATCCTGAATGGTACCGAACATTGAAACAGGATGGCCTTCATCATCAAACTTCAGTGATCCGAGACCGTGCACCCAGCGCTCATGCCCTGTTTTCACATTGATGATTTTGTATTCTTTATCAAATTTTTCGTGCTTTGATAAAACATTTTCATACAAATACGTAGCCAATGATTCTCTATCATCGGGATGCACAATCCCTAACCAGCCGGCAACATCCCGCTTGTATCCATCATCAATTCCGAACAGATCATCCAGCCCTGTCGAACAGCTCCAGATTCCCTCTTTGATATCAAGAATGTAATAGCCCAAGCACGCAACTTTTTGCGCTTCCAGCAGCTTGCGCTCACTCTCCCTTATTACCTCTTCCGCCTGCTTGCGTTCACTGATATCGATTCCGACACCAACAACGCCCAAGCCCTGCCTGGTTTCAAGCCGTGTTCCTGTCAGGATATAAGTGCGAAGGCTGTCCTTCAGGAGTATCCGGGCTTCCGCCGTCGCTGACCCGGCTTCAAGGGCTTCCTGAATCTTCCCTGCAAGGCTTGCCCGGTCATCCTCATGGACGAATGACAGAGCATTGGCTTTGGAAATTTCTTCGGATGTAACCCCCAGCAATTCCATTGCCCTGTCGTTCCACCTTAGAAAGTTTCCCTGTGGATCAAGAAAATAGAAAATGTCCGGCAACCCACTGATAAGCGCCTCGGAGAAATTCTTTTCTTCCTTTAAAGAAGCTTCAGCCCGCTTCCTTTCGGTGATGTCGCGCGCCGAGCCAAGTGCGCCGACAATCTTGCCCGCAGCATTCTGGTAGGGCTGGATTTTGTACTCGCAGAGAATGCCGGTGGCCTTGAATGCCAGCTCGAATGATCTGGTTTCGCCTTGCAGAGCCGCCTGATAATTGCCCATCATTACGCCCTGGCAATCGTCATCGAACAGCGGAGCAAACGGCTTGCCGATCATGTCATCCACCTTCAGCCCGGCCATCGGCTCGGCGGCGTGATTCACATACAAAACATTGGCCTTGTCATCGCACAGGAAAACCACATCGCTGGTCTGATTGATCAGCCTCTGGATTTTTATCCGTTCTTCCTCGGCCTGTTCGCGTCCGATGATGTGTTCCCATTCGCGCATGGTCCGTTCGATGATGTGCGGTATATCGTTAAGGGAATCGTCGGATTTGACGATATAATCCAGCGCGCCGGCCCTCATCGCCGCCGCCGCAATCTTTTCATCACCGTGGCCGGTAAGGATGACGATGGGCATTGAACGCTTTTCGACATCGCCGGGCAGCAGCTCCGTGCCCTCACCGTCCGGCAGGCGGACATCTACAACCATGATATCGGGAGTATTATCTGAGAGAAACTGCTGTGCCTCTGCCAGTGAACCGGCAACTGAAAGTTGCATGGCAAAGGAAGCGTCCCGAAGCGAGCGACGGATCAGTTCAACATGATCCGGCTCATCATCCACCAGAAGTATTTTGAGCACTTTGTTATTCACGTCTTCTCCATACCGTCATCGCTTTCCAGTATAGTTCAAGAAGAAAGGAATACCTATCTATGATGATGTTTCAGGCCTGCTCCTCAATGTGAAGTGGAAGGTAGAGCCTTTTCCCTTGCCGCCGGATTCAACACGGATATGGCCACCATGGGCATCAATGATGCGGCGACACAAGGCCAGACCGACCCCCGAGCCTTCAACCCTGGGATCAAGCCTTTCAAACAAACCGAAGATTTTCTCGTGGAAACGGGGCTCGATACCGATACCGTTATCGCGCACAAAACAGACGGCTTCGCCCTCCTTCAACTCACCGCCAATTTCAATATGCAGCCCGGTCTTTTTCCCCGCATGGATAAGCGCATTGCCGATGAGATTCTGGAAAACACTGAGCAATCTCGGTCTGTCCCCGTGGACATCCGGCATGTCCGCGGCCACATCAAGTTGCACCTTGCCCTGACGGATCTGTTCATCAAACGCAGCCGCTGCCTCAAGTGCCAGCTTGCTTAAGGACACATCTTCCAGCGGACTGACCAGGCGCCCGACGCGCGAAAGCTCCAGCACGTCCTCCAGCATCTCCTGCATCTTCTTCGTGGCGCCAGTGATGCGTTGCACATCATCATGTACATTCGAACTGTTCCCGTCGGCGATATCCTGTTCCAGCCGGCTCAGGAATCCGCGGATGGTAATCATCGGCGTTTTCAGATCATGCGAAACACTGTAGGCGAAATTTTCCAGTTCCCTGTTCTTGGCCTTCAGATCATCCACCAAGCGTTCCCGTTGCCTCTCGGATTCCTTGCGCTCGGCAATTTCCGCCTTCAGTTCGGCGGTGCGATGTTCGACCTGCTGCTCAAGACTGGTCTGTAATCGATGGAGATTGAGCTGGGCCCGTATCCGGGCAAGCATTTCAATATCGGAAAATGGTTTGGTAAGATAATCCGCAGCACCGATCTCAAAAGCCCTGACCTTGTCTTCCGCCGCAAAAAGTCCACTGATAAAAATCACCGGCACATGGCCTGTGCGGGCATCCGCCTTCAATGCTTCACAGAACGTAAAACCATCCATGCCGGGCATTCTGATATCGAGCAGCACAAGGTCCGGCGGGTCTGACAGCGCTGACTGCAGGGCTGCCCCGGGATCCTCCTCAGCACGGACATTATAGCCCTGCCGGGCCAGTATCTCGGACAGGAATTCGACGCTATATGTATCATCATCGACCACCATGATGGTGGCCTGGTCTTCGCTCATGGATAGGGATTTTGAATCATTCTCTTGCATACACGATCCCCCTAACAAGCATCCGTTTTGACGAACATGCCTGTTTGCCGTTTATCATTGCCGGACATAAAGCCAAATACATAAATGGCCATGTATCAATGCGCAAACTGACACCTGTTCTTTCCGGCCTTCTTGGCCGCATACATGGCCGCATCAGCCTCACTGATCAATTCCTCGGGCTGCTTGCCATGCTCCGGAAACATGGCAATACCAACACTGCAACCGAGCCTTGCCTCGCCGCCATTCACCTTGAATGCGTGCCCTATTGAATCGATAATCTTGGCCGCCACGCCGGCGACGGCATCCCTGCTCGTGGACATCGGCAACAGCACGAGAAACTCATCACCACCGAATCGGGCTATCGAGTCAGACTCACGCAGGCAGGCCATAATCCTGGCTGCTGTTTGCTTCAGAACCTCGTCTCCCGCTTCATGCCCCATCTCGTCGTTCACATCCTTGAAGTCGTCGAGATCGACAAACATCACCGCCACGCCGCTTTGATGGCGGCGACCGATAGCCAGAGCGCTGGCCAGCCTGTCCATGAACAGATTGCGATTGGCCAGCCCGGTCAGGGTGTCGTGGCTGGCCA
>CAZQTO010000118.1:0-6418 GCA_964596375.1 uncultured Zetaproteobacteria bacterium | reverse complement strand
GCGTCGGCGGTGAACCGTTTCTGCGCCTGAATACTGGATTCGAGATCTCCGAACATCTTATTCAGCGTTCGCATCAGGCCGCGTATTTCCCTATCCCGGCTGTTCATGTCGATACGACAGGATAAATCACCCTCGGCGAAACGGGTCGCCGCCTGACCGATTTCATCCATGGGTTTCAGGGCCCTGCGTGCCATGACGAAACCGGCATAGCCGCTGACCAGAATGGATATCAGGCCCAATAAGCCACCGAGCAGGTACATAAGCTCAAAGAAGGAATGAATTTCAGCCGTGCTGCGGCCGAGCATGATGGCAGCCACGACCCGGTTGCCGCGATGCACCGGCATGCCGATGACACGCACATTGCTTTTACGCAGCAGGGTACCTGTCGAAATAATCGCGGTTTCGCCCTCAACAGCTTTTTGCAGAACCTCGGTCACTTCGCCGCCGCCGCGCCCGATCAATTCCTGATCGGAGGAGAAGAGCAGCACGCCGTTGGCACCGACCAGTGTTACCGAACCGATGAAATGGGTGGAAAATCTTATGATTTCCTGATTCCAGTAGGGATAACGTGTGTTTTCGAGTTCCTCTACAATGGCTGTTGCCTGTTGCGTAAGCTGTTGGTCAACCGAATCGTAAATCTGCCGGGTGAGCACCACATAGAGTAGCACGGCGGCCAGCAGCAAAAGGGAAAATTCCACGGCCATGTAGAGCAGGGCAAGTCGCCCGCGGAAGGTGGAAACGAGTTGGAAGATTCTTCTGGTCAGCGAATGGCTGCCCGGCCGCAGCGTTGTCATAGGGAGCACCGGCTCACGCCGGAGGAGCATCCTCGGTCAGCATATAGCCCTGACCACGCAGGGTATGAATCAGCGACACGGGGAAACCCTTGTCCACCTTGTTGCGCAAATGGCTGACATAGACATCGATCACATTGCTTTCAGGGTCGAAGTTCATATCCCAGACATGTTCGCCGATACGTGTGCGCGACAGGACGCGATTCGGATTGCGCATCATGTATTCGAGCAGGGCGTATTCCTTGGTGGTCAGGCGAATTGCCTTGCCGCCACGCGTAACACGACGGCTCATCGGGTCCAGCTCCAGATCGACAATCTTGAGAATCGGCGCCTTGCTGTCGGAACCACGCCTGAGCAGGGCGCGAACACGGGCCAGTAACTCGTCGAAAACGAAGGGTTTGGTCAGATAATCATCGGCACCGGCATCCAGACCGCGCACCTTGTCCTGCACGGCATCGCGTGCCGTGAGCATCAGCACCGGCGTGGTCACGCCGCGTTCGCGGATTTCAGCGCATACGCCGAGGCCGCTCTTCTTGGGCAGCATCAGATCGAGAATAATGAGATCGTACTCGTTGACCTCGGCCAGAAAGCCGCCTTCCTCGCCGTCATAAGCGCAGTCCACAGCATGCCCTTCTTCCTTCAGGCCTTTTTGGATAAACTGGGCGACGCGCTGTTCGTCTTCGACTACGAGAATCTTCATGGCGCCAGTGTAGCAGCATTTTCTTGCAGGGCGAAAGTGTCAGGCAAGCCGAGGGGGAACCATGCGCCGCGACGTGATTATCTTTGATATTGAAACTGTGCCGGATGCCGATGCCACAAGGCGTCTGCTCGGGATGCCCGATTTGCGCGATGCTGAAGCACGCGATGCGCTAAGCGACTATTTTATTGAAAAGACCGAAGGGAGAAATGATTTTCCGCGCCAGCCCTTTCATCAGGTGGTGGTCATCAGTTATGCCCAACTGGTGTTCGAGCCGGGTGAGGAAGGGCCGGAGCTGGTCATTCGTCGCCTGGGTAGCGGTGGCGATGCCAAAAGCGGCGAACGCGAGCTGCTCGATGGGTTTTTCGGCCTGATCGAAAAGCGCGCGCCGCGTCTGGTCAGCTTCAACGGACGAGGTTTCGATATCCCCGTGCTGAAATACCGTGCCATGGTCCATGGTCTGTCCTGCCCGCGCTGGTTCTCCGAGGGCGATAAGTGGAACAGCTACGATTCGCGCTATTCCAGCGAATATCATGTTGATCTGCTGGAGGTGCTGTCTGATTTCGGTGCCTCGGCGCGTTGCTCGATGCACGAGGTGGCCAGCGCCTTCGGCGTTCCCGGCAAGCTTGAAACCGCGGGCGACGATGTGCGCGGCATGTTCGAATCAGGCCGGATTGCAGCCATCCGCAACTACTGCGAAACCGATGTATGCACGACCCTGCTGCTCTTCCTGCGCTGGCAACTCTTCACCGGCGCGCTGAGCCAGGGTGCCTATGCCCGCAGTGTCCTCGGCCTGCGCCACTACCTCGAATCCGAGAGCGGGGAACGCCCGCATTTCGGCGAATTCCTTGCCGCATGGGGTGGATTTGATTAGGGCTGAATATCACCTGGATGAATAAAGCTGTTTAGATTGAGGTAAGGAATAGTCTGTTCAGAGATAGAGAAGTCGTTTGGAGTCCCTTGATAGGGGGTTAGATACCGCCGCCGCCGAGGAAGCGTTCGAGATTCTTGTGTTCCTTGCGCATATCCTTCTCGGTTGCTTTCATTTGCGCCGTTTTTTCCTGTTTCCCGTCTTTTGATTCGGGATGCAGTTCATCCACGCGCGCATTCACATCGTCCACCAGTTGCAGCACATGGCGAATCGCCTCAGCCACAGGGTTGGGCATGGTGTGATGATCCAGATTGATGCGGCCACCCTGGATGATGGTATCTGTCTTGCCGACCACCGTGCCGGGAATGCCGATCACCGTTGAATGAGCCGGAACATCGCGCAGCACCACCGAATTGGCACCAATGCGGCTTTGTTCTCCGATGCTGATTGCACCCAGAACCTTGGCTCCGGCACCGACAACCACGCCATTGCCCAGAGTCGGGTGGCGTTTCTTCTTCTGCCAGGTCGTGCCGCCCAGTGTGACACCGTGATACAGGGTTACATCGTCGCCGATTTCCGTGGTTTCGCCGATAACCACGCCCATGCCGTGATCAATAAAGAAGCGGCGGCCAATGGTGGCGCCGGGATGAATCTCGATGCCGGTAAGCCAGCGGGTCAGATGCGAAATCATGCGCCCGATCCACAGCAGCTTGTGCCGCCAAAACCAATTGGCCAGACGATACATCCAGATGGCGTGCAGGCCGGGATAGGCCGTGACGACCTCAAGGGTCGAGCGCGCCGCCGGATCGCGATCAAACGCGGTAGCGATGTCTTCCTTGATATGAGTCCAGATAGTCATGGGGGCGGGACTTTAGCCTTGTGCGCTCAGGCCTGCAAATCCTTTGCTAAATCCTGTGGCAGTTTGTCCAGAGATGAAGCAGGCCCGCTACAGGTCCACAGGGCTGGCGTGGCGATTATACGCTGCGACCATGCGCGCGCCTCATCCAGGCTCACACCCTTAATCGCATCAACCCATGCATCCTGTGTCTGGATGTTCGCTTCATCCAGACGAGCGCCCAGATGCAGCATATTCGATTCGCTGGAATCCATACCCATGCGCAGCGATACCTCAAGCTGACGTACGGCGCGATGCAATTCGGCCTCGTTCAGAGAGGCGGCAAAATCGTGCATCACCTGATGGACCACGCGCATGCATTCCCCGAGCCTGTCGCAATCGGTGCTGCCGCTGATACTCCAGGCTCCGGTATCGCTTAAGCCGGAGAGATGCGAGGCAATGCCATAGGCCAGACCGCGCTTTTCGCGCACCTCGCGGAACAGTCGCGAACTCATACCGCCGCCCAGAATCTGATTAACCAGCCAGGCCACGGGACGATCTTCGGATGCTGCGGAGATACCCGGCAGGGAAACGAAAAAATAGCCCTGCTCATCATCGCGTTCGAGTCGCTGCAAGCCGCTGGCCATGTGTGCCCCGCTGCGTGTGAGCTGCGCCTCGCCCTTTGGCCAGTCGCGCTGTTCAAGGAAATGCAGAACTTCGTCGTGCGTGATGCAGCCGGCTGCGGCAATCAGCATATGCGGCGGGCGATAGTGGGAAGCAAGAAAGGATGAGAGATCGGCAATACTGAAAGCAGAAAGGCTTTCGCGGCTGCCCAGTACCGTGCGGCCCAGCGACTGGCCGGGATACAGCGCTTCGACATGACGATCGAAGACCCAGTCCTCGGGCACATCATCGGCCATGGCCATTTCCGAGAAAATCACCTCGCGCTCACGCTTCCATTCATTAGCAGGAAGTGCCGGCTCGATGACCATATCGCATAAGGTGCTCAGTGCTTCCTGCCAGTCCTCGCGCAGCACGCGCATATGAAAACAGGTGCGTTCGCGCGCCGTAAAGGCATTGGCCGTGCCGCCCAATTGGTCGAGCAGTTCGGCGAGCGCATCAACATCAAGACGTCGCGTGCCCTTGAACAACATATGCTCAAGCGCATGTGCCATGCCGGCCTGCGAGTCAGTCTCGTCGCGGCTGCCGATATTGAGGAAAATACCCAGCGATACCGTCTGCGCAGCCGGCATTTCGTGACTGATGAGCAGTGGCCCATTGCTTAGTTGTGTTTCCCGAATGGGGTTGTTGTGAGTGGATACGGTCATAGTGCCTCTTACAAAAAGAAGGAGGCGGAAAATCCGCCTCCCTCACCAAACAATCGATGCATTGAATCAGCTACGTTAAGACGCGCCTTATTTATCCACATCTTTCATGGACAGACGAATCTTGCCGCTGCGATCCACTTCAAGCACCTTGACGCGAACCACCTGGCCTTCCTTCAGCACATCGGCAACCTTCTCCACGCGCTCGCTGGAAATCTGCGAGATATGCACCAGGCCGTCGGTCTGACCGACCAGACGCACGAATGCGCCGAAGTCCATGATCTTGACGACCTTGCCCTCGTAGATGCGGCCGACTTCAACCTCGGCAACGATGTCTGTGATCAGCTTCTTGGCTGCTTCACCGGCCGCAGCCGTCACAGCAAAGATCTTGATGGTGCCATCATCCTCGATATCCACCTTGGCACCCGATTCCTCGACAATGCCGCGAATCACCTTGCCACCGGCACCGATCACTTCGCGAATCTTATCCGGATGAATTTTCATGCTGAACATGCGCGGAGCATGATCTGCAATCGCAGCGCGCGGCTTGGCCAGGCACTTGTCCATTTCATTAAGGATATGGATGCGGCCATCATGCGCCTGCGCCAGGGCTTCACGCATGATCTCGCGGGTCAGGCCACCGATCTTGATGTCCAGCTGCAGGGTGGTCACACCATCACGGGTACCGGCCACCTTGAAATCCATATCGCCCAGATGATCTTCATCACCCAGAATGTCGGTCAGCACGGCATAGCCGTCCTTCTCAAGAATCAGGCCCATGGCCACACCGGCCACAGCAGCCTTCACCGGCACACCGGCGTCCATCAGAGCCAGCGAGGTACCGCAAACGGAAGCCATCGAAGATGAACCATTGGATTCGGTAATCTCGGACACCGAGCGGATGGCATAACCGAAATCATCCAGTGACGGAATCACGGCTTCCACACCACGACGGGCCAAACGGCCATGGCCGATTTCGCGACGCCCCGGAGGTCCGAAGCGACGAGCTTCACCTACGGAATACGGCGGGAAGTTGTAATGCAGCATGAAGCGCTGTTTCTGAACACCTTCCAGCGATTCGGTCATCTGCATGTCGGATTCGGTACCCAGTGTAATGGTGACCAGTGCCTGTGTTTCGCCACGCGTGAACAGGGCGGAGCCATGCGTACGCGGCAGAACGCCGACCTGACAATCAATGGCGCGCACATCCTTGGTCGAACGACCGTCGATACGCGGGTTGCCAGCAATAATGGAACGGCGAACCACATCCTTCTCCAGACCCTTCATGGCCGAAGAAACGTCGTTGGAGGAAAACTCGCCCGGCTGATCTGCCGTGCCGGCCAGTCTTTGCTGAGCAACAGCACGAAACGCCTCGATCTTCGCGGAACGCTCGGACTTGTCCGAGATTGCATAAGCAGCGCGAACATCGGCCTCAAAAGCAGCCTTGACGGCTTCTTTCACGGCATCGTTGCCAGCCAGCTCAATCACCATCTTTTCTTTGCCAGCCTGTGCAGCCAGCGCCTCAATAGCATCGAGTACCGGCTGATAGCCTTCCTGGCCGAAGATAATCGCATCGATCATCTGCTCTTCGGAGAGCTCTTTGGCCTCGGATTCAATCATCAGCACGGCATCGCGCGTTCCGGCCACAATCAGATCAAGCTTGGACTCTGCAATCTGCTCGTAGGTCGGGTTGAGAACGAACTCACCATCAATCAGGCCAACGCGGGAAGCGGCAATCGGCTCGGCAAACGGCACATCGGAGATGGCCAGTGCTGCCGATACGCCATTGATGGCAACGATATCGGGATTGGTCTGCTCATCGGCGGAAATCACCGTGGCAATAACCTGGGTCTCGTGGAAATAGCCCTTCGGGAACAGCGGGCGGATCGGACGATCGAT
>CAZQTO010000117.1:0-6517 GCA_964596375.1 uncultured Zetaproteobacteria bacterium | reverse complement strand
TGGTTCATCAAAGGCGAAACCAACACCGCCTACCTGCGCGACAATGGCGTTAAAATCTGGGATGAATGGGCCGATGAAGCCGGCGATCTCGGCCCGGTGTACGGTTACCAGTGGCGCAACTGGCCGACCCCGGACGGACGTCATATTGATCAAATCGCCGAACTGGTCGAGCAGATCAAGACCCGGCCCGACTCGCGCCGCCTTATTATCTCTGCCTGGAATGTGTCCGATCTGCCGGATGAATCCATCAGCCCACAGGCCAATGTGGCACAGGGCAAGATGGCCCTGGCCCCCTGCCATGCATTCTTTCAGTTCTACGTAGCCGATGGCCGCCTGTCCTGCCAGTTATACCAGCGCAGCGCCGACATCTTCCTCGGCGTACCGTTCAATATCGCCTCTTATGCCCTGCTCACCATGATGCTGGCCCAGGTGTGCAAGCTCAAGCCGGGTGATTTCGTGCATACCTTCGGCGATGCACACCTGTATTCCAACCACGCCGAGCAGGTCGAAACCCAGCTTGCGCGTGATACCTTCCCCCTGCCAGAGATGCGCCTGAACCCGGATGTGAAGTCTCTGTTTGATTTTACGTTTGATGATTTCGAGCTTGTCGATTACCAGTCTCACCCCGGTATTCGTGCGCCCATTGCCATCTAGCCCCGGGCGCACACAGGCAGCTCTACCGCCTCAGGCGCCATGCGCCATACATTTCAGCTAGACCTTGTAGTAATCCCTGTACCACTGCACAAAATTGGCAACGCCCTGCGCGACCGGTGTACAAGGGCGGTAGCCGACATCCCTGACAAGGTCTTCCACATCCGCCGAGGTTGCCGGCACATCGCCCGCCTGCAGGGGCAGCATATTCATCTCGGCCTTCATACCAAGCGCCTTTTCAATGGCGGAAATATAATCCATTAACTCAACAGGGCTGGCATTGCCGATGTTATACACCCGCCAGGGGGCCCTGCTTGTGCCCGGATCCGGTTTCTTTCCATCCCAGCCGGGATTGCCCTGTGCCGTATGATCCAGGGTGCGCATCACCCCCTCGACGATATCGTCGATATAGGTGAAATCACGTTTCATTTTGCCATGGTTGAACACATCAATCGCTCTGCCTTCGAGTATGGCCTTGGTAAACAGAAACAGGGCCATATCCGGCCTGCCCCATGGGCCATACACGGTGAAAAAGCGCAGCCCTGTTGTCGGCAGGCCGTAAAGGTGCGAATAGGTATGGGCCATCAATTCGTTGGCTTTTTTGCTTGCCGCATATAAGGACAAGGGGTGATCGACATTGTCGTGCACCGAGAACGGCATGGATTCATTGGCGCCATAGACAGAGCTCGAGGACGCATAAACCAGATGCTTCACCTGATGGTGGCGGCAGCCCTCAAGGATATTCATAAAGCCGACGATATTGCTGTCGATATAGGCGTGCGGATTTTCCAGCGAGTAGCGCACCCCTGCCTGTGCGGCCAGATTGACCACCTTGTCGAATTTCTCTTTGGCGAACAGGGCTTCCACAGCTGCACGGTCGGAAAGCTCCATCTTCACCAGACGGAAGTTTTTATGCCCGGAGAACCGTGCCAGCCGCGCCTCTTTCAGGCTGACCTCATAGTAATCGTTGAGATTATCCAGACCGACCACCTCATCGCCCCGCTCCAGCAGGCGAATCGTCAAGTGCGAACCGATAAACCCGGCCGCACCGGTTACAAGAACCTTCTGCGACCCGGCCGCAGAAGAGTGACTGGTGATTGGTGATTGGTGATTAGTCATGACGTCTTCTTCTCCACCGAGCGAATTAATCCATATAACATTTTTGAGACCACCCCAACGGTATTCTGCAGCTCTTTCATGGCAATGGTATCTGCATAGCCTACTTTATTCACAATCTCAATCTGCGTATCAAGCTCGCTCGCCGAGCCAAGCGCCATGTGAAGAAAGTGAACGAAATCCTTATCGGTCCTTCGTGCCGCACCTTCCGCGATATTACTCGCAATGGATACGGACGCTCGCCGCATCTGACTGGGAATGCCATAGATTTCTTCTTTAGGAAATGAACTGCTTAGGCGGTACACCTCTGCTGAAAGATCAATCGCCCTTTTCCAGGCATCCAAATCCTTATGCGATTTCAGCATGATCCCGAAGGAATCGTGATTGGTGTCTTCTTTTTACTAATCACAAGTCACTAATCACAAATCACTGTTATTACTGTTATCACAGCCGCCACAATGCATGTCCTCCATCAACGACTGCCTGGCGGTCCAGTGCAGATTTCACATCGATAACCACCCCGCCGGGTTTGAGCCCGGACAGCAGTTCCTTGATAGGCCTGTCGATATATTGTTTGTGCCCCACGGCAAGCACCATTGCATCGGCATCTTCAGGCAAATCGTCCCACTTACTCAACTGGATACCGTATTCATGCCGGGCTTCCTCATTTGAAGCAAGCGGATCGTGCACGCTGACCACGCAGCCGTACTCTTCAAGCTCGCGCACCACCTCGGCCACCTTGGAATTGCGCAGATCGGGGCAGTTCTCCTTGAAGGTCAGCCCGAGCACGACCACCTTGGAACCCTTGATGCTTGGGCCGGCCTTGATCATCTGTTTCACTGTCTGCTGGGCGATATAAGCCGGCATGCCATCATTGATATGGCGGCCGGCCAGAATCACCTGCGGGTGATATCCGAGAATCTCGGCCTTGTGCGTCAGGTAATAAGGATCAACGCCGATGCAATGCCCGCCCACCAGACCCGGGCGGAATGGCAGGAAGTTCCACTTGGTGCCTGCGGCTTCCAGCACATCCAGTGTATCGATATCCATTCTTTCGAAAATGATGGCCAGTTCGTTGATCAGCGCGATATTCAGGTCGCGCTGTGTATTCTCGATCACCTTGGCTGCCTCGGCGACCTTGATGGTCGTGGCGCGATGCACGCCTGCCTCGATGATGAGCTCATACAATGCGGCGACTTTCTCCAGCGTATCGGCATCCTCACCGGAAACGACTTTTACAATGCTCTCCAGGGTGTGCACCTTATCTCCCGGATTCACCCGCTCAGGGGAATAGCCGACCTTGAATCCCTCACCCCATGTAAGCCCCGACTCGCGCTCCAGAATCGGCACGCATTCTTCCTCGGTCACCCCCGGATAGACGGTGGATTCAAAGATCACGATGGCGCCCGGCTTCAGGTTGCGGCCAACGGTTTCCGTGGCCTTGACCACGGGGGTCAGATCAGGCTGATGCGCTTCATTGACCGGTGTAGGCACGGCAACGACAACAAAATCGGCCTCGCGGATACGTGATGCATCGGTGGTGTATTGCAGTTGGCTGGCGCGGACGAACAACTCGCCATCCATCTCGCCGGTCGGGTCATAGCCTTTCTGGTAAGCGGCAATCTTGTAGGAAGAGATATCGAAACCAATCGTTGGCAGCTCGCGCCCGAAGGCCAAAGCCAGGGGCAAACCGACATAACCAAGGCCAACAACAGCAACCGTCTTGTTTCTCATGAAAAACTCCTCATCACCAAGTCCGCAAATGGTCGCAGAGCAGCAACAAAAAAACCACCTGCTTTTCCATCGCTATCGAGAAAATCATTACCTACCGAAAAATGACTGCTAAATCATGTGGTGAAAAATTCAACGCAATTTATATGCGTGAATACGGAAGCTGGCCACCTTCAGGTTATGGATATGATGCACTGTTAGATGACTTACATGAAAAATATTAATCAGGTGCAAATCTTCCGGCTTCGACTTTCCCTCTTTGAGTAAGCCTCCACGCTGCTTTTGGCCCTTCCAGATTGGGAATACGTTCAAGGAGATCCGCTTCTTTCAATTTATAGAATTCGTTTTTTACCAAATTCTCAGACTTGATGCCTGTGAGCTCCCTAGCTTGACGATTTGTGATTGAATCATGATTTGTTAAAAATTGAA
This sequence comes from uncultured Zetaproteobacteria bacterium, assembly GCA_964596375.1. GTDB lineage: Bacteria > Pseudomonadota > Zetaproteobacteria > Mariprofundales > Mariprofundaceae > UBA1543. The sequence continues at coordinate 2,590 of CAZQTO010000117.1, read as the reverse complement.
GTATCAATTCTGTTGGTTTTGCTAATGGGGTATGAGGAATAATTACTTTAACATAATTTCCATCCTCAAAAATTTCAGGACTCTTTAGACCCCATTCTTTCATCTTTTGGAAAGCAGTATTTAAGCCCTCTCCTAAATCTTTATTTGGCGCATTCTTATAACGGTTAAGAGTGCGTACGAGTTTCGGATTGCGCGAAAATCTTGCATCCAGAATATTCTCCACAGTAACATACCCAGGCAAACGCCCTGGGCTTCTTATTTCGATTCTATCATCAAAAATTAATACCTGAATATCATCTGCTATAGAATAATCTCTATGTAAAACTGAATTTACTAACACTTCCCATATTGTCTCAGGTGGATAATTAACCTGCTGCAAACCCTCTCGAGTCCAAATGTTTACCGACGACATAAATTCTTGAATTGCATCAATAGCTTGATGGATTAGATGATATGCTGGGCCTTCAATAGTTCTTTGCTCTGCAAGATGGTCTCTTTCCGGGTCGTCTTCTCTTGTTTCATATCTCGTAATTTTTATTGCACAACGTGTTGAAAGAACACCGCTGGGGATGGCGTGAAAAAGTAGAGCGCTAGCGACTCGAGGCGTCCATGATTTGAAATCTAGAAGGTTCTGGTTTAGGCAAAATTCTAACGCATCAGTTTGAGGAGAGTAATCGTTTAGGAATGACGTAAGCTCATCAGCATCTACAATTTGCTCTGTTGGGAGATCAGATATAATTGTATCCTCGTAAGAGGTAGCGCCTCTTGCAAATGAAAGTGCTTGGATTTTTTGAGGGTCTTTAATTGGAATTGATTGAGCCCCATACCGTTGATAAACAGTGTCATCAGAAGTTTTATGGACCTCCGTACCTTTCTCAATAAGAACTCTTAATACCAATCCTTTTTTACCATCGCATTTTAATACTTCATAACGAAGGTTGAGGCTCGGTGTTAATATAAACAGAGACTGAAGATATCCATTCATATCTTCAATCGAATCAACCCCCATCCATCGCTCACTTGGATTTTCTTTGTCTTTATCATCTGCAATTCCAATAACAAATTCACCGCCATCAGAATTAGCAAATGCTACCGCAATCTTTTGTATCTTCTTTCCATCAATTTGTTTGGCTTTTCGGTCAAAGAAATGTGATTCCTCTTGCTGACAAAGTGCCAAAGCATCCTTTTCTGATATAACGCGAGTGTGCACTGATTGCTCCCCCTTACTATTTCTTGTCCGGATATGTGAGCTTACAAGGTCAAATAGGCTTGTCTAATACGGTAAAAGCCGAACCACTATATTGCAGTCTCAGCTTGTTGACCAACTTTGATGGGGATAATCGTTTTGCAGGCGGGGTAGCCGGTGCAGGCCATGAAATGAGCCCCTGCATATTTGCCCTTGGTAGCCTGTTTGCGAACCATCACGGCCGAGCATTTCGGGCACAGCGTTGGGGGCTGTTCGCCGGCTGAGTGGGCTGCGGCCAGCCTGGGGAGCTGAATCGCTGGCTGTTTGATGCCCAGTTCCTGTTCCAGTTGCATGGCAATCGCGCTGCCGGAATAGGATGCCTGCGCTTTGATGCGCAGCAAAGGCAGCCCCACCGCCTGAAATGCCCGATTGATCAGATCGTCGCGTTCGATTCGCTTGGCTGCGTTGTGCGAGATGTCATCCAGCTCGATGCATGCGACGATGTGCAGGTCGTCCGGCCTGCACAAGACAAAGTCCATATGCTTGGCACTGATTCTATTGAAGGCGCTCTGCCATCCACCCTTTGCCTGGCCCTTTTTCACTCCAAGCAGATCGGCAATCCTGACATGAGCAAAGATTTCATACTGATGGCCGAAGGTCTGCTGGAGAACCCCGTAAAAGGAGCGCTCGGCCGGGCTTAAAAGCCTTTCCTTGCGCACATAAGGCATCGCACCGCTTGGCGCTTTCGGCTTGAGCCTGGCCAACAGCAGCAAGGCAAGTGCTAGCACAACAATGATAAAGAAAAGAATTCCCATAATCCCCCCAATCCCCGCATGCCAGTCTAACCAGACATTTATCTATTTCCACATTTCCCAGATAAAAAAAAGCCCCGCTTTCGCAGGGCTTGAAGATGGTAGCGCTTCAGGGACCAGCATTACACGCACTCAAAACCTCGTCCCCTTGATGGTTATTGACATCATCAAATCAGTGCTAGAATAACGTCCGCAGTTTATTCGTCCTCGATGGGTTGAGCATCGATTCATCACTGAAAGACTTGGAAGGGGGGCATCCAATGAAAATAGTATTGACCAAGCGCTATTGCCCCATGTGCGGGAGCAGAGAACATATGAGGAGGCACAGGCCTTTTTGGATGCGACTTGTCCCTGGTAGCAGGTTGTATGATTGTGCTAATTGTAACCGCACTTACTTTGTCCTGTTCCCTTCATAACCAAATCTTGAGACATTCAATTCCACACACGGCACCCATCTATTTGAACACTGCTTGCGCAGACTTGGTGGACAAGGCACAAAGAAAAAGGGCCAGGCTGTTAAGCCTGGCCCTTCGTTTTTGTTGCCATTACTGGCTCTTTATGGTGGCGCTTCAGGGACTCGAACCCCGGACAC
>CAZQTO010000116.1:0-6660 GCA_964596375.1 uncultured Zetaproteobacteria bacterium | reverse complement strand
GCCGAGGCTGGGCAGGGGGCTGGCTATTCTTTTTGCCCTGCTAACCATCGGTGGTTCGCTTGGCGCGGGCAATCTGTTTCAGGTTAGTCAGTCGATGGGTGCTGTGCAGACTGAAGTAGCCTTCTTCAAAGAGTTTCCATTGGCCTTCGGCTTTATCATGGCCTTTGCTGTCGGTATTGTGATTATCGGCGGTATCCGCCGTATTGCCCATGCTGCCGAGGCGATTGTGCCGACCATGGTGTTCATTTATCTGAGCGCTTGCCTGTGGATCATCATTTCCCACGCAGCCGAAGTGCCGGCTGTATTCAGCCTGATTGTACACGAGGCCTTCGCCCCCACGGCCGTGGCCGGCGGCATGATCGGCGTGATTATTCAGGGCTTCAAACGCGCTGCCTTCTCCAGCGAGGCTGGTATCGGCTCGGCCGCCATCGCCCACTCGGCGGCATCGGTCAAATACCCCATACGTCAGGGCTTTGTTGCCCTGTATGAGCCGTTTATCGATACCATTGTGATCTGCACGATGACGGCGCTGGTGATTGTCATTACCGGTGTGTACAACGCGCCGGAGTATGCCGGACTGGTCGAGGCCAATAAGGGGGCTGCGCTAACAGCGATGGCCTTCGGCTCGGCGATTTCCTGGTTCCCGATGGTCCTCTCCGTATCCGTGGTGCTGTTTGCCTACTCGACCATGATCTCATGGTCCTATTACGGCGAACGTAGCTGGACCTATGTGTTCGGCGAGCGCTATTCGATGGTATTCCGCATCATCTTTGTGATTTTCGTGGTACTGGCCTCAATCACCAGCGCCAGCAATATCCTTGATTTCAGCGACCTGTTGATTCTCTCCATGGCCTTTCCGAATTTGATTGCTCTGTATCTGCTGCAGGGTAAGGTGGCGACGGCGCTAAAGGAGTATATGGTCAGGCTGAAAAGCGGAGAATTCGAGCGCGACTCGGGCAGGTGAACGTCACAACATTGCTATGCTGCATGTGGCCATGAGTATCAGTATGCCGGCTTCCCCGGCGGTTTCGGGCGTGTATGCTTCGCTCATCTAATGCTGTTGAACTAGGAGTCTTGTCGTGGCCCTGATGATTACCGATGAATGCATCAACTGTGCGGTGTGCGAACCGGAATGCCCCAATGAGGCCATTTTTGAGGGCGAAGAGATTTACGAAATAAATCCTGACTTGTGCACCGAATGCGTCGGCCATTTCGACGAGCCGCAGTGCCAGCTGGTCTGCCCGGTGGACTGCATTCCGCAGGACCCCGATGTGGTGGAAAGCAAGGATGTATTAATCATCAAATACCGTGCTCTGACCGGGACAAATGGCTGAATCCGCCAGCAAGGCGGGGGCAAGCGGAGCCCTGTTTGTTGTTTCCGGACCTTCCGGCAGCGGCAAAACCAGCCTGTGTGCAGCCCTGCTCGAACACTGCCCGAAACTCAGATTAAGCATTTCCGCCACCACCCGAGCCCCGCGCCCGGGTGAGGTGGATGGCATCGACTACCATTTTCTTGATATGGACACCTTTCTCAGCCAGGTGGATGAGGGGAGCTTCCTTGAGCATGCGATCGTGCATGGCAATGCCTACGGCACGCGCCTTGCCGATGTCGAGGCGCTGCGCAGGGAAGGCCATGACGTATTGCTGGAAATCGACTGGCAGGGTGCTTCCCAGGTGGCGGCTTGTTGCCCCGATGCCTGCCGCATCTTTATTCTGCCACCTTCCGTCGAGGAATTGCGCCGCCGGCTGACCGGGCGCGGGCAGGATGCAGCCGAGGTGATAGATCGGCGTGTGGCTGCGGCGGAAGCGGAAATGGCGCACGCTGGCGAGGCGGATTACCGTATTATAAATGAAGATTTCGAGCAGGCGCTGGTCGTTTTGCTGGGCATCTATCAGGCGCGGACGGCAGGGCGTATTTAGCTTTCCTGCGATGGCTGCAAAAGGCCTGATGCAAGGCGTTTTATCTGTTCAGGGGCTATTTCCGTTTGCTATTAGTGTCTGCAAATCCTAGCCTCGGCTTTCTTTTTTTCGGAGGTAAGACAAACAATGGCTCGTGTGACCGTTGAAGATTGTATTCGCTATTATCCCAACCGTTTCGAGATGGTGCTCTTGGCATCGCGTCGGGCGCGTCAGCTGCTTCGTGGTATGCCCGCCTTTCTCGAAGAAGAGGAGCACAAGCCCGTCGTGCAGTCGCTCAGAGAGTTGGGCGATGGTCATGTTACCTGGGAAGTTGTTTTTGATGCCGAAGAACAGGAACGTCGCCGCTTGATGGCCGCATCCTTGAGCGAGAGAGCAGAGGACATCTGATATGCCTTGGGGGTGTTGCCGGGGAATATTCCGCCCCACCTCCCGGTTTCTGCCTGCTCGGGTCAGCTGAGTTTCATTTCACCCCCATGGCTACCTGCTTTGTACGGGTTTCCGTGCTCTTGGGCATGATACGTTTTCCGCCAGTGTCTTTTCGTGAATTGAGGGCTCCGCTTTGAGCCGTATTTTTGAGGTTACCGATAAGGTCCGCGCGCATGATCCGCGGGCCGATATCGATATGATCAATCGCGCCTATGTTTTCGCGGCCAATGCCCATGCCAATCAGAAACGCAGCTCAGGTGAGCCCTACATGGGCCATCCCGTTGCCGTGGCAAATATTCTGGCCAGCCTGCGCCTGGATGATAAAAGCATCGTAACCGGTTTACTGCACGATACCGTCGAGGATACGGCGGTGACCCTTGAAGATATTGAAAGGCGTTTTGGTAGTGAGGTGGCGTATCTGGTCGATGGCGTGACCAAAATCGGCCAGATTCGCTTCGTATCCAGTGAGCACAAGCAGGCCGAGAATTTCCGCAAGATGATCCTGGCCACGGCCAAGGACTTGCGCGTGTTGCTCGTTAAATTGGCTGATCGTTTGCACAATATGCGCACCCTCGGTTTTCTGCCTGATCGCAAGCGCCAGCTTATTGCCCGCGAGACCATGGAGCTTTATGCCCCACTGGCTCACCGGCTTGGCATCCACTGGCTGACGCAGGAACTTGAGGATCTGTCTTTTTCCCATCTGGAGCCGGAAGCTTATTCGGGTCTGTCTTCGAAAATGGCGGATCATCTCGACAGTCTGAACCGCACCCGTGAGCGCCTTGAAGCGATTTTGCAGGAAGCGGTAAACCGTATGGGATGCCATGCCCGCGTGCAGGGCCGTATGAAGCATATGTACAGTCTGTTCCTCAAGATGCAGCGCAAGCAGGTGGATTTTGACGACATCTACGATCTCGTTGCCTTCCGGGTGATTGTGGACGACACCCCGGCCTGCTATCAGGCGCTGGGTATCATCCACAGCCTGTACCGGCCTGTGCCGGGGCGCTTCAAGGATTATATCGCTCTGCCCAAGCCGAACGGCTACCAGTCGCTGCACACCTCGATTATCGGTCCTGATAATTTCCGTCTGGAGGTGCAGATACGTACTGAAGCCATGCACCACTATGCCGAAGATGGTGTAGCCGCCCACTGGCTGTACAAGAGCGATGGCCTGGATGCTCGTGATGAGAAGAATTTCCAGTGGCTCAAACAGCTCACTGAATTGCTGCAGGAAAGCGATCAGCCTGGAGAATTTCTGGAGAATGTGCGTCTCGATCTGTTTGTAAAAGAGGTGTATGTGTTCAGCCGGGACGGCGATCTGTTTGCCTTGCCGCGCGGTGCCTTGCCACTGGATTTTGCCTATGCCGTGCATACCGATATCGGACATCACTGTCTCGGTGTGCGCATCAACGGTCAGCCTGCTGATTTCACCACAAGGCTGCGCAATGGCGATCAGATCGAGGTGATCACCAGCCCCGAGCAGACACCGAGCCGGCACTGGGAGCAACATGTGCGTACGCCGCGAGCCCGTCAGGCCATACGGCAATGGTTCCGCCGTGAGGAGCGTGATGCCAGTGTCCGGGTGGGTGATGAAATTGTGCTTGAGGTGTTCGGTAAAGAAGAAAAGGTGAGCCAGGAAGTGCTGGGTGCATTGCATTGCGCCGATATCGATGAGTTGCGGGCCAAGCTGGGGCGCGGTGAGGTGCCTTTGGATGATCTGATGGCTGTGGCCAAGCGCAGTGCACCACGGCGCTTGCATCTGACAGGAACGGAACAGGGGCTGATTCGTGCTGCCAAGTGCTGTCTTCCGCTGCCCGGAGACAAGGTATTGGGGCGTTTCGAACATGGGAAGGGAATACTCGTGCATCATCAGGAGTGTGCCGTGGCCGCTGCTGAAGAGGGCGAGGCATGGATGAATGTCGACTGGAAACCGGAGGAAGGCAAGCAGTACCAGACATCGCTGGAGATACGAACCTACAATCGACGCGGCATGCTGGCTTCTGTTTCGGGTTGTATTGCCGATCTCGGGGGTAGTATCGACGATTTGCGCATTCACCAGTTGGCAGGAGACATGACTACCCTGAAAGTGCTACTTGAGGTGAAGGATCGTGTGCATTTGGCCAAGCTGGTGCGAGGGTTGCGCGCTATTGAGGATGTGGTCCGGGTGCGGAGAAATATCCAGCAGCGAACCTCCGAGAACGTCGGACAGCGCATCGGGCGCTCCTTGCGTGCATTGATAGGCAGCAGGAAGGATGATGATGAGACGAACAGGGAAAAGGAGTGAGATGATGCTTGCAAGCATTCATAGCGATGCCGCCCCGGCAGCCGTCGGGCCATACTCTCAGGCTGTGTGCCATCAGGGTGTGTTATACCTTTCCGGTCAGATAGGTCTGTTGCCGGGAGAAGGCAGGCTCATCGACGATACGCTGGCCGGACAGGCCGGGCAGGTGATGCGCAATCTTGCTGCGGTCCTTGCGGCCGGTGGTTGTGCTTTGACGGATATCATCAAGGTGAATATCTACCTGACCGATATGGCCGATTTTCCTGAGTTGAACAAGCTCTATGCCGACTGGCTTGGGGAGCACCGTCCGGCCCGTGCGACGGTGGCCGTGGCTGCCTTGCCGCTTAAAGCCCGTGTGGAAATGGATGTGATTGCTCGTAGTGGAGCGGATGCAGGATAGCAGCTTGGGTTTGAGACAATAAAAAAGGGCGCCATAAGCGCCCTTTTTTGATTCAGGTAAAGAACAGACTCAGGCCGCTTTGGTGACCTTGCCGGAACGCAGGCAGCTTGAGCACACGCGCACCTTATTGACGCTGCCGTTCAATACGGCACGCATACGGTGAAGATTGGGCAGAAAACGACGGCGAGTCGTGTTATGTGCATGACTGACATTGTTTCCGCTCATCGGTCCTTTGCCACAAATGTCGCAACGTTTGGCCATAATATTTCTCCTGCAAATCGGTAAAAGGTGGCGCACTTTAGGGGATGTAAGTCTTACAGACAAGCCCCTGATTCGTTTTTTTTCCGGTATTCGTATTCCTGCCACGGATGGCGGGTCGTCGCACAGTCTTTCCAACCTTGTCCGCGCCCTCCGTCTGCGCCAAGCTTGCACTGTGTACAGCGTATTGGAGCAGGATATCGGTATATTGGGCGGCATCGGCCCGTCCATTGCCGGTCGTCTGCGCAAAAGCGGCATAAGCTGTGTGGGCGATTTGCTGCTACATCTTCCCAAGCACTATGTCGATGACCGTAACAGTATCGCCATGCATGAGCTGCGCGAAGGCGAGGAGGCGCGCACCCGCGGCAAGGTTATGAGTGTCGACGGTCATGGGCACGGCCCGCGTCGACAGGTGACGGTGATTGTAGGCGATGATGACGGGGGATTGCTGTATCTGCGCTTTTTCCATTCACCCTTTCTGTTGCGTGATGCGCGTTTGTCGCCGGGACGCTGGTTGAGTATACGCGGCAGGCCGGAGTGGTGGCGCGGGCAGTGCCAGATGCTGCATCCCGAATGGATGCCCGAGGATGCCTTTCATGCCGGCTGGAGGCCGGTCTATGCCTCTGTGGCGGGCCTTGGCAGTTCGCGTATGGAAAAACTGGTGTATGCATCCATTGGCCTGCTTGCAGCAGGGGCGGAAAGTCCGTTCGATAGCATCCTTTCACCACGCCCTGGCCTGGCGCAGGCTTTGAAACGGGTGCATCGGCCGGATGACGAAGGTCCGGAAGGTATGGCTATGCGGCAAGCCTTCGAGCGCTTGCAGATTGAGGAGTTGCTGACCTATCTGCACCTGATGCGTCGCATGCGTAGCCTGGCCAGAGTCGACGCTGCGATTTTGGCAGACACCTCACTGAGTCAGGCACTGCAGGATAGTCTGCCCTTTCCTTTAACCGAGGCTCAACAAACGGTGTGGGGGGAGATATGTGCCGATCTGGCACGCGGCCAGCGCATGCATCGGCTGATGCAGGGCGATGTCGGTGCGGGCAAGACATGGGTTGCGGCGCTGCTCATGTTGATGGCTGTGCGTCAGGGCTCGCAGGCCGCTCTGATGGCGCCGACAAGCGTGCTGGCCGGACAGCATGCCGCTACCCTCAATGAATTATTCGCTCCCTTGAACCTGCGTGTGGAATTGTTGACCGGAGGGCTGACAGCTGCTGTTCGCAGAAAAATAATTGCCGGCTTGGCCTGTGGAAGTATCGATATGGTGGTCGGCACGCATGCGCTGATTTCCGATGATGTCAGCTACAAGCAGCTCGGTGTGGCGATTGTCGATGAACAGCATCGCTTTGGAGTACGCCAGCGTTGGGAGCTGACCGAG
>CAZQTO010000115.1:0-6722 GCA_964596375.1 uncultured Zetaproteobacteria bacterium | reverse complement strand
GTCCACCGGGGCGCACAGTATGGCGCGGATCAGTGCCTCACCGGACAGGGAATCGGCCTCAATGCCCAGCGATTTTTGAACCTCGGAAGAAATTACGATGCGCTTGGCAGAGCGCTTGAACACGCCACCGCCCTCGCTGATGCAGGCTTCGTTGTAGTCACCCCAACCCAGGCGCGCATCGAACAATCGCTTGCGCTCGGCAAAGGCTGCCACCGCTTCGGGCTGCGGATCGAGGAAGATATGCTGATGGTTGAAGGCAGCGAGCAGATGCATATGCGCATTGAGCAGCATGCCGTTGCCGAACACATCGCCGCCCATATCGCCGATGCCGACCACGGAGATGACATCGTTATAGGCATCGCGCCCCAGGGCGGCCAGATGCTGCGCGGCACACACCCATGCGCCGCGCGCGGTGATGCCGATGGCCTTGTGGTCGTAGCCGTGCCGGCCGCCGCTGGCAAAGGCATCACCCAGCCAGAAGCCGGCCTCAAGCGCCTGCGCATTGGCCAGATCAGAATAGCGTGCCGTCCCCTTATCGGCAGCCACCACCAGATAGGGATCGTTGGCATCCGCCGGGGCAATCCTGATGTCGGCCGGTGGGCACAGCTTCCCATCCACGATGTTGTCGCTCAGCCGCAGCAGGCTGCGTATGAAGCTGCGGTATTGCGCCTGCACAAAGGCTTCATCGGGATTCTCCCGATTGCGCAGCACAAAGCCGCCCTTGGCACCTGTCGGCACGATCTGCCCGTTCTTCACCGTTTGCGTGGCCATCAGCTCCAGCACCTCGGTGCGGAAATCTGCCGGCCGGTCGGAATAGCGCAGGCCGCCGCGCGCAATAGGGCCGCCGCGCAGATGCACGCCCTCGACATGTACGCCGTGCACGAAGATTTCACGATAGGGAACAGGCTTCGGCGCATAGCTGACAAGCTTCGGATCAATCTTGATGGCCACCGGATCGTTGGCGGTGCGGGCATAGGCATTGGTGCGCAGACCGGCCTCCACCAGCTCGGCCAGGGCGCGGAACCAGTGATCGTCGGTCAGGCTGGTGACAGACTCCATGGCTTTGTCGAATTCCAGCCTGGCTTGGCCCACATAAGTTCCCGGCATGGCCGGCCGGTGGCGTGCCTCGAACATGCGGTACAAGCGTGCAACGGTCTCCGGGTGCCGGTTAAGCATCTCGGTCATCATCAGCGGGGCGGCATCGGGCAGGAGTTGCACCACATGATTGCGCAGGGCGGCCAGCACAGCGACCTGCTGGATATCGAGAGCGGCGGACAAGACCAGAGCATTGAGGGGCCCGTTTTCAGCCTCATCGTTAAATACCTGATTCAGCGCCAGTGTGAGGCGGCCAATGGCATCGCGGCTGAGCTCGTTCGCATAGCGGCAGGTGAGGCTGCTCAGATACAGGGGAGAGCCGTCCTCACTGAATTCGACGACAGCCTCGCGCATCGCCGTCAGGCCGAAGGACTGCACGCTGGATACCACGTGACCGAGCGGCAATGCCGTCGGGGCGAGTATCTGGATGTCGACACCCCCGGCAACTGATCGAACATGCACGCGGATGCGGTGAAACTGCGCCACCCAGTCTAGAGCCCGGATATCGTCGACAAATTGTTCCGGCGGGAAGAGGTTCTGATAAACCGGCGGCAGTCGAAGCAGGCGAGTCAGGGCTTCCGGCACATTCAATTGCTTGGCATTGCGCAACACATGTGTTCTGGCCCGATCCTTCCAGAAGATAACCGACTCCTGTACGGCAGCAGCTACCTCTGCACTCTTTCGAGCCTGGCCCGTACAGCCGAGCACAACAATGCGGTGGCTGCCGGCTCCGAAGGATTCGTGGCCGTGCAGGTGAAGCCCGAGTCCCGCCAGGTGCTGCTCGATGATGGCCAGCACATTGGGGCCGAAGCGGTCGGCGGGCAGGCTGGCGACAATCATTTGCATGCTTCCCGGTTTCGGCGTGAACAGTATGGCGTGTGTTTGTACCAGTCCGGTCAGATCGGAGAAGGCTTTCAAGGGTGCCAGCCATTGGCGCGGCGGGACAGACAACAGCAGTGATTTGGGCAGGCGGTCGAACAGGGTGCGGATTTCGCGACGATAAAACGCCGACTCGATCATCAGCGCTTGTTGCAGAAGTACCTGCCAGTGCTTGCGCAATAATGGCACCTGGCTGGCATTGGCATAGCGGGCACTGCGCGAGAAATAGCCGAGAAGGAGCGCGCTGCGCAAGCCCTTGGGGGTTTTCCAGCAGATGCGTACCAGCTTGACGGGGACCGGGCTGTAAAGAAAGTCCTGGCAGGCCGGTATATGCAGCCACTCAAGGCCTTGTCGAGTGGCCGGTGGAAGGGCCTCGACCTCTTGGTTCAGGCCATGCGCCAAACGGTGCAGTACAGCGCGATTGCGGAAGGCGCCAAGCGGCCGGGCCGGCAGTCTCTCGTCATCCAGACCCCCTTCATCCCCCCCCTTTTCATTCACACCCCCTTCAGGCAACAGCCCGAAGCAGATGTAGCGGTCGGCATTGAGCCAGTGCAGCAGTTCGGCACTTTCCGGCTTGTCTGTGGCCAGCAGCTTTGCCATATCGCCCAGCGCGTTGTGCATGGTCGGGAAATCGCGCACCGAGGCATCCACAGCCTTGAGTACGGCATCCAGATCGCGGGCCAGAGGTTCTGCATCAGGGGAGGTGGTGGCCGAGACATGCACGGCAATGAACATGGCGTTGTCAGGATCATGCTTATCCGGATGCAGGATGTTCTGTGCCCGACCATGCGTATCGCGCTGCAGGCGAAATACGAGGGCCTGCAGTTCGATCGGCTGGACATTGCGTTTGGCCAGATAGCCTTTGACTGCATCGAGATAGAAGGCCTGATCGGGGCAGCGAATGGTGAATACGTGACGGTGCAGGTTGTCGTGGGTGATGCTGTGCGAGCGCATCGAGGTGTGTTGTTCGGCAGGCTGGAGCAGAAGATCGAGCAGGTCACCGACCAGAAGGGCTGCCAGCCGGGGTTCCGGCAGGTGTAGTCGCTGCTCCCTGCGTGTCCTGGTGAGGAAATCGATGAGTTGCCTGCGGAGTTCTCTCATGAGCCCATTGTAGTCCTTCAAGCCTTGCCGTGCTTACGCATCGGGCGTGTTATTCATCCAGCCTGAAGCCGGCTTTCAGCGTGACCTGCCAGTGGGCGATGTTGCCGCCTTCGATATGGCCGCGTGTTTCCATAACCTCGAACCAGCGCAGGTTGTGAATGGTCTGTCCGGCACGGCTAATGGCATTCTCGATGGCCGGCTGGATGCCATCGGGCGAAGAACCGGTTAGCTCAATAGACTTATATACATGGGTACTCATGATGCCTCCTGTCGCGCCTGAATCTTGGCGCCGATGAAATGCTGATGATGCACACCGATCAGCTCGGCGATGCGGCGAATCAGTTGTTCTTCATAGGCGTCCACATGCCCGTCGGCCATGGCCACGCGCCACAGCTCGCGCACAATGTCGGTGCGTTGGTTGATGGGGTAGCCCTTGATGATGCGCGAGGTGAACTGGTAGAGATCGTGTGCCTTGTCCGCCTCGCTCGTGGCTCGTTTGATGAGGCTGTCGACTTCCTCGATGGGAAGATTGAATCGCTGTTGCAGCTGGATCGAAATCACGCTGTGTTCGGCGGCATCCAGCCTGCCGTCCATCATCATCACTTCGACCATCAGGGCTGCGACGGCCAGCTCGATGTCGTGTTCGTGGCCTCGCCGCGGTTCATTAGCCGTGCCCGAGAATATTTTTTTCAGTCGCTTGATCATATCCACTCCGCATTGCTTTGCGGCCAGCTTAGCACACAGCGTCTACACTTGGCACATGCACAGGAAAGCAGGGATAAAAAGCCAAGGGTCAACGCTGGTGTATATCGGCGAGGCACTGGCGCGTTACGGTTTCGGCAACGATCACCCTTTTGGCCCGCAGCGCATGGCTGCCTTCTGGGATGAGGCGGTGCGGCAGGGTCTGGATAAGCGGGTTACCGTCGTCCTGCCATGTCAGGCATCGGAGCAGGATATCGGGCGCTTTCATACCGCCGCTTACATCGAGCGGGTCAAACGGCTGTCGCAAATCGGCGAGGGCTTTCTCGATATGGGTGATACACCGGCCTTCAAGGGCATGTTCGAGGCTGCCTCGAGTGTTGCCGGTAGCGTGCTGGATGCGGCAGACCGATTGATGCGCGCTGAGGCGCGGCATGCCTTTGTGCCGATTGCCGGTCTGCATCATGCCAGGCGCGATGCGGCAGCAGGTTTCTGCGTATTCAACGATTGCGGCATTCTGATCGAACATTTGAAACAGGTGCATGGGCTGTCGCGCATTGCCTATGTCGACATTGATGCGCACCACGGCGATGGCGTGTTTTACGCTTTTGAGTCCGACCCTGATGTGAGCATTGCCGATGTGCATGAGGATGGAACTTTTCTTTATCCCGGTAGCGGGTTTGCCAACGAAACAGGCAAGGGGGAGGCGCTTGGCAGCAAGCTCAACCTGCCGCTGCCGCCGGGTGCGAACGACGATGATTTTATGGTCGTATGGCAGCAGGCCGAGGCCTTTATCCGTACTACCCGTCCCGAATTCATCATCCTGCAATGCGGTGCGGATTCGATTGCCAATGATCCCATCACCCACCTGCGCCTGAGTCCGCTGGCGCATGCGCATGCCACTACATCCCTGCGCAGGATTGCCGACGAGTTCAGCAAAGGGCGACTGCTGGCCCTCGGGGGTGGTGGCTACAAGCTGCAGAACCTGGCCAACACATGGTGCGCGGTTGTGGAGGCTCTGCTGTGACCATTCGGCTTAAGCATGTTATCGTAAGCCTATGCAAAAAAGAGAGCTTGGCCGTAGCGGCCTGAAGGTCAGCATCATCGCACTGGGAACCATGACCTGGGGCGAACAGAACACACAGGAAGATGGCTTTGCGCAGATGGATTATGCCCTGGAGCAGGGTGTGAACTTCTTCGATACGGCCGAGTTGTATGCTATCCCGCCGAAAGCCGAAACCTACGGCAGGACCGAGGAAATCATCGGTGAGTGGTTCAAGCAAACAGGCAATCGTGACAAGGTAGTGCTTGCCTCCAAGGTTGCCGGGCCGACCACGTGGTGCCCGCATATCAGGGAAGGTCAGTCGCGGCTGGATGCGAAGAATATCATCGCTGCCTGCGAGGGTTCACTCACACGCCTGCAAACCGATCATCTCGATCTGTATCAAACCCATTGGCCGGATCGTAATACCAATTTTTTCGGCAAGCGTGCTTACCGTCATGCGGATGAAACGCCGTTCACACCGCCCGAAGAAACCCTGCGTGCCCTTGAGCAACTTGTGACGCAGGGCAAGGTGCGGCATATCGGGGTGAGCAATGAAACCCCCTGGGGTGTGATGCGCCACCTGCATGCATCCGAATCGCTTGGTCTGCCGCGCATCGCCAGCATCCAGAACCCTTACAGCCTGCTCAACCGAAGTTTCGAAGTCGGTCTGGCCGAGATCGCCTGCCGTGAGGATGTCGGCCTGCTTGCCTACTCTCCCCTGGCCTTCGGCGTGTTGTCCGGGAAATATCTTGGTGGCCAGTTGCCAAGCGGTAGCCGCTTATCCTTGTTTCCCACCTACACCCGCTATTCTGGCCCTGTGGCTGATGCCGCCACGGCTGCCTATGTGAAGCTCGCTCAAAAGCATGGCTTGCAGCCAGCACAGATGGCGCTGGCCTTTATTCTGCAGCAAGCTTTTGTGACCAGCTGTATTGTTGGTGCAACCA
This sequence comes from uncultured Zetaproteobacteria bacterium, assembly GCA_964596375.1. GTDB lineage: Bacteria > Pseudomonadota > Zetaproteobacteria > Mariprofundales > Mariprofundaceae > UBA1543. The sequence goes on along the minus strand of CAZQTO010000115.1, from coordinate 959 downwards.
GCATGCAACAGCTCAGGGAGAACATCGGAGCCAAGGGTCTTTCCCTGTCCAATGAGGTTCTTGCCGGCATCGAAGCGATTCAGCAGCAATACCCCGACCCCTGTCCATAAGGTTTCAATTGATTGTTTCCTATGAACGCTTTGGTGAAAGCGTTTCGAATCAGGCCTGGTGAATCTCGATGATGGGCGGCAAGCTCATCGGTTCGATGGGGGCATCGGACAGGCGTTTTTCCACGGCGACTTCATCACAGTCAGTGAACTTCTCGCAATGCACGCACACTGTCCATACCTTGTGCGGCAGGCTTTCGCGAAGCACGCGTGGATAACCCATCTTGGCGAAGAAATCGGGCACATAGGTCAGGGCGAAGATGCGCGCCACGCCTAGTTTTACCGCCCATTTTTCGCAGCCCTTGATGAGCAGGTGGCCGATGCCATGTCGCTGCATGTCGGGGCGCACCACCAGAGAGCGGATTTCAGCCAGATTCGAGCCATAGATGTGCATAGCGACGACGCCGACCAACTCTTTATCGTAGATGGCAACGATAAATTCCTGCAGATGCTGGAAAAGGTCGTCGCGCGTGCGTGGCAGGATGATGTGGGTTTCGGCAAACGGCAGTAGCAGAGTATGGATCGCATCCACATCTCCGATGCGTGCCATACGCACACTGATCTTGTGCTGCATCAGGCCGCGGCTCCGCCGGACTTAACTGCGCTGCGTTGCGCGCCGCGCGCCAGCATCTCCTGCGCATGTTCCCGGCTTCGTTCATTGGCTCCGCCCAACATGCGCGCCAGCTCTTCCTGGCGTGCAGCATCGCTCAGGGTTTTCAACGCACTGACTGTGCGTCCCTGACGTTCTTCCTTGAAGATATGCACCTGCTGTCCGGCGCATGCCGCCACCTGCGGAAGATGCGAAATCACCAGCACCTGACGGGCCTCGCCCATGGCGGCCAGCAGTTCGCC